>JBNJGG010000124.1:0-8674 GCA_051747545.1 Halobacteriota archaeon | reverse complement strand
TCTAACGAACCTCTGCGAAGTTACTGGAGTTCTTCGACGTCAACGTCAGCGCGACGTACTGGTCGCCGTGGAACGGGCGTTTTTCGTGGTTCGAGAGAATCATCCAGGGACGAGCGTCTCCCTCCTTTGAACGGATCATCTCCGTAGACGACACCTCCACGCTCGAAGATCGGCGATTCTTCGGCCGTCACTGTTCGTCATTAACGCTGGGGTGTGATTCCTCGGGGGCGTGCTCGCGCCACACCTCTTGCCTCTTCGCCGAGGTGCTCGTTGAACAGCGCAGTCGCCCGCTCGTAGCCCCTGTATCCTTCGAGGGGCTCGGCGTCGTCGGTCACCGTCCAGTACGTTACCTCGTCGACGAGGTCGGCGGCGGGTTAGCACACTCTCCCGGAGAACGTCGTGATGAACGCGTGCGACTGACTCCAACGCTATCAAGTTTCTATCTATGCCGGCAGCGGCACCGTGGCCATCGGCTCTGGAGGAAGTCTTTCGTCGGCGGTTCCACTGTTCGTGTAGGCGATCACCCCGGTACTGGCTGTCCTCCTGTCCGTCACTCATCAGGACGAGAGTCAACATCAGTTTTGGTCACTCCACCTCGGAGTAGAGGCTATGTCCCCTCACAATTGGAAGTCCCAATTCCTCTTGTTTGAGAACTACCACTTACGTTCAAGTCACTGATCACCGAAGTTTCTGTATGGACATGGGAATCATCCTGGAGACGAACGATCCCGAACGCGTCTGGAACGCGTTCCGTCTCGCAAACACAGCGCTCGATGCAGACCACACTGTCGAGGTATTTCTCCTCGGCGACGGCGTCGAGGCACCGGACCTCGAACACGAGAAATTCAATCCCCACGGTGTAATGGTCAAATACACTCGGGGTGGAGGAGAACTCCTCGCCTGCGGAACGTGTCTCGACTCCCGCGGTCTCGAAGCGGACGACCTCAGACCACGGGCGACGATGCAGGACTGCCTCGGAGTCGTCGAGGATGCCGATAAGGTACTCACAATCGGCTAACCGGAACACCGTCCATCGTGATGAGGTTCAGTTAGTCGGCAGCCTGCTCAGCTCGGCGAGTCTTTTCGACCTCTAATGGGTCCGCTGTCGACGTGGCCGTGATCAGCCGCAAGAACTGTCCGGCGTTCGTGAGAATCTTGTTCTCCGCCTTCCGGAGGTGTTCTTCGTACGTCGAACGAGCGACTGCGGTCTGGTCGGCAAGTTCACGGAGTGACGTCTTCCGGGGTTGTTCGTAGTAGCCGCTCTCCAAGGCCAACCGGAGCGCCGCCATCTGTCGTTCGGTCACGTCTTCGAACAACTGGTCGACCGGGGCTAACATACTGTGCGGGATTCGCTGTTCTGTAATCGCCGTCTTCGAGAGGACCTCGATGTCGCGGTCGGCCTTTAACTCGCCAAGAAGTGCCCTGATATCACCCTCGTCGAAGGCAATCACGGAGTAGTGTTCCCACCCCTGACGATGGATCGTCGGCGGCTGGTACAGGCAATTGTGCGCTTCGAACCGTTCGATGATGGAGTCTTCCAGTGAGCAGAGGCACGATTGCGTGACGACGTGGAGGCCAGCATCGTCGACTGACTCGTGAAGAACCGTCCCCAAGCGGTCAATCTCGTCGAGGAGATCGTCAGTCGGAGATCCCGGCGCTGTGATTTCGATTACTTGGCAGTCGTCCAGATACCACTCACGAATCGTGAGATCCGGATACCGCTCGGAGATCTCTCGATACGGACACTCGTGTTTGACGCGGAACGAGGCCTCGTAGAGACTCATAGAGATACATTCGTCTGTACAAAATTAACAGTGCCGGTCATGTCCGGCAGTACCTATATTCTACTACTACTCATACCGAATGACACTGATGTCGGATATTTCCCCCGAGGAACTCGGCGAACGACTGCAGGACGAAGAAAACAACCTGCTCGTAGTCGACATTCGTCACCAAGAAGAGTTCGATGACTGGCACGTACCGGGTAGCGTCAACGTCGACGTCTACGACGAGCTAGCTGACGACCCTGACGAAGCCAAGGACGCGCTTTCGGACCTCCCTGAGGAGATACAGATCGTTACTGTCTGTGGTGCAGGAATCGCCGCGGAGACGGCAGCGGACGTCCTCCAAGAGATGGACTACAACGCGGCGACGCTCGAAGACGGAATGAACGGGTGGAGTCGCGTTCACCGCCATGTGTCGGTCTCTGTCGACCTCGATGGAACGCTCGTTCAGGTCGCGCGGCCGGGGAAAGGCTGCCTCTCACACGTCCTCATCTCGGATGGTGAAGTCGCCGTCTTCGACCCGTCGCACTACCTCGAGGAATACGAGGCGATTCTCGACGAGTACGACGCCGAACTCGTCGGTGTCTTCGACACGCACGCCCATGCCGACCACGTTTCAGGAGCTGCAGAACTGGCCGATCGTCACGACGTCCCCTACTACCTCCACCCGAAGGATGCACTGGCAATCGACGCGTCTCCCATCAATGATGAACAGACTGTAGCGGTCGGCAGCCTCGGTATCGAGGTCATCCACACGCCGGGACACAGCGAAGGAAGCGTCTCGTTCGATATCGACGGATCGGCACTGATTACGGGCGACACGCTCTTCCACGAGAGCGTGGGCCGCGTCGAACTTGGCGTCGAAGCTGGAATCGAGGATTCCAACGTCGAGCAGAACGCGGCGACCCTCTACGAGAACCTCCAGCGGCTCCAAGACCGGCCAGACGACGCGCTCGTCCTACCGGCACACGATCCCGGTTCGCCGGAACCGCCAGCGACCGCAACGCTGAGCGAGGTCCGAGAGCGGAACGAGGACCTCGGCCGCGACCGCGAGGAATTCATCCAGGAACTCGCGTCAGATATCCCGAATCATCCGCCGAACTACGAACGCGTCAAACGGACGAACGTGGGACAGGAATCAGTCCCCGCCGACGAACTGGCCGAGCTCGAACTGGGTCCCAACAACTGCGCAGCGGAGTGATCGATGAGTACAGAAACTGAACTCAAACAGGGCATCCGCGAGCACCTCGGGCAGTTCTCACTCCACGTCCTCCTGGTGTTCGCCACCGGGCTGACCATCGGGTCCGAACGTGCCGTCGTGCCCGTTTTGGGTCGTGACGTCCTCGGCGTCGAGTCGCTGTTCGTCATCGGCTCGTTCGTCGTCTCGTTCGGCTTCGTCAAGGGACTGCTCAACCTCTACGCCGGCAAGTGGGGCAGCGAGTACGGCCGCAAACCCGTACTCGTCCTCGGGTGGGTGACCGCACTCCCCCTGCCGGTTATCCTCATCTTTGCCCCGAGCTGGGGCTGGATCACCGTCGGGAACATCCTGCTGGGCATCAACCAGGCGTTGACCTGGAGTATGGCCATCAACGCAAAGATCGACATCGCGGGGCCCGAGCAGCGAGGGCTCGCCGTCGGCATCGACGAGGCCTTCGGGTACAGCGGCGTCGCCGTCGGTGCGTGGGTCACGGGCGTCATCGCCGCCCAGACGAGCCTCAGGCCCGAGCCGTTCTACTTCCTCGCCGTCGTCGTCGTGCTGGCGTTCCTCATCTCGGTCTTCCTGATCAAGGAGACGGTCCAACTCGCGGAGGTAGAGATCGACGACGAAGACCACCACGACGCGAACCTCCCGTTCGGCGAGGTGCTGAAGCGGGCGACCTACGGCGACAAGACGCTGTTCGCCGCGGCACAGGCGGGTCACATCGAGAAGTTCGTCGATACGCTGTTCTGGCTCGCCGTCCCGCTGTATCTCACGAGCCAGGGGCTCGGAATTGCAGCCGTCGGGTTCATCGTCGGCGTCCACAGCGCGATGTACTTCCTGCAAATCGCGACCGGCGGGCTCGCCGACCGTATCGGTCGCCGTCCGCCAGTCGTCGCAGGGATGTTCCTTACCGGCACAGGCGTCCTCGGGATGGTCCTCGTCGAAGGGTACCTCCCGTGGGCCGTGCTCTCGGGTGTCTCCGGCCTAGGGATGGCGTTGCTCTACCCGAATCTCATGACCGTCCCCGGCGACGCCGCCCACCCGACGTGGCGGGCGACCGGAATGGGCGTCTACCGAATGTGGCGTGACTCGGGGTACGGCGTCGGCGCGATCCTCATCGGCCTCTCGATGGAGTTCGTGAACGCCGAAGCCGCATTCTACATGACCGCCGTCCTGATGTTCGTCTCCGGGGCGATCGTGTACGTGTGGATGGAAGAGACCCACCCCGAGTTTGGGACACACGAACCACCTGCCCCTGCGCCGGGGGAATCAGCTCAGACGGTTCCGCAGGACTAACTCGACAGAACAGCTGTTCCGCCTTCAAAATATGTCAACACATATGGAGATGGCTTCTCTAGGCACTGTCTAGTTAACAATCGCAGCTGGCGTTCGATTATCTAACGCTTGATGCGGTCGTTGGAAGTTATAGTAGGGCACGAACTGTGCAAGCCATTGGGCGACGGCAGCCCGACTGCCGGTCTACGAGTGATGAAAGCGATCGATTCTCCTTTTGAGCGTGTGAAACCACTTTTCGATGAGGTTTCGGTCAACTAATCCAGATGACCGCTCAAGTCTAATCGAAAGAGGACAGTCAGATAGCCGTAGCAATCCACGAGAAATTTGGTGTCTGAGAGATCACGTTTCTCGGTGAACTGCCGAAGAAATTCAGTTGCTGGATCGGTGCCAGGCGTTCGGAGAAGCTGACGCCAAGCAGTAACTTTGTCGAGATCTATTGCAGCATACAACCGAGCCAGCTCACCGTTGATTCGGACAGCGGTCTCGTAGACTGCGACCCGCGTCGGCGACGCCGACGACGGGTCTGGAACGCTGTCTACCAGCCGATGTACCCACTGCCAGATCGTCTGATGAGACCGTTTAACACCAAGGTAACGGAGAATCACTTCTGTTTCTCTGAGCGAACAACCGGTCGCGTGGAGACGGACGGCGAACGCCCTGAGGGGTGTCGCCGGCCGCTCCCGCTGCCAACATTCAAGCGTAGCAGTGTCTAAACTCTCTCTGAGCAGGTTTGAGAGTAGCATAAATCACTAGCTCTTCGACCTGTCGTTCCTTATCTAGACAGTGCCGTCGTCGCTGATTATCAGGACTACAAGCAATGGACGTGCGAAACTCATTACTAAGGTTTTCATCACCGTGTCGTAGTATCCACAGAGCAGTTGACCGAATTTCAGCGGGACCTGCTGTATGCCATCTCTGGATTTGAGAAACCCTCAGGACAGGACCAGAAAGAGGAACCGTGAGACATACGGGGAAACGTAGAAAAATCCCACGTAGACCACGTTCAGACCCGGATTCGAGAACAGTTCTCCCTGGCCGATCACGCTCCGGAAGGGGTCGACTCGTTCTTCGGGAGACCCACGTAGCCAGAAGCTTCGAACCCCGGCCAACCCGTAGCGTCGTTCTCGGCGAAATCTGCTGCTTTCCGGAGGATCCGTAACGCCTGCCGAGCAAACCTCGAGTCCTGTGCAGAAAATGCTGCGCACAGCAGAATTACGTCTGACTCGAAGACAGCGTCGTAGAGCGCGATGCCGTCTCGTTGCGGCCCGTTGATTGTCGACCAATAATCGTATCGGTATCGGCTGTGGATTCCCGAACGATTGGTTCACCGCTGTCGGGAGGCTACAGGCTGTGCCGTGAGGTGAATTATGGCCCGCCCGGATCCTCCTGTTCTCCTTCAGTGCGTCGTCGCCAGCGACCCACCGCGAACAGTGCCAGGAGGGCCGCCGCCAGCAGTCCCACCACGAGGACAATTTCGGGGCTGCCGCCATCGCTCTCGCGACTATCCCCCGTCGTATCGTCCGTCAGCGCGTCGCGCACTCCGCTAGCCTCGCTGCTGACCTCGTCGTTCACAGCCTCGACCGACACGACGCCAACGGCCTCGTCGTCTGCCAGCAGATCGTACTCGCCAGCTTCTCGCGGTTCGAACGACAACCCGACCGTCTCCGTGGATCGAGCTTCGACGCTGACCTCCGCACTCGTGACGCGCTCGCCATCTGCGGAAAGTACCACCTCGTGGGTGCCGTCGGCTCCGCCGAGGTTCCGGACGGTCGCGTCCACGGTGACCGTCTCGCCGACGTCGACGTCCTGTCGGCCCAGTTTCACCTCGTCGACGTCGAAGACGGGGCGGGTCGAACCGACGGTAAACAGCGACAGGCCTGGCGAGGTCGCCTCGAAGATGTGGTATTCGCCGGTCTCGTCGACCTGCTTGGCGTCGAGTTCGTTCCAGCGGTCGGTCTCGTCGCGGTAGAGCGCGACCGACTCGGTGCCGACGCCAGTCTCGTTTAGGTAAGTCTTGTGCACGCGGAACCGGAAGGTGACGTGTTCGATGTCGGCGTCGGGGTTCGTGTGGTTCACCTCGACGTATCCGATGGCCGAGGCGCCGGTGTCTTCGAGGAAGGCGCGCGGATGGGCGCGGTCGTTCGCGCCATCACTGGCTTCACTTGTGTCGTCACCGTTTGCGTTCGATTCGCCGGTGCCGCCCTGTCCCCCTTCACCCGGTTCGTCCCCACCGAGGTCGACGCTCCACTCCCGGACGATCACATCGAAGTCTCGCTGACCGTCCTTGGTCGGTCGGATCGAGATGCTGTCGACGGCGACGTTCTCGATGTCCGGCTCGCCGGTAGTCGACTCGTCCCCATCGCTCTCGTCGTCCGAATCGCCATCGTCCCCGCGAACATCCAGAGTGACCTCGTCGTCGTTTCCGGCGATTACCTCGAACCGCGTTTCGTCGTCCACGTCTCCGCGGATAATTCGGAACTCGTCATCGTCGTTCTCGCCGTTCTGTGGCCTGTCATCGCCGCCGCCACTACCGCCACTCACATCGGTCTCGATGGTAACCGTCGCAGTGTCGGTGATCGAGTCGTCGGCGGCGAGTTCGAACTCGACGGTGTAAATCCCGGCATCGTCCTCGTCGATATCGAACGACGCTTCGCCGTTTTCGTCGGTGTCGGCGGTATCGCCGTCGGCGATGCCACCGAGACCGTCGGCATCCGTGACCTCGACGTCTTCGTCCGCGATTTCGTTGCCGAACTCGTCTACGAGTGTCGCGGTCAGTTCACTGCTCTCGCCAGTGGTCTGGGTGACGTCGTCGACGGAGAGTGAGTCGGGATCGGTCGCCTCGACGGTGACGGTACTCGTCGTTTCGAACGACGAATCGACCGCCACCTCGAAGACGAGGTCGTAGTCATCTGCAATCCCCTCGGCAAACGCGAAAGCCGCCTCGCCGTTCTCGTCGGTGTCCACCGTCGCGCCGTCGAGGCCATCGATGCCAGCAGCGTCGACTACGCCCACCGTTTCGTCGGGAACCGGGTTCTCGAACTCGTCTTCGAGTACGACGAGAATCTCACCCGCTTCGCCAGCCGTTTCGGTGGTATTCTCGACGACAAGCGAGGTAGGCACGCCAGCCTCGAAGGTCGCCTCAGCGGTCGCGTCGTGGTTCTGGACCTGTTCTTCGAAGCTGAAGGTCACGTCGTCCTGTGCGGTTGTCGAGGTGGCCGTAATCGTCACCTCTCCGTCCTCATCAGTCACCTGGCCGTCGTCGCCGTCGTAGTGGATGGCCTCGCCGTCGTCTGTCGTTTCGACCTGCACACCTTCGATGGGGTTGGCGTGTGCGTCCTCGACGGTCACGGTGAATTCGACCTCGTCGGTGCCATTTGCAGTCGCCTCGTCGTCGGTCACCGTGGCGTTGATACTGTCAGGCGCACCCGCTTCGAACGCCGCCTCGGCGGTCGCGTCGTGCTTCAGGTCTTGTTCCGTGAAGGAGAAAGTCACGTCGTCTTGAACGGTGGTCGAAGTGGCCGTGATCGTCACCTCTCCGTTCTCGTCAGTCACCTGGTCGTCGTCACCTGCGTAGTCGACGTCCGTTCCGTCGTCGGTGGTGAGCACTTGCACACCGGGGACGGGATTATCGTTTGCATCCGTGACCGTCGCGGTGAATTCGACCTCGTCTGTCCCGTCGGCAGTCGCCTCCGTCTCGGTCACCTCGACGTCGAGTTCAGCGGGTTCATCCGCTTCGAAAGTCGCCTCGGCAGTCGCGTCGTTGTTTTCGGTCTGTTCGGTGAACGTGAGTCCAACGTCCGCTTGTGCGTCCGTGGATGCGACTGCGAATTCGACTCTGCCAGTGGAATCAGTGGTCGCGGTCGCGGTATCGCCCTCACCGTTGACGTCGATGGCGGTCCCCTCGGAGCCGTCGGCCACGACGTCGACTCCGTTGACGGGATTGACCCTCGCATCGAGGACGGTCACGGTGTATGAGATGACGCCTTCGCCATCGGCGGTGACCGTCTCATCGCCCGGGTCGGCGACGAGCCGTACCTCGTCGGGGGCACCCGACTCGAACGTCGCGGTCGCAGTATCGGTCCCGGCATCAGGTTCGCTGAACTCGACGGTGAACTCGCCCGGGTCGACCGACGTGGCGGTGAACGTCGCCTCGCCGTCGTCGTCAGTCTTGGCGGTATCACCGGCCTCGATACCGCCGAGTTCGTCGACGTCTTCGGTGCCCTCGACGGTGACGGTCTCCCCTTTACTAGGGACATCGTTCCCGTCTGTGATGGTGACGGTGAATTCGATCTCCCTGGGGAAAAGACGTGCCTTCCGCCCCCTGGTATCACCTTGGCCCCGAATATGGCGGCAACGCGGGTGACCGGATAAACGAGCATCATTTGAGCCTGGC
>JBNJGG010000123.1:0-8699 GCA_051747545.1 Halobacteriota archaeon | reverse complement strand
GAGGTCGACGGTGTACTCCTCGCCGCGCCACTGGCCCTTCTTGGCGGGCTGGGAGCCGCGACCCGAGACGTTGGTCACCGTCAGGGAGGGCGCGCCGACGTCAGCGAGGGCGCGTTTCACCGCGCCGAGTCTGTCGGGGCGGACGATGGCCATCACGAGTTTGATTCCCCCGTCGTTTGCTTCACTGCTCATCGGTCGTCACCACCGTCAGTTCGAACCACGCCACCGTCGGTGCTGACACCCGTCCCCATGCCGGGGCCGCTGTCGCCGACGAACTCGGGATACGCCGAGATGCCGTGTTCGCCCTGGTCGAGCCCCTCGTCCTCTTCTGCGTCCGAGACGCGGAGACCGAACAGCGCGTCGGCGACGCCGAAGACCACCGCAGAGGCCACAATCGTCCACAGGGCGATGATGGCGACGCCCGCTACCTGCATGACGAGTTGGTTCACGCCGAGGAACCCGCCGACTGCGAACACCGGAATCAACGCCGTCCCGACCGCACCGGCGACGCCGTGGACGGCGAAGACGCCACACACGTCGTCGATTTTCAGGGTGTCGACCGTCCAGCGGTACGCCGGAAGCACGATTGCGCCGCCGATGGCACCGAGGACGAGCCCACCCCACCACGTGACGTGCGGGACCGCACCCGTGACGGCGACCAGCCCAGCGAGCAATCCGTTCGCCATCCAGAGCGGGTCGGGCTTGCCCTGCCAGAACGTCGAGACGAGCATCGCCGCCACCGCGCCTGCCCCCATTCCGAGGGTGGTCACGAGTGCGACACGACCGAGTGCCGCCCCCATGAACTCCAGACCGCCGCTCTCGGTGACTGCCAGGACCGTCGCCTGCGTGCCGACGTTGAAGCCGTACCAGCCGAACGCGAGGATGAGCGTTCCGAGGACGGCGAGCAGCATCGAGTGTCCCGGGATGGGCTGGCTGTTCCCGTTCGCGTCGAAACGCCCTTTGCGCGCACCGACCATCTTCGCGCCGACCAGCCCGGCGACGCCACCGACCATGTGAACGACCGTCGCACCCGCGAAGTCGAGGTACCCGACGCCGAGCGCCTGTCCGAGGAAACCGCTTCCGGCGAGCAGGCCGCCCGACCACGTCAGACCCTGGACGACGGGGTAGATGACCCCCGTGATGAACGCCGCGAAGAACACGTACGCCTTGAAGTTCATCCGTTCTGCGACGGCACCCGAGACGATGGTCGCGGCGGTCATGGCAAAGACAGCGCCGAACAGCCAGTCTATCCACGCACCCGAGTCGCCGATGTAGCTGAACGCGCCACCGGCCGAGAAGCCTCCGGGCGAGGTCAATCCGCCGACGATGGTCGCGACGCCTGCGCCGACGATGAAGTAGACCAGCACACCGAGCGCCCAGTCGGTCATGTTCTTCATCAATACGTTACCGACGTTTTTCGCCCGCACCTGCCCCGCTTCCAGCAGCGCGAATCCCGGCTGCATGAAGAAGATGAGGAAGGATACCACGAGTACCCACACGTAGTTGACCCCGGTCGCGACCGTCGCCGGGTCCACCTGGAGGAGGACGCCCGTCACGCCGCACCACTCCCAACAAATTCCAAACATTTGGTTGCTAATACGCCCATTTTCAGTTCGTTATCGTTCCAAATCACGTCTGAGTGTGAATACTAGGATGTATAAAAATTCTCAGGTTCAAAATCACAAATTCTATGTCGAATATTAGGCTCATCGCGAAATTATTAATCAGATTAAATGTATTAATACGTCTTGGCATCCATTTTCGCACAGTTTCATTCGTCGAAAGTGGACACTCGTTCAGGCAAATTCTGCACGTCTTTGCGCATTTCGCGCCTCGCGCGCCCCCGCATCCGCTGAGTACGCGCGTGTCGACCCAACCTCGGCTCAGAGGTGGTCGACGAGGTCCTCGGCGAAGTACGTCACAATCAGGTCTGCACCGGCACGCTTTATCGACAGCAGCGATTCGAGCGCCGTCTCTTCGAGGTCGAGCCACCCGTTCTCGGCGGCGGCGTGGAGCATCGCGTACTCGCCGCTGACGTTGTAGGCGGCGACGGGGTGGTCGGTCTCTTCGCGCACCGACCGAAGGACGTCCAGATACGAGAGGGCGGGTTTGACCATCAGCACGTCTGCACCCTCCTCGACGTCCAGTCGCGCCTCACGGAGCGCTTCCCGAGCGTTCGCGGGGTCCATCTGGTAGTGACGTCGGTCGCCGAACGCCGGGGCACCGTCCGCGGCGTCTCGAAACGGCCCGTAGAACGCGCTCTCGAACTTGACGGCGTAACTCATGATTGGAACGTCCTGAAAACCGGCTTCGTCGAGGCCGGCCCGAATCGCTCCGACCATGCCGTCGGTCATACTGCTCGGAGCGACCATGTCGGCTCCAGCGTCGGCCTGTGAGACGGCCGTCTTCGCCAGTAGCTCCAGCGTCTCGTCGTTCTGCACCGTCAGTCTGGGGTTCTCACGTGCGTCTGGTTCGATGACTCCACAGTGACCGTGGTCGGTGTACTCACAGAAGCAGACGTCGGTGATGACGTACGCGTCAGTTTGGTCGGTGATGGCGCGCGTCGCCCGCTGGACGACGCCGTCTTCGGCCCACGCGCGCGTCCCACGCGCGTCCTTCAACTCCGGGATACCGAACAGCATCACGGCCCGGATGCCCGCGTCGAGTATCTCCTCCACGCGCGCGACGGCTTCCGAGACGGGGATCCGGTCGTGGCCCGGCATCGACGGGATGGGCACGCGCTCGTCTATCGTCGCATCGACGAACACCGGAACGACGAAGTCGGTCGCGTCGAGGCGCGTCTCGCGTACGAGCGGTCGGATACCGTCGGTTCTGAGTCGACGGGGGCGGTCGGGCAGGTTCATGCGCGGGGCTTCGAGTTCGGCGGTGAAAATCACATCGTTCGCCCGAGCTACCACCCCCAGCCGATGGAGCATGACACAAACGATTTATCGGCGACGGGGGTACAGAAACTCATGCCGTGGTCGATTCCCCTCCAGTTCGGCCAACTGCCGCCCGAGCTTCGGGACCTCTTCACATCTGAGTACGCCCTCCTCGTCCTCCTCTTCGTCTTCGTTCTGGAGGGCGCGATGCTCATGTACTTCATGCCGAGCGAACTCGTCGTCCCCGCCGCGCTCTTTCTCATCGGTGACTCGCTGTCGACGACGCTGGCCATCGTGGGCGTCGCCGTCGTCGGCGCGACCATCGGCCAGTACGCGCTGTTCAAGGTCGCCCAGCGCGGGGGTCGCGAGTACCTGCTCGAAAAGCGGTGGTTCCGCGTGAGCGAGCGCCGTCTGGACCGTTTCGACGGCTGGTTCGCTCGCTGGGGACCGCTGGTGGTTCCGGCGAGCAACACCCTGCTGTTCACCCGGGGAATGCTGACGGTCCCGGCGGGGCTCGCGGAGATGGACGACCGTCGGTTCGTCCTCCTGTCGGCACTCGGGACGCTCTCCTTCGAGACGATTCTGGCGGCGCTCTATCTCGGCTTCGACTATCTGCTGTAGGGTCACGAGGTCGCGACTGATGTCTGGGAGTCGAAAAGAGCCGAGAGGCGAAGGTTCTCGGGCTGTTGGAGGGCGAGGGACCAGGGGACCGTCCGAGGGCGGAGGCGCACGGAGACCGTCGAGCGACGTAGCGGCGAGGATGCCCACTACACGACCGCGAGGACGGGTCGATTCCGACGGTTCACTCGGTTCGATCGACGTCTATCTGCTCGCGGAGGGCGGCGAGTTCATCGGACTCCGCGAGTTCCTCGATACGCTCACGGAAGTGCTCCTCGCAGAGTCCGACCTTGACGCCGTCTTTCTCGGCGGCGTAGGCGGCCTTGCGGTCGCAGTAGTGGCAGTACATACCACCGCTTGGGGCTCGACAGGGTTTAAGCCTGCGTTACCGGTTCGTTTGACGGCGACGTGCGACGGTCGTCCGACGGGTGGTGACGCCGTCCTCAGAGTCGGGTCCGAAACCGCTCGTACGTCGTCTCCGAGACGCCCACGTCCCCGACCGTCGGCCCGTGCGTGTCGCTGCCGCCGGTCACGACTAGCCCGTATTCGTCGACGAGTCGGTCCAGCGGTTCGAAATCGACCTCGCGTCCGTACGGGTAACAGCGTTCGATGGCGTCGAGTTCGGGAGCGAGCGCCAGCGCCGCGTCGGTATCTTCGTATCGGAACGGGTGCGCGAGGCCGACCAGCGAACAGGCTTCCGAGAGGAGGTCGATTCCCGCCTCGGCGTCGGGGATGTCGCGGGCGACGTAGCAGGGTCCGTCGTCGCCGATGAGGTGGTCGAACGCTCCCTGAAAGTCGTAGTCGGCGTCGCTGGCGTCGATTGCTCTGGCCACGTCCGGGCGGCCGAGGCCCTCGCTGATGTCCACGTCGAGGTCGACCCCGAGACGGTCCTCGACCCGTTCGACGATTGCTCGTCCCCGCTCGATTCGATTCCGCTGGAGGCGGTCGAGTTCCGCCCTCAGCGACTCGGTCTCACGGACGCCGTAGCCGAGGAGGTCGACCGACTGCGCCCCGGCGTCGACTTGCATCTCGATGCCGCGTATCACCGCCAGGTCCTCGACTGTCGTCACCGGGCCGTCGAGGTCCGCGTTCAGTCGATCGTGGTCTGTCACCGCCACCGCCGAGATCCCGGCCTCCCTCGCGGCCGCGGGCAACTCGGCGACCGACAGCACGCCGTCGGAGGCCGTCGTGTGTACGTGCAGGTCTGCTACCACCGACTCACAGTCCATGTCGGTGTACACGGACGGCCTCGAAAAACCGTTTCCGACCGGAACCGGACGAGCGACTCCGGGTAGACGTTCTCAATCGAACGAAACAATTCGTCATTTGATATGCGGGAAAATAGGTCGAAAATCGACCGCACAATCTACTCAAGCTGGCAACTCCCCAACAAATCATGTGTCACGTGACAACTTGAATCATATTCAGTGAGGGGTCGAGGCCTAGTATGTCTCAGGCATACTAGGACATACATGGAAAAACATTATAATCATCCTTCACGGAGTGTGTACTGATGCGACTGCACAGCACCGGTCAGCTCATCGACGCTCACAACTATCCCACGACGACGGGCGAACTCGTCGATGCGTACGGCGATCAGGTCCTCGAGCTACAGAACGGGTCCGAGACGCTCGCGGAGGTGCTCGAACGACTCGGTCCACAGGAGTTCGAAAACGCCGAAGACGTTCGCGACGCGGTGTTCACCGCCGTCGGCGCTGGTGCCATCGGTCGACGCTACTACAGCGACCGCGACCCGACGACCTTCGGCGAGTACGGTCCGACGCCGCTGTCGTTCTGAGCGGGTTCGTCCGGCGATTCTTTCGACTGTACGACTTCGCGCGACAGCGTCGGCGTCAGACCCACTCGATGGCGTCGCCGAGTGAGAGCGGTACCGAGCCCTTGCTGTAGCCCTCGACTCGACCGTCTGGCCGGGTTCGACAGACAACCGCGGGCCGGTGTCGGACTTCGGGTTGCTCTCCCTTGACCGCCATCCAGTCGTCGTCCGGAAACGACGAGCAGTCGACGAACAACACGACCCCGCCGCCGTGTTCTTCGAGTTGCCCGCTCGTCTTCGTCTGGGCGGTGTCGCGGACGGCGGCGACGGGCGTGTTGGCCGCTCGCCGATTCGACGGTAACGGACGAGTCACCTCGACGAGCGTGGGTGCCTCTCCGGGTCGCTCTGCGCGAAAGTCCAGCGAGTGTCCGGTCGTCACCTCGATTTCGGGGACGACCTCGTACCCCGCGTCGGTCAGCAGTTTGGCGACGATGAACTCGCCCATCGCGGCCGACATGCGAACCAGGTCGAGTTGCTGGGAGGTGCCGAGTTTCCCGGCCATCACTTCGCGGTAGTCGTCGAGTGCGCCCGTCGCCAGCAGTCCCTCGAAAAACTCCAGCGCTTCGTCGGGAGTGGCGTCCGGGAATCCCGCGGCGTGCCGTTCGAAGAACGCCCGGGAGGTGTGACGACCGTCCTTCGAGAGAAAGACCGGGAGGAAGAACCACGTCACGTGTGGGTAGGGTTTCAGCCACGGCGCTTCCTCGTACAACTGCGCGGTGAGTTCTCGTTCGGCCCACGCCGTCACCGGCGGCGGAACCTCGTCGAACCCCTTCTTGTCGGTTCGCCACAGCGTCGACGGCGTCTCGGTGTTCCCGAGCCAGTACCCCGCCGTGTCGTTCCAGAGAAACAGCGCCGTATCGCCGTTGTCCATCTCGAACCGTCGGGCCTCGTAGCCCGCCGGTGGCTTGTACCACGGACGGACCATCCGCGCTCCGAGATTCGACTCGAGCGGTCGCAGAATGTCTCCGCGCACCCGGTCGAGCGTCCAGCGTCCCGGTGCGTACCTAAAGCGAAGCGGGCGAGCCACGATATCCGGTAGATTGCCGCCTCGTTTACGTGTTCCGTGTTGCCGCAGTAACCTTCCACGTATCAATTCTATCGTATTTTCCGTTACCTATATGTGGTGTTGATACCCAAGTCATATCATACCATGTCAATGGGTGCCTATGACGAAGAGGAACACGAACGCCGAGAGCAGATGACCGGAACCGTCGACGCCGACTTCGACGAGCAGCGATCAGAGTTCCGTGGAACGATAGAGTACGATTCCGGCGACTCGGCCGAAGCGCTACTCGACCAGTTCCGCAAGTTCAAACAACAGTAGGCGTTTTAGCTTTCTCTCAGCAGCACTGCAGCCGTCACTGAGACGACCGTCACGGCGACGACGTGGCCCGCGATGGCCAGCGTCAGCGTCGGTTCGCTCCAGACGAACGGCAGCAGCAGCAGTTGGACGAGGCCGAAGGCGACGTTCAGGAGGTCGACCCGGCGAAGTGCTCGAATCGTCTCGGGGTCGAACGCGTATCGCACCGAGCGCCACAGGGCGACCACCGCCGTCCACCACGAGGTTCCGATGCGGTAGCAGAGGTCCCACAGCACCAGCAGCGCGACGTACACGACCAGGAGTGGCGGCGTCTCACCGAAGAGTGCGACGACCACCGGCACGTCTCCGGTCGCCACCGCCTGCTGGGGGTCGAACACGAACAGGTAGGTGACGAGCGCGACGAACGCCAGCACGCCGAGAACGACTTCGACGCTGCTTCCGAAGAGGACCCGCGCGTACGCCGCTGGGACGTCCGTCGACCGAATCGCCTTCGAAATCCGAAGCATCACGACGCTTCCCGCGGCGGCGACTCCCACCGCGACTGTCCCCGGTATCACTGCTTCCCACAGGTCGTACGCCCACGCCAGCAGGAGGACGGACGTCTCGAACAGCGCCACCTGCAGGGCGATGGCCTGCGCTTCGGTCAGGTCGATTCCCGGAAGTGCCCCCACGATGCTCTCGTAGGTCCACGTCTCGCCGTACCTCGGACTCGACCCACTCATCGGCGGTTCGGTGCCTCGCCGTCCATCTCGGGCACTCGAAGCCTCGCCGTCGTCACCCGCATCACTCGGGTGTGATTTCGACCGGTTGCGGCGGTTGTTCGGTCTCGTTCAGTGCCCGCTCGACCGCGACGTCGAACGGGGTGAGTGCCACCGGAACGACGTCCTGAATCCGAGTGTCGCGCACCACGACGGGGTTTTTCAACCCCGAGATGAGCGGCCGGGCGATGCTCTTTGGAACGTCCGTCACGAGCTCGACCCAGTACGTCGAGAGGCGTGGACTGAGTATCGGAACCGGCAGTAAGTGCGGTTTCGTCCCGAGTTGCCGTCCGGTTCGTTCCATTATCTCGCCGTACGTGAGTACCTCCGGGCCACCGATTTCGTACGTCTCACCCGCCGTCTCTGGTGCGTCGAGGACGCCGACGAGGTAGGCGACGACGTCGTCGATAGCGATGGGTTGACAGGGCGTCGACACCCACCTGGGCGTCACCATAATCGGGAGGCGCTCTGCCAGTTGCCGTATCATCTGGAAGGACGCGCTGCCGTCGCCGATGATGATCGCCGCGCGGAGAGTCGTCAGTTCGAAGTCACCTGTCGAGAGGATCGCTTCCACTTCCCGGCGCGACTGCAGGTGTTCGGACAGGCGGTCGCGCCCCTCGCCGAGACCGCCGAGGTAGACGACGCGCTCGACGCCGGCGTCGCTGGCGGCCCGAGTGAAGTGCCGTGCCGCGAGTCGGTCTCGTGACTCGAAGTCACCGCCGCTTCGCATCGAATGGACCAGATAGTAGGCGGCGTCGACGTCGAGTGCCGACTCGAAGGTCCCGGGTTCGAGCAGGTCGCCCTCGACGACCCGCACGCCGGGTGCCGGGTCGTACCGCTGTGCGTCACGTACCAGCACCGTCACCGCGTGTCCGGCCGCCTGGAGCGCGGGGACGAGCCTCGACCCGACGAACCCCGTCGCCCCTGTCACGAGTACGTCCATCACTCTCCCAACGCGCTCGCTACCCAAAACGGTTCCCCGCCCCGAGGGGCCTTCTGCGGTGTGGTGGAGCCCTCCCTGTCGTCGTCGTGCCAGCGCGCCCGGCGTCTCTGGTGAGTCCCAGCGCCACCTCACCAACTCCAGTGGACAGCCTCACCACCCCTCCGTTTCGGGTGCACCACGTGACAGTTCGACCGCCTCGCCGGTCGGTCCCTCGGTGGCGTCGCTTCCGGGTGACTTCGTCTCGGCCGCCCAGGTTTCGATGGCCTCCCCTGCCCACGAATGGGCCGCGAGCGCTCGTTCTCGCCCGTCGGCGGCGCGCTCGTCGTTCACGTCGAGCGACCCG
>JBNJGG010000122.1:7963-8832 GCA_051747545.1 Halobacteriota archaeon | reverse complement strand
GGTCGCCCACGTCGCAGACGCCGCAGTCGCCGCCGGTGCCGAGGAACTGCTGTTCGTCGTCGGCTTCGGGGCCGACGCCGTCGAGGAGTACTTCGGAACGACGTACGCCGGCGTCGACGTGACGTACGTCCACCAGACCGAGCAGGCCGGGACCGCAGACGCAGTGCGTGCGGCCAGCACCCACCTCGACGGCGAGTTCGCGGTTCTGAACGGTGATAACCTCTACGACGCATCCGACCTCCAGCGACTGTTCGAACACGGACCGGCGGTCGGGGCGTTCACGACGGAGACGCCGTCGAACTACGGCGTGTTGACGGCCGACGGTGGGACCATCACGGGAATCGTGGAGAAACCCGCGAATCCGCCGAGTAATCTCGCCAACGCGGGGGCGTACGTCTTCCCGGCGGCGGCGCGCGAGTGGCTCGACGTCGACCCCAGCGAGCGCGGCGAGTACGAACTCACAGACGTGCTCGCGCGCGTAATCGACGAGTACGAGACCACCCCGGTCGAGCTGTCCGACTGGCTCGACGTGGGGCGACCGTGGGAACTGCTCGAAGCCAACGAACGACGGCTGCAGACGCTCACACGCCGAATCGACGGCGACGTGAGCGAGGACGCACAGCTAGAGGGCCCGGTCGTCGTCGAGGCGGACGCGACGGTCGAAGCCGGCGTCGTCATCGAGGGACCCGTCGTCGTCCGGGAGGGGGCGAGCGTCGGGCCGAACGCCTACGTGCGGGGGGCGAGCGTCATCGGCCCGGACGCCAGCGTGGGCCACGCCGTGGAGATCAAGAACAGCGTCCTGAGACGGGCTGCGACGGTCGGCCACCTCTCGTACGTCGGCGACAGCGTCCTCGGGCGAGACGTGAACT
>JBNJGG010000122.1:0-7953 GCA_051747545.1 Halobacteriota archaeon | reverse complement strand
CGGGGCCGGAACCATCACGGCGAACCTTCGGCACGACGACCAGTCGATCGCGCTCACGGTCAAGGGCGAGCGAGTCGACACGGGTCGGCGAAAGCTGGGAGCCATCGTCGGCGACAGGGTGAAGACCGGCATCAACACCAGCATCGGCCCGGGGGCGTGCCTCTCGCCGGACGCGACGACGCTACCTGGCGAGACAGTCCGTCGGGACCGGTAAGGAGGACCGAAACGTGACGAAGGGGACGAGTCGTGGGAGGTGTCCAGAACCGGTCGGAGAGCGTCGCAAACGTGGGTCGAGATTCGACGGTGGTGACGATGACCTGCCGAGACCCGACGGTGGTGACGATAACCTGCCGAGGCACGAATACGGTGTCGTTCACCGTCTGAGGGGCGACGACAGATGAGTCGAAGCATCACCAGCGGTTTCCTCTCGGTCGTCAGCACCAAGTTGCTCATCCTCGCCGTCGGACTCGTCACCTCACCGCTCTTGGCGCGGTTGCTCGGCGAGCAGGCGTATGGAGACTACAGTTTCCTCTTGGCCGTGTTCGCGGTGTACATGATATTCGTGAGTTCGGGCGTGACCGACGGCGTCCAGAAATTCCTCGGAGAGGAACGCTTCGACCCGAACTGGACCGAACACGTCGCCGGATTCTATCTCCGTCTCGCCCTGGTCCTCGGCACCGTCGGCGCGGGAGTACTCGTCTGGTTTTCGGGCTCGGGCCTGCTGGGTCGAGTCGTCGAGGGACAACGATTCCGCACGTACTTCCTGCTACTCGCCGGACTCGTGGTCGCCACGCAGTTTCGGTCCTACGTCCGGCGGACGCTCATGGGGCTGGGACTCGAACCGTACTCTGAGACGCTGAAAGTGGTGAACCGTCTCGTGTTCGTCGGCTGTGGGTTGACCCTCGCCGCCCTCGGGTACGGGGTTCCCGGCGTTCTCGTCGGCCACATCCTCGCGAGCGTCCTCGTGACCCTCATCGGATTCGTGCTGGTCGTCCGGCAGGTGTCGGTCGTCGAGACGATACGTCCAGCGCCGCGGTCGTTTCCCCGGCGCGAACTGCTCTCGTTCAACGGTCTCAGCATCGTGTTCGTCCTCCTGCTGATGTCGATGTACCACGTCGACGTGATGATGATCCGCGTGCTGGTCGACGGTCCCTCGACCGCCTTCTACAAGGTCGCACTCGTCCTCGCGGAGTTCCTCTGGGTCGTCCCGACGTCGCTGCAGATGGTGTTGCTCCACTCCACGTCGAGGCTCTGGTCCCGACGAGACTACGACCGAATCAGCGTGCTGACCACGCGCGTCACCCGATACAGTCTGCTGTTGACGATTCTGCTCGCCATCGGCATCGCGTCGCTCGCGCCCGTCGCGGTTCCGCTCATCTGGCCCGAGTCGTACGCCGCCGCGCTGACGCCGCTGTACCTGCTCCTGCCGGGTGCGATCGGATTCGCCGTCGCCAGACCGCTCATCGCGGTCGGGCAGGGCAAGGGCGACCTGGAGGTGCTCATCGGCGTCACCGCTATCGCGGCGGTCGGAAACGTCGTCCTCAACTGGCTGCTCATCCCCGAACTGGGTGCGATGGGCGCGGCCGTGGCGACGAGTGTCAGCTACGGGTCGATGGGCCTCCTCCACGTCGTGGCCGCCCGCAGACTCGGCTACAATCCGCTCGTCGACGCACGCCTGCTTCGAGTCGCGCTGACGGCGCTCGTTGCCGGCCCGGCAATCTTCTTCCTCGCGCGGGCCATCCAGTCCCCCATACTCGCGCTCGTCGTCGTTCCGACGGTGGGCGCGGTCGTCTTTCTCGGCGTCGCACTCGTGGTCGGGGCAGTCGATCTCGAAGAAATTCTCGAAGTCGGTGGTGGGTTTCCAGTCGTCGGTCGACAGGCCGAGAGCCTCCGATTCGCGCTCGACGGCGGGACGTCGTTCGACGCGACGGGCGGATTCCAGCGACTCCTGTTCCTCGCGGGAACCCTCTTTCTCGTGACCGGCCTCGTGGTGGCCGTCGGTGGCGGCGGCGCGCTGGGGTCGGTCGTTCCGACCGGGAGCCACGACGTGCCGGGGGCGACGAACGCGACGCCGTCGACGCCTGCGGGCACGTCGACGGCAGGGTCCGCGACGCCGACACCGGATACCGCAACGACGGCTCCGGAGACGGAGATCCCGACGAGCGGCCAACCGACGGCGAGTACTGACACGCCCGAACCGTCGGAAACGCCCGACTCACCCTCGACCGATGGGGGTGACGACGACAGGTCGTCGGACGGGCGCGACGACGACGACAGGTCGACTGAACGACCGACAGATACACCCACGGAAACGCCCGACGGAACGACGCCGACAAATACACCCACGGAAACGCCCGACGGAACGACGCCGACAAATACACCAACCGAGACGCCATCTGAAACACCAACGCCAACCGACACACCGGAACCAACTGACACGCCCACCGACACACCGGAACCAACTGACACGCCCACCGACACACCGGAACCAACTGACACGCCCACCGACACACCGGAACCAACTGACACGCCCACCGACACACCAGAACCAACTGACACGCCGACGCCCACCGACACGCCGACACCTACCGACACACCGGAACCAACTGACACGCCGTCTCCACTAGGCAACTCCTCGGGGGGAGACTCGCTGGTCGACCGCCTCGTCACGATTCTCGTCTCTGCGTTTACCACGCCACGCTGACGATGGCGTGAGCCGACGAGTCGGCCGGTGCCAGTGGCTCAGTCGAGCGGACGGCCCGGCGACGGAGAGAGTAGTTCTGTCGGACGCAGTCGCGCGTCCGAGAAGACGGTGTTCAACCAGCACGAGGCGTCGTTGAGACGAAGTTTGAGGCGGACTGGGAGTCCGTGAATCTCCGGAGCGTCCGAAAAGAGGGCGTCGTCGAGGTTGGTACGGTCGTACTCGCGACGTCGACTCGGCCACGAGTTCTCGAAGGAGTCGACGAACGGGATTCGAGACCTGAGGAACTGCTCGATCTGGTTGAGTTTCGCCGAGTCGTGCGGCCGATCCGGCGGTCGGTGAGTGAGGATGTCCGGGTCGAGTCGTCGAAGCGCCCGCAGGAACGTGCGGGTGGTTCGGTGGGCGGGAGGCGTGCGCAGGTGCCACTGGAGCAGTTCGGCGTCGACCGCGACGAACGATTCGAGGAAGTGGTCGGCGAGATGTGTCCGAAACGACAGCGAGGGCTGGTTCATGATGCCGACCAGCGCCGTCCCGTTGTACGGCGAGTCGTATCGACGCCGGGCGTCCGCCAACTCGCGGTCGAGCGCCCGTCGGACGAACGCGTCGCTCCCGCGGTCCAGCACCTCGGAGTCGACGTCGGCAACCTCTCCAACCGGGACGTAGCCGAACTTCTCGGTGACGAGCGTCTCCGCGGGGTCGAACTCGGAGGCGAGTCGGTCTCGCGGGAGCGTGTGGCCCAGCACGTCGAAGCCGTCCCACGGGAGGAAGTGTCCGCGCAAGACGGTGTCGAACAGGAGGCCGTGAAACATCGTGTCCACGGCCATCTCGCTGGTGTGGGAGGCGTGGTGCATGTGGATAGACTCCCGAATACCGTGGGCGTACCGTATCTCCTCCCACTGGGTGTTGAGGTGGTCCGACGCAACGCCGAGGGTGTGATGGGCTCGCCCGTACTGCCGGGCGAGTCGCTCGGCGGTCTGCGCCTCGGGTGACCCGGCGTCGCCGACCGTGAACGTCGAGGCGATGTCCGGAACGCACGCGAGGACGGCCCGAGAGTCGTACCCGCCACTCAGGAGCAACCCTTTGTGGCCCGGTAACCGGGTGCGTCGACCGAAGGCGCGGTGGAGTCGGTCGGCCAGGTCCGCGGCGTAGTCGAACTCGGTCGGCGCGTAGACGAACCGGTCGAACGCCTCGGTCACGTCGGATTCGAGGCGGCCGTCGAACGGCACGCGCCGGAGTTCTCGAACCGTCGTAGCCGACCCGAGCACCACCCCGAGGTGGAGAAATTCGAGGACCGCCGCTGCGTCGAGCGTCGGATTCGAGATGGTTCGAGCCACCTCCGCGGGGTCAGTTCCGAACACGCGAACGCCTGGAGCGTCGGTGTAGAAACACTCCCACGTCCGGGCCGGGTCGGTCGCGACGAACGCCGCCTCGGGGGTGTCGACGACGGCCACATACGACCCGTTGAGCGCCGAGAGCGCCCCGTACGGGTCGGTCGCGGCCGCCTCGAGGAGCCACGAAGCAGGAGTGCAGTACTCGAGTCGTGGGGGCGGGCCAGCGCGGCCGACGTTCGACGACGTGACACCGCGCTCGGCGTCGGCCGTGGGAGTACGTTGAGAAGCGACCGTCGCCGCCGGGTCTGTCGCACGCCAGGCCACTCCCGTATCGTCGTCCGTCCGCGAGGCTACGTCCGTCTCGTCGCCACGAGGAGCTCCCATCGCGTCGCCGCCACCCAGCGACTCGGGCGTGCTTTCGGGGAGATACACCTCACCCCAGAGGACGCACCCACGGGCCCCGTCTGTGGCGACTGACGTTCGACCGGCGTGGCCGAGCCCTAAATCTCGAACACCGACGGTGATTTGGTCGCCCTCGACGACGCGGTCGAACGCCGCCGTCGACCGGTGTCGAGCGAACGTTTCGAGGTCACCGAAGACGCCGAACAGTTCGTTGTTCATCGACCCGTTTCTCGCCCGTCACTCGACCGTGACGCTCTTGGCGAGGTTCCGGGGCTTGTCTATCGAGCGACCGAGTCGGTCGGCTGTGTGATACGAGACGAGTTGTAGCTGGATGTTGGCGAGCAACCCGGCGAGCGCCGGATGCGACTCGGGAACCGGCAGGTGGGCGTCAGCGACATCGACCACCGGGTGGTCTTCGGTCGAGACGGCGATGATGGGGGCCCCGCGCGTCTGGGCCTCCATCGCGTTCGTCACCGTCTTGTCGTCGTCGTCACCGGTGACCACGGCGAAGACGGGCGTTCGCGGCGTCACGAGCGCGAGCGGCCCGTGCTTCAGTTCGCCGGAAGCGAAGCCCTCGGCGTGCTCGTAGGTTATCTCCTTGAACTTCAGCGCTCCCTCGATGGCGACCGGGTAGGCGACCCCGCGACCGATGAAGAAGAACGCCTCACTCCCGAGGTACCGCTCGGCAACCGCCTCGGCCGCACCGCCGTCGAGCACCGTCTGGACGTCCGCCGGAAGGGCCGAGAGGTGGTCGTAGTAGGCGGCGTCGTCGTACCACGGGGAGGAGTCGTTGCTGTCGGCCGCGACCCGGTGAGCCAGCAGCGACAACGTCACCGCCTGCGAGGAGAACGTCTTCGTCGCCGCCACGCCGATTTCGGGGCCGGCGCGGATGAAGAGCGTCTCGTCGGCCGCGCGCGCCGCCGACGAGCCCATGACGTTCGTCACGGTGACCGTTTGGGCACCCTCCTGCCGTGCGCGAGAGAGGGCGTCGAGGGTGTCCGCGGTCTCGCCGCTCTGTGTGACTGCGACGACCAGCGTCCGGTCGTCGATGGGGTCGGAGGTCGTGTACTCACTGGCGAGGAACGCGCGCGCCCGGACGCCGGCCTTGTTCAGCAGCGTCGACGCGTACAATCCGGCGTGGTAGGAGGTTCCGCAGGCGACGAACTGGACGGATTCGACGGCCTCGAAGGTGCCGGGAGGGAACGCTTCGAGCGTGGGTCGACGGCCGTCCGCCGCGATTCGGCCCTGAATGCCGTTGGCGAGCGAGACCGGCTGTGACTCGATTTCCTTGAGCATGAAGTGGTCGTACTCTCCCTTACCGGTCTGCTCGGAGTCCCAGTTGACGACCTCGACGTCGCGCGAGATTGGGTCGCCGTCGAGCGTCGACATCTGTACGTCGTCGGGGGTGACGACGGCCATCTCGTCGTCCTCGAAGTAGACGACGCGGTCGGTGAATTCGAGGAAGGCGGGAACGTCGCTGGCGAGGAAGTACTCGTCGCCGCTGATACCGAGGACGAGCGGCGACCCGCGCCGGGCCGCGTAGACGGTGTTCGTGTGCTCGACGAGGGCGGCGATCGCGTAGCTCCCTTCGAGCTCGTGGACCGCCCGGCGGAACGCCTCTTCGGGCGGTGCCGTCGCCAGATGCCGCTCGATGAGGTGCGGTATCACCTCGGTGTCGGTCTCGCTCTCGAAGGTGCGCCCCTCCGATTGCAACTCCTCACGGAGTTCGGCGTAGTTCTCGATGACGCCGTTGTGGACGACGGCGACGGCGTCGCTCGACCCGGTGTGGGGGTGGGCGTTCTCGTCGGAGGGAGGGCCGTGGGTGCTCCAGCGGGTGTGACCGATACCGACGTGACCGGTGACGCGCCGGGCGGACACGCGACGTTTGAGGTCGTCGACCCGGCCGCTACACTTCTCGATTTTGAGGCCGGCACCGTTCTGGATGGCGATGCCCGCGGAGTCGTACCCGCGGTACTCGAGTCGTTCGAGGCCGGTGAGAATCGTCTCGACGCCGTCAGTCGACCCGACGCGGGCGATGATGCCACACATTCAGGCCACCTCCTGGGAGGTGACGAACTGGGGCTCAGCCGAGCGTCGAGCACCGCCCGACGCATCGAGGGCGTGGCGTGCGGTGTCTTCGGAATCGATGCCAGTCGATACCGGTGTGCGATGCATGTCTCCCCAGAAGACTGTATCATGCATTACTATGAAGCGGGTAAGGCAGATTATCGGCGGTATAAGCGCTGAAATGTCGAATTCCCAACGGGGCGGGAGCAACCAACGGAGTTTATGGAGGCGTTCAACCGCCGAAAGGAACCCGAGAGGCGGATTATTCGACTCGTAATAATGAGTGGCGCTCGCGTGCCGAACGTATGTCCAATCGAACCCGGCGCGACCTGCTCGGCGCGTCGAGCAGCCTCCTTCTGGTCACGTTCGCGGGCTGTGCCAGCATCGCAGACCGAACCGAAGGGGACAGACAGAACCACCGAACCGACGACCAGGAGACGCCCGGAGCGAGTGGCTCGTCGGGACTGTCGGAGACCCGCACGGACGAACCGGACGCCCCCGAGCGAGACGACGGAGTCGGCACTCAAACGAACCGGCCGCCTTCGACGGCCGAGAAACCGTCGATAGAACCCTCGGAAGTCTCCTTCTCGACCGCTCTCCTGCCCGATGCACCCGGCGACCACGCCTTCCCGCGACTCGGTGACGACGACGCACCGACGGCGACCGTGTTCGGAAACTGGAAGTGTCCGTACACGCGGGAGTTCGTCCTGACCTGGATGCCCGAGATCGTCGCGGAGTTCGTCGAGCCGGGCGACGTCGCACTCGAATTCAGGACGGTGAGTTGGCGCGGCGGCGAACCGTTACTCGGTGCCGACGCCCCGCGCGCATCGCGCGCTGGAGTGGCCGTCTGGGACACCGACCCCGAGGCGTACTGGTCGTACTTCGCCACGGTGTTCACCAACCAGCCAGCCGAACGGGAGGAGTGGGCGACGACAGAGAGATTGATGGAATTTGCCGAAGCCGCGGGCGTCTCGGACGCCGAGGCCGTCGAACGCGCAATTCGGGAGAGGTCCTATTTCGACGAGGTTCGACGAGCGACCGAGCGTGCTGGCAGGCGCGGTATCGGCACCGTCCCGCGAGTCGCTACTGCCGACGAAGTGACTGCGCCGACGGTCGACATCGAGCAGACACGCCGGCAACTCGCGGACGAAGCCGACGATGGCGAAAGCGACGGGTCGTAATCTGGTCGTATCGACGCCGACATCAGGTCCGGTCGTACGGCGACTTCGCCCCGTCGGGTTCCTCGCCGGGGAGGGCGATGACGTTCTCTCGACCGACGCTGATCTTCACGATCTGTCCTTCCTCGTCCATTCGCGAGAGCAGGCGACTCACCTTCGACTTCGACCACTGCGTCTCAGAGACGATGGTTCCCTGACGGAGTTGCCCCTCGTTCTGCCGGAGGAGGTTGATGACCCGGTCGTCGTCCGAGATGACCGGTGACTTCGTCGGAGT
>JBNJGG010000121.1:4417-8869 GCA_051747545.1 Halobacteriota archaeon | reverse complement strand
CTCGCCCTTGAGCGAGTCTATCTTCAGCATGCGGTCGATCTCGTCGCCCCAGAACTCGATGCGGACGGCGTAGCGACCGTACATCGGAAACACCTCGACGGTATCGCCACGGACGCGGAACGTCCCCTGTTGGAAGTCGATGTCGTTGCGCTCGTAGTTCAGGTCGACGAGGCGGCCGAGGAGTTCGTCGCGGTCGATGCGCTGTCCGACCTCCAGTTGCAGCGCCATGTCGACGTAGTTCCGCGGGTCACCGAGGCCGTATATCGCGGAGACAGAGGCGACGACGACGACGTCGTCGCGGGTCAACAGCGACCGGGTCGCCGAGTGTCGGAGGCGCTCGATTTCCTCGTTTATCGACATGTCCTTGTCGATGTACGTGTCGGTCTGCTCGATGTACGCCTCGGGCTGGTAGTAGTCGTAGTAGGAGACGAAGTACTCGACGGCGTTGTCGGGAAACAGCGAGCAGAACTCCTCGTACAGTTGGGCGGCGAGCGTCTTGTTGTGGGCGATGACGAGGGTCGGCATCTGGATTTGCTCGACGACCCACGAGACGGTGTTCGTCTTGCCGGAACCGGTGACGCCCAGCAGCGTCTGCTCTTTCATTCCCTCGTCGAACCCGCGGGCCAGTTGCTCGATTGCCTCGGGTTGGTCGCCCGCGGGGTCGAACGGGGCGTCGACGCGGAATCGGCGCTCAGAACCCGGCCGATCCGGCGCGAGTGGCCCTTGCGTGTCGCTCATCGACGGGTGTTGGTGACGGAGACACTTTACCGGCGCGGTGGGTCGGTACGGATCCGACACGGTCGGGTGCGATGCCGTCGAACGCGACGAATCGACGACGCCACCGCGACGAACCGACGACGAAGACGGCGAACCGAGACTCCGGTCACGACTGACGCGGAGACAACGGTTTTCTGCGCCGCAATCGTACCACCCGCCATGACGCGCGAACAACTCCAGAGTGCGAGCGACGAAGCGAGGCAGGCGGCAGAATTGGCGGACGGCGACGTACAGCAGCGACTGTACGACCAGTCGGACCAGTTGGCGACGTTGGCGTCGGCCGACCGGGACCCGGACCACGGGCGACTCGACCGACACATGAACATCCTCGCCGAAATAGCCGGACATGTCGACGACGAGGTTGCAGAACGCGTCACGGCCGCGCGCGATTCCGTCTCGGCCTTCCGCGAGACGGTCGAAGGCGTCTAGTGGTACACGTCCAGACCCCCTCATTTCCGGTGGAAAAACGGTTTCAGTACATCGATTGAAAAATAAATAGCTCGATTCGAAACGGTGGTGTGTGGCTGTGAATCGTGACACCTCTCGTGCGTAGCCCCAACGGTGCTGGAGGGGAAGGTATCGGACAGTCAGAGACGGAGGAGGTGACGGTGTCGAACGGTGAGAGACAAAGGACCGCGGTCAGGAACACGGCCGTCCACGCGCGTCGAGTAAGCCCAGTCGGGGCTCGCGGGGCGTCGTCCACTCAGAGGTCGGCGTCGCGGAACGTCCGGTACCCCAGGACCGGCGGGACGACGATCCACGCCAGCAGAATCAGGAGAATCACCCCGGTGCTGAGATACACCGGCATCGACTCCTGTAGGACGGGTGCGGCGGTCATCTGCTCGAAGAAGCCAGCCTTGACGAGTCGCGCCTGGACGACGTCGCCGTAGTAGACCTGCGCGACGAGCGTCTCGTAGGCGCGGAGCGGATTGAGGTACTTGACGAACAATCTGATTTTCACCGTCGAGGCGTCGGACAGTGGCGACAGACCGGGAACGTACTGCGCAACCTCCGAGAAGAGCGCCGGAAAGCCGCGGGCGATGAGCGACCACAGGAGGGCAAAGAGGAAGTAGAGCCCGAGTGCGCCGACGGTCGCGCGTCGGTTCGAACGAGCGAGCGCGGAGATGCCGACGCCGATGGAGACGAACGCGACTGCGAGCAGGCCCGTGAGAGCGATGTGCGGCACGAGCGTCTCGACGGAGATACGCACGCCGGTGACCAGCAAGGCGAGAATCGCCGTGGCGAACGCGGCGAGTAGCGGGACGACGACGACGGCACTTCGCCCGGCGAGTTTGCCGACGACCACGTCCAGCCGCGAGTGCGGCAGCGAGAGCAGGAGTTTGAGCGTGCCCGACTCGCGCTCGCCGACGAGCGAACTGTAGGAGGTGACGAGCGCGATGAAGGCGAGTGCGAAGCCGAGCAGTCCCGGGTAGGAAAACGAGAGCATCCCCGAGGCGAACAGCCCGAACAGCTGGTCGGAGTTCGCCGGACGGGTCGTCTGGACGAAGCCGAAGAACAGGACCGTCGTTCCACCAATGAAGAGCACGAAGAAGACCGACAGCGCCCAGAGCCAGCGCGAGCGAATCGCGTCCTGGAAGTCCTTGTGGGCGACCGCTTGCCACGTCATGCTTCGACCTCCGTGTAGCTGAGAAAGAGGTCTTCGAGGGACGCGTCGGTCGTCTCGAAGTTCGTCACGGTCACGTCGCGGGTCTCGAGCGTCGACAACACCGCCGTCTTCGCGTCGTCGTCGCAGGCGATCTCGAGGTCAGCGCCGTCGGCGGTGACGGCCGTGACGCCGTCGAGTGACCGAAGCGCATCGATGTCGTCTGCGGAGACCCCGGCGGTCGAGACGGAGAGCGTGGCCTCGTCGCCGACGGCCTCGCGGAGGCCGCCGATGGTGTCGACGGCGACGAGTTCGCCCCCGCGCATGATACCGACGCGGTCGCAAACGGCCTCGACCTGTCCGAGAATGTGGCTGGAGAAGAACACCGTCGCGCCGCGTTCGGCCTCGGTGCGGACGATGTCGCGCATCTCCTTGGCCCCCGCGGGGTCGAGTCCCGACGACGGTTCGTCGAGGATGAGCAGGTCCGGCTCGCCGACGAGCGCCATCCCGAGTGCGAGGCGCTGGGTCATCCCCTTCGAGTAGCCGCCTGCGGGCCGGTCGGCGGCGTCGGCGATGCCGACGCGTTCGAGAACGGCGTCGACGTCGGCAGAGACCTCCTTCGACTGCACGGCGAACTCGACGTGTTGACGACCGGTTAGTCGACCGTATGCCGAGAATCCCTCCGGTAAGACACCGGTTCGCTGTCGGACTGCCACGCTGTCTCGCTGTGCGTCGTGTCCGAGTACCCGGATCGACCCGGTGGTCGGGCGAACGAAGTCCAGTACCATGTTAATCGTCGTCGACTTTCCCGCGCCGTTCGGGCCGAGGAAACCGAACACCTCGCCTCCGGGTACCGAGAGGTCGAGGTCCGCGACGGCGGTTACGCTGCCGAATCGCTTCGTCACCCCTCTGCATTCGATGGCGGCCATGGGCGACGGTTGTGCCACGACCGGATAAAAGGTTGAGGTATTCGAGGCTCACAGGGTGATGTCTCGGGAGTTCAGACCGCCTCGTCGGGGTCGTGACGGTCTGCCATCCGCGTCGCCTCGGTGGCGTATCGCTCCCGGAGGTCTGCGTCGTCGACGCGCTCGAGGGAGTCCGGGTCGGCGTCGACCGCGGCCGTGATCGAACGACGCTGCTGGTGCATCACCGTCGCCGACTGCTCTTTGCGGAGCGCGCGGTCACCTTCGGGCGTCGCGTAGACGAGCGTGATGAGATTCCGGTCGTCGTAGGAGCGTTCGACCAACCACAGTCGGACGGTGTCGGACATGGCCAGTAGTGTGTGGGGGACGTAGGTTAACGTGACGGGACGGCGAAGAATGGACGAGACGGGGCCGTACCGAACCAGCGAAGGACAATCGGCCGTACACGTCAACCTCAAGCCCACGCGTTCGCTAGGAGAGACCGATGGACGCGACGGAGGTTCGAGCGCGCGCGAGCGAGTTGCCGCGAGAGCCCGGCGTGTACCAGTTTCACGACGCCGAGTCGGTGCTCTACGTCGGCAAGGCCGTGGACATCCGCGCGCGCGTTCGCTCGTACACGGACCCGCGGAGCGACCGGATTCGACAGATGGTCCGGCGAACGGAGCGAATCGAATTCGCCGTCACCGACACGGAGACGCAGGCGCTGCTTCTGGAAGCCAACCTCATCAAGCGACACCAACCGCGGTACAACGTCCGGTTGAAAGACGACAAGTCCTACCCGCTGGTGCAACTGACCGACCACGCGGTCCCGCGAATCGAGGTGACGCGAGACCCCGAAGAAGGGGCGACGGTGTTCGGCCCGTTCACCGAGAAGGGTCGGGTCGAAACGGTCGTGAAAGCACTCAGAGAGATATACGGTCTCCGTGGGTGTTCGGACCACAAGTACGCGGGACGCGACCGACCCTGTCTCGACTACGAGATGGGCCTCTGTTCGGCCCCCTGCACGGGAGAGATTTCCGAGGCGGCCTATCGAGAGGACGTTGCGTCGGCGGTTCGATTCTTCGAGGGCGAGACGGGCACGCTCGCGGACCCACTCGGTCGAGAAATGGACGAAGCCGCGCAGGCGGCAGCGTTCGAGCGGGCGGCCAA
>JBNJGG010000121.1:0-4407 GCA_051747545.1 Halobacteriota archaeon | reverse complement strand
CGGCCAATCTCCGCGACCGACTCGAAGCCGTCGAAGCGCTGCACGGGGAGGGTGGTGAAGCGGTCTCGAACCGCCGTGACGAGCGAACCGTGGACGTACTGGGAGCGACTATCGAGGGAGACTCCGCGACGGTTGCCCGCCTCCACGCGGCACGCGGGCAACTCGTAGACCGCTCGCGGCACCATCTCCAGGCACCAGCGGGTGAAGACCGAATCGCGGCGGTCCTCGGTGCGTTCGTGCCTCAGTATTACTCCGAACGCGACCTCCCGGACGCGCTCTTGCTCTCGGAACGCCCGGACGACCCGGAACTGCTGTCGTGGCTAGACGGTGAAGGTGTCGCGATGCGCGTCCCGGGGGCTGGCAGAGAGGCCAAACTGGTCGAGTTAGCGTTGAAGAACGCTCGGCGTGGACCCGTCCGCTCGGACGAACTCGGAGCGCTGGGCGAGGCGCTCGGAATCGACAGACTCGTGCGTATCGAGGGGTTCGACGTGAGTCACGCACAGGGCAGTGCAGCCGTCGGCAGCGACGTGACGTTCGTCGAGGGCACCGCCGAGAAGGCCGACTACCGGCGCAAGAAGTTGACCGACCGCAACGACGACTACGCCAACATGCGAGACCTGGTTCGGTGGCGCGCGCGGCGAGCAGTCGAGGGGCGCGACTCCAGACCGGACCCCGACCTCCTGCTCATCGACGGGGGCGACGGGCAACTGGGTGCGGCCCAGGACGCACTCGACGAAGTCGGATGGGACGTGCCGGTCGTCGCACTTGCCAAAGAAGAGGAGTTGGTAATTACCCCGAACGGCGTCCATCGCTGGCCGAGCGACGCGTCCCACCTGCACGTGCTTCAGCGCGTTCGAGACGAAGCGCACCGATTCGCCGTCCAGTATCATCAAACCGTCCGCGACGAGGTGAAGACGGTACTGGACGACGTTCCCGGCGTTGGACCGAAGACGAGGCGGGCGCTGTTCCGGCGATTCGGCAGCGTCGAGAACATTCGGGCCGCGTCCGTCGAGGACCTGTGCGACGTATCAGGCGTCGGTGAGAAGACGGCACAGACGCTCGTGGAGCGATTGTAGCGAACAGGCGGCGCAGAGAGAGACCACGAGATGGACGCCGCACACCCGCAAACATCACGTGGATGAAGTCAGGTCACACCACGGCGTGGGTTCGGTATCGGGTATGAATCTCGGGTGCCGACGAGAGCCACTGCGGCACTCGAATCAGCGACCGGCAAGTCAGCCACCGGTTCAGCGAACGCACGTATCAACCAGAAGGTATTAGTTGTGGTCGTGAAAAACCGTTGACGTAGTGCGCCCTCCAGCCGTCAGCCCTCCATCGCTGTACGCGAGTGGCGGCTACGCCACATCATGAAGAAGGAAATTCTAATCGCGGCACTGGTAGTGTTGAGTGCGCTCCCGGTCGTCGCGGCACAAACCCAGTCGAACAGTCTCGACGTGCCGAGCGTCGACACCGATGTGACCGCCGAGACGGCGGCCGCCGACTCGAGTTCCGCGAGCGGTTCGTCGTCCGCATCGCGCGACGACGCGGAGTGGAACCACACGAAACTCTACGTCGATAGCGAGAACGGTTATCTCGACCTGAAACCAGGCGAGAGCGATGAGTTCACCGTGGTCGTCGAAAACGACGAAGACGAGACGGTGACGGTGAACCCGCACCTGTACGTCCCACCGACCACGCAGGACAAACTCGACGAGTCGTGGGTCGACGTCGAGGGTGAAACCGAGATCGAAACCGGCGAGGAGTCCGAGTTCACGGTCACCGTCTCTGTTCCCGAGGACGCCGAAATCGCCCGCTACAGCGGGATGATCGCGTTCACCGACGAGCAGATCGCCTACCCCGGCCGACCACCGCGTCCGGTTCACGCCGCCCACGTCGGCATCGAAGTCTGGAAGGAACCGACGGTGAAGATTCTGTCAGAAACTTACGTCAACAGGCAGGTCGAGGCGGGCGACAGTGTCACGACGCAGTTCGTCGTGGAGAACACCGGTGACTCGACGGTACCGCTGAGCCCCGAGATGGCGAACGAGCGCGGCAACTGCTACGGAAACGGCTGTCCGCTCACGCTCGACCCGTCGTGGCTCGACATCGACGCGCCGAGTGAGATTTCCCCCGGCGAGACGGCAACCGTGACGGTGACGATGTCGCCCGCCGAGACGGCGGAACGCGGCCGCTACGACGCCCAGATCGACCTCGGCCTGAAGGACCCCGCCCGCGACGAGCGGAACACCCACTGGCAGGAGGTCGACCTGAACTACGTCGTCTGGGAGCAACCCGCCGAAGCGTTCGAGGCGACCACCGACGTGAGCGAGCGAACCGATAACCTCACGCTCACCCTCTCGCCGCGGTCGACGTACTACTCGGGTTCCGAGGCCGACAGCGACCCCGTGAGCTTCGACGTGCAGTTCGTCGGCCCGAGCGGGGAGACGGTCGACGCAGAGCGCGTCCGCGTGAGTGACCGCGGGTACGTCAACCTCGGCCAGAGCCAATCGCGGGCCACCAGCGACGGTGAGTACGAAATCCGCGACGGCGGCAAGGAGTTCGTCTACCGTGTCGACGACCCCGAGGCCGGCCAGTGGTCGGTCCAGATTATGCCGCACAACACCATCGGTTTCGATTACGAACTCGTTCGCGAGGAGTCTGACGACGCCGTGAACCAGACCGGCGCGTAAGCCGCCATCGACGGCCACGAACGACCCCGAGAGACTCGTTTTTTCGGACGACTGTGTCGTCTCCGCAACACTTACGGCGAGGTGACGTGACGCCGATGTATGCGACGCCGTGCCCTCCTGACTACCCTCGGTGCCGTCGTTCCGGTCGGACTCGCTGGCTGTGCGCAGTTGTCCACCGGTGACGAGGCGACGCCCGAGCAAGACGAATCGACAGCGACTGACGAGACGCCCGACCCTGAATCGACGACGGCGCGGCGCGAAACGTCGACAGCGACGCCACCGTCGGTGACGCTCCTCGAGGACGAACTCGTGCGGTCCAACGCCGACACCCCAGAGGAACTCGTCAGCGTCGTCGGCGTCGCTCGCAACGACGGCGACACCGCCCTCGAGGACGTGACCGCCGTCGCACAGTTCCTCGACGCCGACGGCGAGCCCTTCGAACCCGCGAGCGCCGAACTCGACGAACTCGACGCCGGCGAGCAGTGGGAGTTCTCCCTCGTCTACCCCGGCAGCGGTGAGGACGCCCGCACAGTCGACGACTATCGACTCCGGGTGAGAATCGAGGAGTGAGAGTCGTAAGGCGGGAGTCGCTGACTGAGAGTCGAAGACCGAGAAGTAGCGGACTGAGAGTCGACGAACCGAACGTCGAAGGGCGGAACGACCACGCAGAGCGTGCGACGACGCGGCGCGTGACGGTGTTGGGAGGCTCACGATAGGCGTCGGCCGTGGACCCACGAAGCGAGTCTGCGGAGGTCCCGGGCGCGAAAAAACAGTCCCTACGCGATTTTCTGGTACTGCTCGGACAGTTTGGCGGCCGCCTCGTCCATCAGCTCCTGCTCGTACTCGTCGAGGTCCCACTCGACGACTTCCTCGATGCCGTTCGAGCCGAGTTTGACCGGCACGCCGAAGGCGGTGTCCTCGTAGCCGTACTCGCCGTCGAGAACGAGCGACCCGGGGAGCACTTCGCCCGTGTCACGGAGGACGGCCTCGGTCATGTGGGCGACGCCAGTCGCCGGGCCCCACTGGGTCGCGCCCTTGCGCTCGATGACGTCCATCGCGCTCTCCTGGAGGTCGGCCAGAATTTCGTCCTTCTCGTCGTCGCTGAACGAGGGGTCCCGGCCGTCGACGCGGACCTTCGAGAACACCGGAACCTGTGCGTCGCCGTGCTCGCCGAGGATGGTGGCCTCGACGTTCAGCACCGGCGCGTCGAAGCGCTCGGAGAGCACGTAGCGGAAGCGAGCCGAGTCGAGTCGGCCGCCGAAGCCGATGACCGTGTGCCGGTCGCGGTCACCCGCCTCGTACAGGTGTCGGTTGAGCAAGTCCACCGGGTTCGACGTCGTGATGGAGACGAAGTCGTCGTTGTACTCGGCGAGCGAGGAGCCGATGTCGGCCATGATGGGTGCGTTGTCGCCGGCGAGGTCGATACGCGTCTGTCCCGGCTGACGGGGGATGCCTGCCGTGATGACGACGACGTCCGACCCGGCGGTGTCCTCGTAGCTGCCCTGTCGAACCGTCGTGTTCGAATCGTAGGCCGCACCGTGGTTGGTGTCGGCGGCCTGTCCGACCGTCTTGTCCTCCATCTTGGGGATGTCCACCAAGACGAGTTCGTCACAGATGTCTCGCAGTGCGATGTTGTACGCTGTAGCAGCGCCGACCGTCCCAGCGGCACCGACTACGCTAACCTTAGTCATACCACGTAAATGACGCCGTGGATTCC
>JBNJGG010000120.1:0-8903 GCA_051747545.1 Halobacteriota archaeon | reverse complement strand
GATGTGTTCGGCACCCTGGACGTTCCAGTGGTGCTTGTGGAGCTTGTGATAGAGGACGTACGCGTCGGCGAGGTCCGTGTTGAGCGCGTCTACGAGCTGCTCGGCCTTCTCCTGGTCGAGACGCAGGGGATTCTCGCCGACGGTGCCCGCTGGCTTTCGGACGGTCTTCTGAGTACTCATCGCACGAATAACTACGCTTCCGGTTGGCTTATAATTTTTTAAAGTGAAAATAGTATGTCAGGATCTTCGGAGTGGACAGACGCAATTCAAGCCAATAATCTGGATTGTGCTGGAAATACAGATACTATATCTGTCAATAATCTTTGCGGCGATCGAGTGATCCGACGATCACAGACTGAGGTTCAGACAGACCCGACTGCACCTCTGTGCTCGAACGAAGACGAGCGCCCTCACTCTCGGCCGGATCGCAGGTAGTGGAAGACGTACGTCTGGGCGTAGCCAGCGTATCTGCCACCAAATCGCGACCGGATGGCCCGGGACGTCTCTGCGTAGGAGCCGTGGTCGCAGTCGGGGTAGTGGTCTGCGATAGCGGAGCGAATCCACGTGTCTAGCGGGACCGCTTCGAGAAAGTCGAGTGAGAACAGGAGGACGCAGTCGGCAACCTTGTCGCCGACGCCGACGAACTGGGTGAGATACTCGCGGGCGTCCTCGTAGTCCAGGTCGAGGACTGCCGTCGGGGTGGCGACGTTCTCTGCGACCATCGCCGCGGTCTGCTGGACGTAGGGGGCGCGATACCCCAGTCGAAACTCTCGGAGACGCTCTTCGGTCGTCGCCGCCAGCTGTTCGGGCGTGGGGAACGCGTGGTGCGTTCGTCCATCGACCTCGAGTCGACTACCGACCTCGCGAGCCAGACGCATCTGCATGCCGTGGATGCGAGCAACCCGCATCTGCGCCGAACAGATAAACGAAATCAGACACGAAAACGGCGGGTCGCGGACGAGTCGCATCCCCGGATAGGCGGCGTAGGCGCGGTCGATGAGTGGGTCCTCCGGCGTCGCGGTGACGATACCGTCGAGGTCGTCGTTCAGGCGGAGAAGGTGCGTCAGAATCGGGACGGCGTCTGTGGTCGACTCCCAGCGGAGGCTCTCGGCGGTCTGTCGAACGCGGACGACGTGGTCGGACTCGGTTAGGCCCTCGAGCGGTGGTACCACCGTCTCGTACCACGCGTCGCCACCGTGGGCGTCGCCGCGGTCGTACATCTTCCCGTCCGGACGGTCCCAGAGGTAGGACTGGCCGCTTTCGAGCGTCGACTGGAGGTCGAACGCACCGTCGATGTCGGCGAGGTCGATGACGCCGGTTTCCATCGACTTCGTCGAGGGTGCCGACCGCTTTGCTGGTTTCGATCCGTCGGCGACAGAGCCGGCGTCGGTATCGAGCCGGCAACGTTACCGAGGCGGTACGCGTTCGTGCAGTCGGCCCGCCGCGTCGACACCGCTGCCACTTTCCGGCCGTTCTGTTCGATTCCGTACTCGTGGCCGAGGACGTTCCTCTTGATTTTCCAGGTCGGTGGTGCCGTAAATTCGATGGTGTGTCGGCCGCGAACGGTGTAGCGAGCGCCTTCTCGACCGTCGCCGTCTCGGCGAGTTCGACGGAATCACCGAACACAGCCTTCGGTCAGTTCGTCGAGCCTCGCGGCGATGTCGTCGTCGAACCCCGCGCGAGTCACTCGCCACCGCCAGTTTCCATCCGTGGTTCCGGGCGTGTTGAACCGAGCGTGGGCGTCGAGTCCCAGCAGGTCCTGCATCGTCGTCAACGCCAGCACGGCGTTGGAGTTCCAGACGGCGTCGATGAGCGCCCAGTGAATCTCGCTCCCGTCGGTTCCGAGCGCGTAGTGCAGGCAGTCGCGCTGGTGGTCCGGAAGGCCGTCGTAGTACCCGACCACGGTGTTCGTGTCGTGCGTCGAGGTGTAGGCGACGCAGTTTTCGGGGTAGGTGTTCGGCTTGTCCCGGTTGCCATCAGCACACCAGTCGGCGTACTGCGGGACTCGCGTGCCGGGAAGCGAGAATCGATTCCGCAGTCGAAGCACGCTCTCGTCGAGGAACCCCAGGTCCTCGACGACGAACGGCAGGTCGCCGAACGCCCGACTGACTGCCTCGAAGAAGTCCGCACCGGGACCGGGTCGCCACTCGCCCGCGCCGGGGTCGTCGGCGTCGGTCGGAATCGCCCAGAACTCGTCGAATCCTTTGAAGTGATCGATTCGAGTCACGTCGACCAGGTCGAACAGGCGCGAGAGTCGCGCCAGCCACCACTCGTAGTCAGTGTCGGCCTGATACGACCAGTCGTACAGCGGGTTGCCCCACCGCTGGCCTGCGCCCCCGTGCGACGGTGGCACCCCAGCGACGGCGGAGAGTTCGTGGTCGTCGTCGAGGAGGAACGCCTCGGGTGCGGCCCACACGTCGGCGCTGTCGAAGGCCACGTAGATGGGCACGTCACCAACGAGTTCGATGCCGCTGTCGGCCGCGTAGGACCTGAGCTCGCGCCACTGGCGGTCGAAACAGAACTGGACGAACTTCCGGAAGCGTATCTCGTCGGCCAGTGGGCTGCGACGGCGGGCGAGCGCACCGGGGTCGCGGGTCTTCACGGGACGGGGCCAGTCGACCCACGCGACGCCATCGAAGGACTCCTTCAGGGCCACGAAGAGGGCGTAGTCGTCGAGCCAACGTGTCTCACGCTCGCAGAACTCCTCGAACGCCGCCGCGTCGCCCTGTCCCTTTTCGAACCGTTCGAACGCCCGCTGGAGCCGGGAGCGTTTGTACGCCTCGACCCGGTCGTACTCGACCCTGTGTGGGTCGAAGGACGGGGCCGATTCGAGGTCCGCCTCGGTCAGGAGCCCGCGTTCTCGAAGCCGGTCGAGGCTCACGAGGAGCGGATTACCAGCGAACGCCGAGAACGATTGGTACGGGGAGTGAGCGTGAGCGCCGGAGGTCGGACCCAGCGGACAGAACTGCCAGAGGGACTGGTCGGCGTCGGCCAGAAAGTCGACGAATCGCCGTGCGCCCGCGCCGAGGTCACCGATACCGTGGGGTCCCGGCAGCGACGTCAGATGCAAGAAGACACCACTTTGCCGCCTGAATCGCATGGCTGTCTAGTCGGTAGCCGTCGGTTTGAAGCGTGTGGTCGAAGTCGGAACCGCGGGGTCCCCTCACAAACTCGGTACGCCTCTCGGTGCCACACGCGAGCGCGTCTCAACAACACTTATCCCGAACCTCCGGTTTCATCTCGATATGAGCGAAATCGCTGTGACCCTTCCCGACGGTTCGGAACTCCGAGTCGAGGAGGGGTCGACGGTGGCTGACGTGGCGTACGAAATCGGCCCGGGATTGGGCCGCGACACGGTCGCGGGTGTCGTCGACGGCGAACTCGTCGACAAAGCGACGCCCCTCAGCGAGGACTGCCGCCTCGTCATCGTCACCGACCAGTCGAAGGAGTACCTCGACGTACTCAGGCACTCGGCCTCACACGTCTTCGCCCAGGCCCTCCAGCGTCTGTATCCGGAGGCGAAGTTAGCCATCGGTCCGTGGACCGAGGAGGGCTTCTACTACGACGTGACGGGCGTCGACCTCGACAGCGACGACCTCGCCGCCATCGAGGCGGAGATGGAGGAGATAATCGAGGCCGATTACCCCATCGAACGCGAACTCGTCGACCGCGAGGAGGCACTCGAAACCTACGCCGACAACCCGTACAAACTCGACATCCTCGACACCGAGGCCGCCGGAGAGGACCCCATCTCCTTCTATCGACAGGACGGATTCGAGGACCTCTGCAAGGGGCCGCACGTCGAATCGACGGGCGAGATCGGCGCGGTGGAACTGCTCAACATCTCGTCGGCGTACTGGCGCGGCGACGAGGAGAACGACACGCTCACCCGCGTCTACGGCACCGCCTTCGAGTCCGAGTCCGACCTCGATGAGTACCTCCAGCGTCGTGCGGAGGCCGAAGAGCGCGACCACCGGCGCATCGGCCGCGAGATGGACCTGTTCTCCATCGCGGAGGTTACCGGACCGGGACTCCCGCTGTATCACCCGAACGGCAAGCGCATCCTGACGCAACTGTCGCGGTACGTCGAGGAACTCAATCTCGACGCGGGCTACGACCCGGTGGAGACGCCGCACCTCTTCCGCACGGAGTTGTGGAAGCAGTCGGGCCACTACGACAACTACGTCGACAGCATGTTCTTGCTGGACGTGAACGACGAGGAGTACGGCCTGAAGCCGATGAACTGTCCGGGTCACGCCACCATCTTCGACCAGCGGAGCTGGAGCTACCGGGACCTGCCGGTTCGCTACTTCGAGGACGGCAAGGTGTACAGAAAAGAGCAGCGCGGCGAACTGTCGGGACTGTCTCGCGTCTGGGCGTTCACCATCGACGACGGACACCTGTTCGTCCGACCCGACCAGATCGAGACCGAAGTCACGAAAATCATGGACCAGATTTTCGAGGTGCTCGACACCTTCGGCCTCGACTACGAGGTGGCGCTGGCGACCAGGCCCGAAAAGTCCGTCGGCAGCGACGACATCTGGGGGGAGGCCGAGTCCCAACTGGAGGCCGTCCTCGAGAGCAGCGGCGTCGACTACGACATCGAACCCGGCGATGGCGCGTTCTACGGGCCGAAGATAGACTTCGCGTTCGAGGACGCCATCGGGCGACACTGGGACGGGCCGACGGTGCAACTGGACTTCAACATGCCCGAGCGGTTCGACCTCACGTACACGGGAGAGGACAACGCCGACCACCGCCCGGTGATGATTCACCGCGCCCTCTACGGGAGCTACGAGCGCTTCTTCATGGTACTCATCGAGCACTACAACGGGAAGTTCCCGTTCTGGCTGGCCCCCGAACAGGTGCGCATCCTCCCCATCAGCGACGACAACGTCGGCTACGCGAAGAAGTTGCAGGCGACGTCGCTCTCGGAGTTCCGCGTCGAGGTCGAGGACCGCTCGTGGACGATTGGCCGCAAGATACGCGAAGCACACGACGACCGGGTCCCGTACATGATAATCGTCGGTGACGACGAGGAGGAAACCGAGACCATCTCGGTTCGGGACCGACGGGAACGGGAGGAACAGGACGTCGGCGTCGAGGCGTTCGCCAGCCACCTTCGCGCCGAGCGCGACGAGAAGCGAACCGAACCCGACTTCCTCGCGTAGCGAGGGTGTCGGATCGAGTCGGGCGACGTGGCGACTGAACGACGTGCTCGACTGGACGACGCCGAGTCAGCGCTCGCTGAACGAATCGAGTTGCCGGGCGACCGTATCCCGATACCCTGACCCCCGTAGCAGTTTCACGAGAACGCCGAAGTGGCCCACGTTCCACTCGGTTCGGTTCTCGTCGGGGACGTTCCACGCGTCGAGGAGTCGGCGAGCAGTGGCTGTGGGCGCGATTACGTCGTGTCTACCGCCGAAGGTGTACACCTGGGCGGGGTCGAGCGCGGGCTCCGGCGGCGGGTTCAACAGTGACGAGAACGCGTGAATCACGTCTCCAGTCCACCCCGCCGCCCAGAGCGCGTCGTCGAGGTCGAGGAGGCGTGAGAGGCGGCTCTGTCGAATCGTGCGGTCTATCGCTCCCGGCATCCCGACGGGAGCGACGAAATCCGGTCGCATCGACTCGGGCCACCAGTCGCATCGGCCGGCCACGTGCAACGTGACGGTCCCGCCGAGACTCATCCCGCCGACGCCCACCGCCGGGGAACCCCGGTCACGTGCCCACTCGACGAGGACGCCGTTCTCCTGGGCTGCCGCGGCGTACAACTGAAACATGGCGACCGGGGCGCGTGCGAGGTACGGTTCGCCGCTGAAGAACCCCGGAAGCTCTCGACGACCGTGCCACGGTGTGTCCGGGAGGACGACTCGATACCCATCCTGTGCCAGCCCTCGTGCGACCGACTCTTCCTCGGGCCAGTACGTGAGCTGGTCGTTCATCGACGCCAGACCGCTGTTGAACACCAGCGTCGGCAGGGCGTCACTGGTTTCGAAGGGCTCGTACACCCGTGCGGTGGCGTCGCCTGCAACGTACGCCGAGGGAGTCTCGAACCTGAGGAGGTACTCCATCGTCCCGGGACCGTGTACGCCCCTGGAGCGCTGTACGTCGGGGGAGGTGTCGATACCGTAGAGCATCGACGGCGAGTCGAGTTCAGCCGACCAGCGGGCGGAGGCGTCCTCCGGGTCGGGGACGTCGTATTTTACCGGGGGGACGGCCTGCTCGCGGGCCAGGAACCCGAAGGTATCCTTCGGTTTCGCCCACTGCTCGGTGACGCGCCGTCGTTCGCGTTCGAGTTCGACCCGCTCGTCTGTCGTCGTTCGAGCGTCTCCCCAGAACGCGTCGTTCCACCGCTCCAGGACCGCCTCGTGTTCGTCGCGGTCGACCGCGAATTCCGCCAGTGCCCGCGAGATTCGAGGGTGTAAGTCGGGGACCGGCGGCCCGCCTGCCTCCTCCAGAAACGCCGCGGGGCCAGCGCCGAGCGTGAGGTCCGCAGCAGCACGGGCGCGGGTGACCGCAAATTCGGGGCGTAACGACCGAGTCTTCAGTGCTTCGAAGGGCGCGGTTCCGAAGAGAGGGCCGAGAGGCGACTCGATGAGCCGCTGGGTCGTGGCGGTGTGTAAACGTTCGGCCATAGGGATAGATACGGGAAACAGCGACTTGACAGTACACCCGAGTCGGGGGACTCTCGCGGGTGGACCAGCTATGGAACGCCGAGGCAATCGCTCAGATGCTATGGAACGCCGAGACAATCGCTCAGATGCAGTGTGTCCACCCTCGGAACCGGCGACAGACGGCGCGGCGTCCACGCGTCGGCCACACATCGGTACGACCGTCGCTCTACTGGGCGTCTTCTGGCTGGGGTGGTTGAAACAGGAGCGAGAGAACGAGCGCTATCGCCACCAGAATCCCGATGCCGCCAGAGAGCGTCTGGCCGATGTACAGTTGGTAGCCGCTCACAACGAGGACGAAGGCGGCGAACACCAACCATCCGGGCCGAGCCATCAGCATGTCGAGTCGCGTTTGCATACTGACTGAGGTCAGGAACCGTGTCACCTTCAGTTTTCGCCATCCCGTCGACGAGTTACTGCGTCTGTCCGACGACGACGCGGGGACAGACACGTCGTGCTGGGGTGCGACGTCGTGCTGGGATGCGACGTCGTGCTTGGGGGTACGAACCCGCGGTGACTGCGTGGCTGGCGCGTCCGAGTCGTCTGATGGCCGACCGTGAATCCCCTATCGCCGCCGAGGTCAGTAGCTGGATTGGGCTCGTTCGACGCCACCGCCGACTCCGTGTATGATGTCCGACATGTGTCGACAGGCCGGACAGGCGAAGATGTCGTTGTGGTTGTCACCGAAGACGCGAACGAAGTCTCTCGACACGTACTCCCCGCAGTTTCGACAGGTATGCATCGCAAATTCCTCCAGCCAGAGCAACAGCACATTCGGGGGTAAGTATGCAGCCACTGTCGGCCGCCTATCCGACGGTAAGGGCGTCTTTCCGTCCGACTCGTCGGTGGTGGCGGTCTGGCCAAGAGCGTGTGTCACCGTCGAGGCGACACATTCCTCGACGCGTCCTCCACGGCCCGCGAGCGGCGGTCCCAACGACTACGCGATGGGTATCGTCAGTGGCGTCACTGAGGCGTCTGCCCCTCTGCGGCGTGTTCGCTACGCGTCGTCACGACCGAGTAACCGAGAACCACGACTGCGGCGATGACGGACGCGCTAAACAGTCTGAAGGCGAAGTCGAAGCGACCAGCGTCGGCGAAGAGACCGAAGAATATCGGGCCCGACGCACCGACGGAGATGACGACCGACCGGAGTAATCCGAGGCCGCCACCCTGAACGTCGTCCGGGAGGACCGAGACGAAGTAGGTGTTCGTGACCGAGATGAACGCACCAGCGACGCTCAGACCTAACGTGGCGACGAGGAGGGGTCCGAGTCCCGAGACGAAGGTCAGCGCGTACAGCGAGAGTCCCGTGAGACTCGCCATACCCACCATCAACCGGAGCATAGACCACCGGTCGGCGAGGATGCCGGCCCCGACTTGCCACAGGAAGCCACTCGCGAAGAAGACGCTGAAGACGAGTGTCGCGGTCTGTTGGGTCAACCCCTTGGTTTCGATGAAGTACGTCGGTAAGAAGGAACTGATCGCCTGAAACGGGACGACGACCAGCACCAGCGCCACGGCGGCCAGCAGGATGTCCCGTCTGAGGGTGCCGCGGACGCTGGCCCGAATTCGCTCGGAGAACGGTGTCGTCTGAGTTGACTCCTCCGCGTCACTCTCGGGGATGAGCTGCCACGCAGCGACCGCCGTGAGAACGAGTGCGGGCAGGACGAACGCGAATCCGATTCGCCACCCGAGTCGAACGACGATGTAACCGGCGACGAAGGGGAGGATAGTCGTCCCGACGCTCCCTGCAGCGAAGACGATACCGTGAACCGTCCCCGCGCGTTCGGAATACACCTTCGACAGCACCGACACCGTCGGCGAGGCGTAGAGCCCCGAGCCGACACCGAACAGCACGCAACCGAACAGCAGCACGGCGAAGACCGGTGCGGTCGCCAGCAGTGAGACGCCGGCTATCGTTCCAGCGAGACTCAGCAAGAGAATGAATCGCTCGCCGATGCGGTCGGCAACGATGCCGCTCGGGAACTGCCCCGACGCGTAGGTGAGCAACATCACCGTGAACAACCCGCCCGCGACGGTGTTGCTGAGGTCGAACGCGGCCCGAATCTGGGGGACCATCACGGGGTACGTGAGCCGAATGCCGTAGGTGAAGAACCAACCAGCCGCCAGCGTGAGCAGAACCGGGGCCCGGTCGTCGGAACCGAAGTTAACGACGTGCCTCCGAAACAGTGTGAGAGGAGATTTCATGTGAGAGGGCTCCTACGACCGAGG
>JBNJGG010000119.1:0-8928 GCA_051747545.1 Halobacteriota archaeon | reverse complement strand
GGTCACCATCGACGGACGACCGATGCTGGAACTATCCGAGCGCGAGTTGCGAGCGATTCGATGGGAGCAGGTTGCGTACGTGCCCCAGGGTGCGATGGTTAGTCTCGACCCGGTGTACACCGTGGGTGAGCAGTTGACCGAGACGGTCACGGCCCACCGATCGGACACGTCGGGAGCAGCCGCCCTCAGACGCGCTCGAGAGGTCCTCGACGTAGTCGACATCGACCCCTCACGGATTGACAGCTACCCCCACCAGCTGAGTGGCGGGATGCGACAGCGCGTTCTCCTTGCGATGGCACTCATTCTCGACCCTGACCTCGTCATCGCCGACGAACCGACTACCGGTCTCGACGTTCTCGTCAGAGACGCAATCCTCGGTGACCTCGAACGCTACCGCGACGAGTTTGGCATCGCCGTCCTGCTCATCTCTCACGACATCGCAGACCTCGTCGAGACCGCCGACGAGTTGGCCGTGATGTACGGCGGGAAACTGATGGAGTACGGGTCGTCAGACGACCTCTTCGATGCCCCCGGTCACCCGTACACTATCGGCCTCAAACAGTCGCTTCCCACGCTTGGTGTAGCACCAGACGACCTCGTGTCGATGCGGATGGAGTCGCCCGACCCCCGGTCGTTCCAATCGGGGTGCCGATTCGAACCCGGGTGTCCCTTCGCTGTCGACGAGTGCGAGACGGCACATCCCGACTTTCGATCCCTCGACACGGGAACGTCCGTCGCCTGCTATCGTCACGACGACGCGGCGACGTTCAGAGAGCAGGCAGCCGAGGTGACGTGGTCTGATGAGTGACCCGCTACTCGAAGTCGAGAACCTCCACAAGCACTATCCCGTGTCGAACGGGCTGTTCGCTCGACTGCTCGGTGACGGACGGGTACTCAGAGCCGTCGACGGCGTGGACCTGACGCTTCACCGAGGGGAGACGCTCGGGGTCATCGGTGCGAGCGGGTCGGGGAAGTCGACGCTTGCAGAGACCGTTCTCTGTCTGGAGTCGCCGACTGCTGGCGTCGTCAAATTCGACGGTGAGGACGTGACGGCCTACTCTTCGAGACGACTTCGACAGTTCCGGGAGCGAGCCCAAATCGTCTTCCAGGACCCCTACGAGACGCTGAACCCGCAACGAACGGTGTTCGACGCCGTCGCCGAACCGCTGAGGAACTTCCGGGAGTTGACCGACGACGAACTCGTCGCCGCTGTGGACGCGACGCTGACCGACGTCGGCCTTCGACCAGCCGAGCAGTTTCGGGACGCCTACCCTCGACAGTTGAGCGGCGGGCAGCGGCAGCGAGTCACGCTCGCACGGGCACTCGCCCTCGAACCGGACCTCCTCGTCGCCGACGAGCCACTCTCAATGCTGGACGTTTCGTTGCAGGCGGGCATCATCAAACTACTCACTCGGCTCCAGCGAGAGCGAACCTTCGCCATGCTGTACGTCTCTCACAACCTCCCGGTCGTCCGCCTACTGGCCGACGACGTTGGGGTGATGCACCGGGGCAAACTCGTCGAACGCGGGTCGGCCGACGCCGTGTTCGAGGATCCGAAGCATCCGTACACTCGGGCGCTCGTCGACAGCCTTCCGACCCCCGGAGTCGACCGCCAGCGCGTGCGGCTTCCGAGTCACGTCGACGCCGATTCCGACGAGCGACCTTCGGGATGCGCCTTCGCCCCCCGCTGTCCAGACGCGATGGACGAGTGTTCGCGTGCCGTCCCGGCCCTGTCCGGCCTCGAGGACCGTGAGGTCGCCTGCTTCCTGTACCACGACCAGCGCACGACTCCGTCGGTACGGCACCGGTGAACGCACCGACGACGCGTCACGGTCCCCAACAGTCAAGTATATCTGGAAGACCTTTCAAGTACAGCCAACATCCATGATTCGCGACGACTCGGAACTCTCACGGCACCCCACCGACAGTTCGCTCACGCGCCGGGCGCTCCTCGCAACTGGTGGCACGGCCGGGCTCTTCGTACTCGCGGGGTGTACAGATTCCGGCGGCGGAAGCGACGGAGGTGGGTCCGGTTCCCCTGGTGAGCCGGTCGGCCCGTTGACGCTCGAAGTCGGGCAGTTGACCAACTTCCCGGACGTCACCCGCGAAGTCGCCCGCCAGTGGGGTGAACTCGGCGTCGAGTTCGAACTGAAGAGTGCGACGTGGGGTCCGTACGTCCCCCGCGTCTACGTCGACAACGAGTACGAAGAGGCCGCTCACATGCCGTGGGGGTCGTCACCGGATCGCATCGACCCCGACTTTTTCCTCTCGACGTACACCTCGGAGTCGTCGCTGAACATCTCGGGCTACGAGAACGAGCGCTACGACGAGGTGTTCGCCGCCCAGCGCAGGGCCTACGACCCCGAGGAGCGAGACGAGCACATCCGCGAACTCCAGACGATACTCCGAGAGGACCTCCCGGAGATCACGGTCGTCTGGCCGAAGGCGGCACTGCCCGTCAACAGCGGGCAGTGGGACATCTCCCCGACGAAGTTCATCGGGGCTCGAACGACGGGGACGATGACCGTCCTGACGGCAGAACCGACCGGTGACGCATCGCGTCTCGTCGTCGGCGCACAACAGGAGATATCGGCCCCAAATCCCCTGGCACCGGGGTCGAACGACGTGCAGTACCTGTTCAAACTCGCCTACGACACGCCGCGTCGAATCGGCCTCGACGGCGACCCCGTCGACTGGGCGGTCGAGTCCTTCGAAACCGTCGACGAGACGACCATCGACATGACGTTGCGCGAGGGAATGACGTTCCACGACGGCGAACCCGTCACCGGGGAGGACCTCCGCTTTACCTTCGACTTCCTCACGGAGTACGAGTTCCCGAAGTTCGACCCCTTCCTCGAGGGCGTCGAGCGCACCGAGTTGCAGACAGACCGCACTGTGCGAGTCACGCTGGACCAGCCGAACGTCGCGTTTCTCACCTCCGCGATGACGTTCATGAACATCCTCCCCAAGCACGTCTGGGAGTCCGTCCCCGACGAGGTGGACCAACCGGTCAACTGGAACGCGAGCGTCGACGACCTCGTGGGGAGCGGGCCGCTGAAAATCACCGACATCAGCAGCTCGGAAATCATCTACGAGGCGTTCGACGACCACTTCGCCCCCGTCGCTTACGACGAGTTCGTCTTCGTCAACCGCGCGAGCATGGAGGCGATTCGGGCCGACTTCGAAGCCCAGAACGTCCACCTGACCACGTCGTCTCCACCGCCGTCGATCACGAACGAACTCGCCAGCAACGACTACATCAGCAAGTCGACGGCCGCCTCCGTCCTGCAGATGAAGTTCAGTTTCGACCTGTCGTCGAAACCGTTCGACGACCTCGCGTTCCGCCGGGCGCTCCTCCAGGCGACCGACGCGCAGAAGATCGCCGACATCTTCTACGACGGCGAAGCCAACCTCGCCGACGGAACGCTCGTCCATCCGGAACTGTCGTGGGGCCGCGACGACCTGTCGACCCTGAGCGCCGACGTGGACGCCGCGAAATCCGTCCTCACCGAGGCGGGCTACACGTACGACGACGACGGCCGCCTGCACTACCCGGCCTGAGCACTCGTCGCGGCAACGGAGTGCGCAACCGTTATCCCGGTTCGACCGAACGTAGCAACGATGCGAGCGCAGAACTCGGCCCGGACGACGGTCACCCACACTGGTGGGAGGTGGAGCCAGTGAGTCGTTCCGTCGCGTCGTATCTTCTGGGGAGACTGCTGAGTTTCGTCGTCATGCTGTTCGCGCTCATCACCATCATATTCTTCCTGTTTCGGGTGATGCCGGGCGACCCGACGGCGATGCTCGTGAGCGGGCAGTTCTCCGAGGAGGCCAGGCAGTCGATGCTGGAGAACTTCGGTCTGACTCGACCGCTCCACGAGCAGTACCTCATCTTCATCGGCAACGTCCTTCGCGGCGAGTTCGGCATCTCGTTTTTCTACAAGGAGCCGGTTCTCGAGGTCATCCTACCGCGCCTGGCGAACACGCTCGTGCTCATGGTTCCGGCGCTCACGCTGGTCATGCTCAACGCGTACGTCACGGGGTCTTACCTCGGATGGAACAAGGGGTCGCTCGCCGAGCGCGTCGGCACCTACGTCCCCCTCTCGTTCCGAGCGCTCCCGCACTTCGTCCTCGGACTGTTCCTGCTGATGATATTCTCGTACACGCTCGGCTGGCTGCCGACGGGCGGGATGGATCCGATCGGAGAGTCCGGGAAGGGACTCGTCGAAACGGTCACGTCGCCGACGTTCTATCGGTACGCGGCGCTTCCCTTCCTCACCGTCGTTCTCCACTACGCCGCCGACCCCCTCCTGTTGATGCGGAGCAATATACGCAGTGAGAAGGACGAAGACTACGTCCAACTGCTCCGATTGAAGGGACTGCCGCCCCGACGCGTCCGCGAACACGCCGCGCGGAACAGTCTGTTGCCGCTCTTGACGTGGCTGTCGCCGATGGTCGGGATCGCCTTCGGCGGACAGATTCTCGTCGAAGTCGTGTTCTCGTGGCCGGGAATCGGCCGCGAACTGGTGCTCGCCGCACAGCGGCAGGACTTCCCGGTCGCACAGGCGGCCTTCTTCATGGTCGCAACTGCGGTGTTGCTCACGAACCTGCTGGTCGACCTGGCGTACGGCTACGTCGACCCGCGAATCAGTTACGGTGAGTCATGAACGCCGCCCGAACCCTCCGTCTCGTGCGGCGTCTCGGCGGTCAGATACGCACGTTCTTCGACCCGGCGCTGTCGAATCGGTGGAGTCGCATCGGGTTGGGTGTCATCGTCGCTTACGTCGTCATCGGCGTGGTCGCGCCGTGGCTACCGGTTCCACCGGCGTTCGAGACGCTCCAGACGCCCGCCGGCGAGTACGCGAAGTTGCACGCACCGAGTGCCGCGTTCCCCTTCGGGACGACCTACCTCGGCTACAGCGTCCTCGGGCAGACGGTTCGAGCCTTTCGAACGTCGTTGACCGTCGGACTCCTCTCGGCTGTCCTGGTCGTCGGCGTCGGGGTCAACGTCGGTCTCATCGCCGGGTACTACGGCGGGCGGGTGGAGACGGCGCTCATGGGGCTGACCGACCTCATGTTCGGTCTGCCGTTCTATCCACTCGCCATCGTACTCGTCGCCATCTTCGGCTCGGGTATCTTCAACATCGCGCTCGTCATCGCGCTGGTCTTCTGGCGCGAAATCGCCCGCATCACTCGTTCGGAGACGCTCACCCTCCGCGAACGCACCTACGTCAAGAGCGCGCGAGCTGCCGGGTCGTCGAACCGGCAGATCATGTACGGCCACATCCTCCCGAACCTCCTCCCACTCGTGCTCGTCTACTTCGTCTTCGGCATCACGTGGGGCATCCTCCTCGAGGCGAGTCTGAGTTTCATCGGCCTTGGTGACCCCGACGCGATTAGCTGGGGTCTCATGTTGCACCGGGCGTTCTCGCAGGGGGTACTGACCTCGGCGTGGTGGTGGATCATCCCCCCGAGTCTCGCGCTCTGGCTCTTCATCTGGAGTCTGTACGTCGTCGCTCGCGCGCTCGAAGACGGCGTGGACGCGACTATCGAGGGCGCGTCATAGCCGGGTCACACATCGAACTCCTGATTCACGTTCTACCCAACACCGCACAGATTTATTCCCGTGGGTCGTCTCCACCTCACCACATGACCGACGACGAGAATCCCGTGGCCGAAAAAGACTACTCGGTACTCCCGAAGCAACAGGCGTTCAAGGTGCACGCACCGGATGCCCCGGTGCTGGTAGAGGGAGCCGGCGACAATCTGAAGAAGGTCCACTCGGTGATGCTGACGAACGACATGTACGTCACGTGGACGACGGGCCAGCCGGGAGACTCCTTCCCACTGCACAGCCACATGCCGGAGATGTACCAGATACTCACCACTATCAAGGGTCGTTGCGTCTGGTACTACAAGGACAACGACGGCAACGAGCAGTCCATCGAGGCCGGACCCGGAGACGTCGTCTACCTTCCCGGCGGCGCGGAGAACCGGGTCGAAGTCGTCGGCGACGAGGAACACATCCACGTCGGCTCCTACCCCCGGGTCCGGGTCCCTCGCGTCGAGCAACTCGTCGGCATCGTCCCCGACGAGGTGGAAGACCCGAACGACTTCCGCGTCGGCGTCGACTACGACAACGTCCGCGACACGTTCCACGAGCGAGACGACTCGTGCGTCTCGGACAGCTAACGACCCGCCTCGAACAACTAACGACCCGTCACGGCTGACGGTGGTCGGTACTCCCCCCGCCAGAGGCCGACGAACGAGTCAGTCAGTTCGATAGCGCTCGATCGCGTCGGCGTCGACATCGACGCCCAGACCCGGCTTCTCCGGGAGCGTGAACCGGCCGCCGTCCGGGATCCACTGCGCCTCGTTCTCCAGAAGCGTCTCCGCGGCATACCGATTCAGCACACCAGTCGAGTAGGCCATCTCCGGTGTGCTGACCGCGAAGTGGGCGTTCGCCGCGGCACCGACGCCGAACTCGGCCATGCCGCCGGGAAAGCAGGGCAACCCGTGGGCCGCGGCGACGGCGACGGCTCGCCGTGCGCCGCTGAATCCCCCGGCTTTGGCAAGTTTGACGTTGACCACGTCGGCGGCGTCGGCACGTGCCAGCGTGGCCACGTCGGCCGCAGAGTGACAGCTCTCGTCGACCACGACTGGAGGTCGAACCGCCTCGCGCACTCGCCGTAATCCGGCGAAGTCGCTCGATTCGACGGGCTGTTCGACGAGTTCGAGACCACCCGCCGCCTCGTCGAGCACCCGAATGCGGTCGATTGCCTCCTCTGTGGTCCACGACCCGTTGGCGTCGACCCGGATGTTCGCCTCAGAGACGCTCTCTCGGACGGCGCGCAGGCGGTCGGCTTCCGCCGTCGAGTCAGACCCACCGACCTTGAGTTTGAATGTCCGGTACCCGGCGGCGACGGCCGTTTGAGCCGCCTCTCGGATAGCCTCGGGGGAGTCGATTCCGAGCGTCCGGTGCAGGTCGAGGCGTGGACTCTCACCGGTGGGCCCTCCGAGGAGGTCGTAGACGGGAACGGCGAGCGATCGACCGAGCGCATCGTACAGTGCCATCTCGATTCCTGCGGCGGCGAACGGGAATCCACCGTCGTCGCCGACGCGGGAGAGAAGTCGGGGGGCTCGAAGCAGGTTCGCCCCTTCGATAGCCGGTCGGAGTCTGTGCTCGATGAGCCGTACCGACGCCGCCTGGTCTGTCGACCCACGCCACGTCGGGTGTGGGGCGACCTCGCCGTGTCCGGCGGTTCCGTCGTCGAGGACGACCCTGACCACGACGTGGTCGAACGTCTCGGTGACCCGGGTCGACCGCCCACCCGCTCGACTGTTTCGTAACGCCGTCGCTACCGGAACCGATACCGGATACGCCTCGACTGTTGCGACGTTCATCGTTCCCCCAGTGGAGTTCTCGAAGTAAATAGACTCGGAGGTGACGGTAGGGTGCCGCCCGGTCGACTGCGATGCCGGTTCCCGCGGATGAATATTATGATTATTTTCGTCTCGATTCCCACATCGTGAGAACTCCCAACTCTCTGAGTACCTGTGAACGTCCTCGTCGCACTCTGTAGTTTCCCCGCAGACTCCGTATCCAGGAACGTACTTACACACCCTCTCTTTCATTTTGGAAGTTCGAGCGAGAGAGCGTTGATTTCGCCTGTAAAACCTCTCAGCGGTCCCAATCGAACGGACCAATATTTCCCGACGCAGCAAACAGAGGACCACGAACAATCAGAAATCGGACTCCTGCCGAAAGTTACGCTCACCCAGTCAATTCCGTGTTCGTAGGACCAACCCGATAATTAATTGTAATCTTGAGGGCGCTTCCAAGCGTTCAAAATTAGCCTTTCACCTCGGGGACGTCGGGGAAACTCTCGTGGGAGGGGCTCCAGTTCGGAAAAACTCGTTGGCGGGGTCGGGACCGCTTCGTCAGTACAGCGGGTCGACGTGGCGCTGGAGCCACAGTTCCAATCCGGCGACCGCACCGAGAGGAATCAGTTTCTGCTCACCGTGGTCGAAAACGCGAGACTGAAGCGTAGCGAGGGCGTCCTCGTCGAAGAACGATCGAGAACGAGCGTCGTAGAGGAGGTTCTCCACGAAGGTCCTCACGATTGGATTCTTGCGAACCCAGTGCTGGTCGCCATCACTCCCGTTCGAGAGAAGTCGTCGACGTCCTTCCTTCGCGACGAATCCGAGGACGTGCATCCAGTAGGGCCGCGTCGGAGCCACGTTCGTTCGCTCGTACCGAATGTCTGCGACGTCGGCGGCAAACGACCGCGTCACGGCGAGCTTTATCGGCGGGACGCCATGAGGAATCTTCCCGTCGGTGAAGGGGAACGTCTGCATCCGCTGAGTCGACGGCAAGTTGAGGACGTGGTCGAGAAACGGCCCGTCGCTGACCACGCGGGTTCCCACTTGCGTCCGCTGGACCGCGTTACTGCGCATGTGGAGGGCAGAGTACATCCGCCGAATCGCGTCGAGAGAGCGCTGCTCTCGGTCGTCGAACACGTCCGAATCGACGATTTCGCGCAGCGAATCCATCGGCTCGAGGGGATTCGAGAGGAGTGTGTTCACCCTCCCGGGGGACATCTTCCCCCGCATCTCGTACAGGGTTCGCGCGGTCGGTACGTCGTTGTCGACGTAGTACGCCCAGATGTCCTCGTCGAGAAACGTCCCACCCTCCATCACGACGTCCACCGCGTCACCGATACCCTGCGTGATGTAGACGATAGCCGGGACGTACGCCCACGAGAGCATCGCGTCGAGACTCTCTACTGCGGTCGTGATTCCGTGAATATACGCCTCTCCCGAGTCGGTTCCGTCCGTGATGTGGTGGTGGTCGACGCCGAGTCGTCGTGCGACCGCGGCGGCTATCGCCTGATCTCGCCTACGAGACTGGCGGAGGGCGAGATCAGG
>JBNJGG010000118.1:0-9022 GCA_051747545.1 Halobacteriota archaeon | reverse complement strand
CGGCGAGCAGGTCGACGACGACAGACACGTCGTCCGCGGACTCGACTCGCACGCGTGGGTCGAGGTGTACTTCCCGGAGACGGGGTGGGTCCGCTTCGACCCGACGCCGAGTTCCCCCCGACAGTCCGCAGAGCGGGCGCGACTTGCCGAAGCGCGACAGAACGACGAAGTCGGGGTCGACACCAACGATACCCGCCGAACCACGTCGGAAAACGACTCCGAAACACCGGTGTCGCCGACGAGTCAGACGGGCAACGAGACCGCGACGACGACGAACGGAACCGCCGCCACCGAAGCGGACCCGAGTAGCCCACCACCGGACCTCGACAACGACGACTTCGGCGTGTCGGCCGAAGACGCTGCCGACGGGGGTGGCGGGCTTCCGGAGTTGCCCTCCCGAGAGGTACTCGCGCTGTGGGTGGTCGCCATCGTGGGCGCGGTCGCGGGGGCGAGGCGTACGGGAGTGACCGTCCGCCTCTACAACGCCGTGTGGCTCCGGTACCAGCGGTCCCGCGGGGACCCGAACGCCGACGTCGAGCGGGCGTTTGCGCGCCTCGAATACCTGCTCGGCCGGACGTATCGTCCGCGTCGGCAGGGCGAGACGGTTCGGTCGTATCTGGCCGCACTCGAACTCCGCGGTCTCGACGAACGGGCCGAGACGGTCGGTCGCGCGTACGAACGCGCACGGTATGGCGATGGGGTTAGCGCAAGCGACGCCGAGAACGCGATCGAGACGGTCGACGCCATGGTCCGAGACGCCGCATCACTGCTCGGACGATTCGGGCGGTGAGAGGCGACGTAAACCGATTTCTGGGGTCCCGACAGTATTTAATAGCACGGTCGTGTAGTCCACGATGTAATGTCGGAAGTCTGCTCGACGTGCGGGCTGCCTCAGGAGCTCTGCGTCTGCGAAGACGTCGCCAAAGAGTCCCAGCAGATCAGCATCCGCATCGACGAGCGTCGCTACGGTAAGGAGGTAACGGTAATCGAAGGCTTCGACCCCAGAGACGTGGACATGGATAGTCTGTCCTCAGATTTGAAATCGAAGTTCGCCTGCGGTGGCACTGTCGAGGACGATTCCATCGAGTTACAGGGGAACCACACCGGTCGCGTCGAGGATTTCCTCCGCGATAAGGGGTTCAACGTCGCGTGACCTGAGCCGAAACCTCCATTAGCGGTGCCGTTTCAACGCGTTTCGAGTGGACGCTTTTCGTCGCTGTTCAGCGCCGTTCGGAGCGAATGCTCTTCTCTCGCGTTCCGACCGCTCGGGCGCGTCTACGACAGGGAGTGAAGATCGGGGAATGAAGACCGGCTGACAGAAGGAGACCTCAGCGAGTTCAGAACGGTGCGTCCGGTCGCTCTTCGGCCGTCTCACCGGCGGTCACGAACTCGCCGGGCCATCCGGTGAGGCCTTCGGCCATGCTCTCGACTCGCGCGTCGCTCGTTCCTTCGTAGGATTTAATGAGCCGAGCGGCCTGCACGCTCGACTTCCCGTGGGGACAGACCGTGATGATTCGAGCGGCGTCAGAGAGGGAGTCCACTCGCGACGGGAGTTCGGGGAAGGGAATGTTCTCGCTGCCGGGGATGTGTCCCCGTTCGAAGGCCGCCGGAGACCGGATGTCGACGACGCGCGGCGGGTCGTCGCTGTCGAGCAGGTCGACGACCGTTTCCGCAGAGATTTCCGCGTCCATAGGCCCACTCAATTGGTCAGGATGAATAAGTGGCTCGTCTTCGACAATCGAGGCGGTCGACGTTCCGAGGCCGACGGGGCTGGCAAACGTTGCCCGACCGCCAGTCACTCGGTGGGCTAACGGGTCGACCAGCCTCAGAGCAGTCCGTCGTCCCGTGCGAGCAGAAGCCCCTCGATAGTGGCGTCGTTTGCGGGTTGCTCGCGGGCGGTGGCGACGGCCTCGCCGACCGGAATCGCCCGGGGGAGGAGGAACTCGTTCGGATCGAGGTTCGACTCGACCGGCGAGAGGCCTTCTGCGAACACGATAGCTCGACGGTGTCGAAGCACCCCGGTCGAACACCAGAACTCCTGGAGGACTGAAACACTGGACGGGTCGAACCCCGTCTCCTCGCGGAGTTCGCGGGCCGCGGCCGTCGTGTAGGATTCGTCGGCCTCGACGATGCCCGCCGGGAGTTCGAGGTGCGCCTCGCGGATGGCGGGCCGATACTGCTCGACGAACAGAACGGTGTCGTCGGTGACGGCGACGACGACGACCGCCGTCGCCAGTTCGGCCCAGTAGTACTTCTTCCGTGTTCCGTCCGGTTGCTCGACGAGGTCGTAGCCGCCGGTGAACCAGCCGGTTTCGTACTCCGCCTTCGACTCGACGATATCGTAGGTCGGGTCGGCGAGCGATTCGTAGCGGCGGTCGTCTGCGTGGTCTGTCATCGGTCGGGGCGAGTACGGGTCGAGTCGGTCACGGTTGCTGTATCTCCAGGTAGTATCGCTGTCCGTCGGCTTCGATTCGGATGCGGTCCCCGTCGCGGGCGTCCTGATGCTGGATGGCGAGTGCGTCGAACTCGTCGAACGGCGAGTGGGCGAACTCCTCTTTCAGACCGAACGCGCCGCGCCGGTACGGTTCCGAGCGGCCGTCGTCAGCCGCGAGTGCCGAGGTCAGGAAGGGGTAGCGACGATCGGAGACGTTGGTCACGTCGGCGGCAGGGCCCTCGTCTGCCGTCGAGGTCACCACCAGATAGTAGGGGTCGCCCGACCCGAGGTAACTCGGGACGGCACCGAGCGCCAGTAGACCGAGTCCGAGGAGAAGGAGACCCGCGAGGAACCGGCGAGTAATCTGTCGCACACCGGCCCTAGGGAAGGGGCGGGTAAACCGATTTCGGGGCGGCCGTGGCGTCGCCGACGAGGTCGTCACCGTCGGTCGTGGTCGTCACCGTCAGACGTGGTCGTCACCGTCAGACGTAGTCGTCTGCGTCAGTCGCTGGCGTCAGAGTCGGTCGCGGTACACCCGCCCGAACGCCTGCCGGCGGAGCGTCCCCGTCGCCGCCTCGGGTTCGTTCTGGTACGTCGCGGCGACGACCGTCTCAGCGAACGGGGCGGCGTGCCAGACGACGTTGTCGACGTTCGGACTGCCGGCCTCGACGACGTCGTAGCCGGGACGCTCCTCGCACCACGCGTCGAACTCCGACCGCTGGCCACGGGTGACGACCAGCAGCGACGCGAACAGGGCGTCCCGGGCCGTCTCGACCACCTCGCCCGTGACGCGCTCGCGGTACTCCTCGCGGTCGAAGTCCATCGCCTTCGCCGTCTCGCGGACGACCACCTGCGCGGTCGGGCCGACGCTGTCGTACGCGTCGCGTGCGTCGTCGAGCGTCTGCGGAGCGAACACACCCTCGGTTTCCATGTGCGAGTGGTGCGGATGCGGGGCTTTACGCCTTTTCGTCCGTCGCGAGATACGTGTCGAAGTGCCGACACTTGAGGAACGCGGTCCCGCCGCTCTCGACCCGAATCCCTGGAAGAATTAATGGGACGCGCGCGAATGGTGTTGCCATGACACACAACACCGTGCTCGCTCACGAGACGCGGACGGTCGTCTCCCCGAGTAGCGTCGTGCTCGGGGTCGGTGCCGTCGAACAGGTCGGCGACTACGCCTCGCTCTACGGCGACACCGCGCTCGTCGTCGCCACCGAGCAAATCTTCGAGTTCCACGGGGAGACGGTCCTGAACGTACTGGAAGCGAGTGGAATCGAGACGGTCGTCTACACCGACGTGCGACCCGACCCGACGGTCGAGAACATCGAAGCGGCGTACGACCTGTGGAGCGAACGCGGCTGTGACACCATCGTGACGCTCGGCGGCGGGTCCTCCATCGACACCGGCAAGGGCGTCGGTATCCTCGCGACGAACGACGGACAGATTCGCGACTTCGGCGTCGACAGAGCCGGCTACGAGGGCGTCCCCAACCCGACGCCGCCCCTCATCGCCGTCAACACGACCGCCGGAACCGGCAGCGAGGCGACCCGGTCGGTCGTCGTCAGCGACGAGTCGACGGCGACGAAGTTCCTCATCGTCTCGAAGAACGTCGTTCCCGACGTGGCCATCGAGGACCCCGAACTCACCGTCTCGCTTCCGCGCAGTCACACCGCCTTCACCGGCATCGACGCACTGACCCACGCCATCGAGGCGTACGTCTCGGTCCACTCGTACGGCGTCCCGGACGCCTACGCGGAGGAGGCGATGAAACGCATCGCCCGGTCGCTTCCTGTCGCCTGGGCCAACGGGGACGACGTCGACGCCCGCGCCGACATGCTCGTCGGGCAACTGCAGGCGGGGCAGGCGTTCACGAACTCCTCCGTCGCGCTCGTCCACGGACTCGCCCGACCACTCGGCGCGCAACTCCACCTGCCACACGGCCTCGCGAACGCGCTCATCCTCCCGTACGTCATGGAGTTCTCAGCGATGGCGTCCCGGGAGAAGTACGCCAACGTCGCCCGCATCATCGGCGTCGCCGACGAGGACGACAGCACCATCGAAGCCGCCGAAAAGGCCGCCGAGGGCGTTCTGCGGCTCTGTGAGGACCTGACACTGACCGATTACCTCGACGACTTCGGCGAGGTCCCGTCCCGGGAGGCGTACCTGGACGTCGTCGACGAGATGACCCAGGACGCCATCGATTCGGGGTCCCCCGACAACAACCCGCGGAAGCCGACGCCGGGTGAGATTCGCGAGCTCTACGTCAGAATCTACGACGACGCCCTCGCACCTGACAGTCCACGTCGCTCCTGACCGGACGACGCTCGTCCGGTCTGGCAGATTCCGCGGAGAGGCTGAGCGAGGCTACTCCTCGTCGTCGTGCATCTCGCTGGTCAGCCGCTTCGCGCGTTCTACCACCTGCTGGGTCGCCGCATCGAGTGGCTCATCGGCAGGAAACGCCTCGCGTCCGGAGGCACCGTGATGGTGGTGGTCGACGTGACCGTGGCCGGCGTGGTCACTCCCGTGAACCGTGTCCTCGAAGACTTCCTCGTACTCGGACTCCTCGGCGTGGGGGACGACCATCTCTGCGAGATCTTCCGGACGCATGTCGGCCCAGTCTGCGACGTTGTCGTCGAGCCACGCCTCGTGACCCTCGTGACGGAGCATTGCGGTGAACGCGAGGTGGTTGGCGAGGTGCTCACCGTCGCGCTGAGGGGTTCCACACACCGGACAGGCGTATCCCATGCCCGGCCGTTCGCACGCGAGGGGCAAAAGCCACCCGCCTCGGTGATAAGGGACGCGGGCGAGTCACTCAGTCGAAATCGATTTCTCCGGGCGTTCGGCGGTTCGCCCGTCGTTGCCACTCGTCGAGGTCGAGTAACATCAGCAGGGCGTCCTCGCTGTCGTCGTAGTACCGCGGGATGCGTCTGGCTGGCTCGAAGCCCACGTCGCGATACAGCGCCAGCGCGCCCTCGTTGCTGGGGCGGACCTCCAGTTTCACGAGCGACGCACCGTTCAGCGCGAGCACGGCGAGCGCCCGCTCGAGCAAGCGGCGGCCGAGTCCGACGCTGCGGGCGTCGGGATGCACCGCGAGGTCCTTGACGTGGCCGATGTCGCGGCCGTGATTCGGCGTCACGTCGCTCACGACGTAGCCCAGAGTCTCGTGGTCGGCGACTGCGACGAGAAAGCCCGCTTCGCCGAGGAAACTCTCGAAGGCGGCGTAGGGCCACGGCTGCGTGAACGACGCCCGCTCGATACGAGAGATGTCGAGCAGGTCGGCTCGCTCGGCCGGGCGAATCGTCGCGGCCATCGCGTCCCGAGTCGTCACAGGTGGCGAATATGCGGGGCAAGCGCAAAAGTGCGACGGCGACCCGGACAGACCGGGCCAAAACGCCGCACCGTGGTCAGCCCCGAAACCAAGCACAGGGCTCGGCGTGGTCACTCCCGGCCAGTGAAAAACGGAGAAGGTGAGTACGGCTCAGTCGTCTGCGGGTGCCGCGCCGCCCGAATTCGACTCGTACTGCTGTTTCGTCCACGAGAGCTTGCCACCGGCGGCGAGAATCTCGAGTTCGCGCTCGGAGGCGTCCAGCTTGGCGGTCGCTTCCCAGTCGTCGTTGACGCGAATGGTGAACTCCTCAGCACCGGCTTTGACGCCTTCGGCGACGTCGTCGACGATTTCGATGTCGTCGCCCTGCTCGATCTTCGCGTACGTGTCCTCGTCGATGGTGAGGGGCACGATGCCGAAGTTGAAGAGGTTCGCCTTGTGGATGCGGGCGAACGACTGCGCGAGGACGGCCTCGATGCCGAGGTACATCGGACACATCGCCGCGTGCTCGCGGGAGGAGCCCTGACCGTAGTTCTCGCCGGCGACGAGGACGCCACCGTCTGCGTCTGCGGCGCGCTGGGCGAACGTCTCGTCGACGCGCGAGAGCGTGAACTCCGAGAGGCGCTCGATGTTCGAGCGGAACTTGAGGATGTCGGACGTGGCCGGAATGATGTGGTCCGTCGTAATGTTGTCCTCCATCTTCAGGAGCGCCTCGCCCTCGATGTCGGCCGCGAGGGGGTCCTTCAGCGGCACCGCGCCGATGTTCGGTCCCTTGATGAGTTCGTCGTCGATGGCGTCGTCGGGGGCGATGAGGTCGGCCTTCGAGCCGTCGTACGCGTCGGGGAGTTCGACACCCGGCGACTCGAGGTCACCGAGTTCCTCGGCGAGGTCACGCGGGTCGATGATTTCGCCGGTGATAGCCGCGGCGGCGGCGACCTGCGGCGAACAGAGGTAGACGCTGTCGTCTTCGATACCCGAGCGACCCTCGAAGTTGCGGTTGAACGTGCGAAGCGAGACGGAGTCGGAGGCGGGAACGTGACCGATACCGATGCACGGACCACAGGTCGCCTCGGAGACGTTGACGCCGGCGGCCATCATCTCCGCCGTCCAGCCGTCGCGGGCGAGCATCTCGCCGGCCTGCTTCGAACCGGGGGCGACGATCATCTCGAGGTGCTTTGCGACTTCGCGGCCCTTGACCATCTTCGCGGCCGGGAGGATGTCCTCGTAGCCACCGTTGGTGCAGGAACCGACGAGTACCTGTTCGACGCGCTCGCCGGCGACTTCGCGGACTGGGACGACCTTATCCGGCATCGACGGACACGCGATGAGCGGTTCGAGTTCGTCGAGGTCGATGACGATTTCGTCGGCGTACTCGGCGTCGTCGTCGGGCTGGAGTTCGACGTAAACGTCGCCGCGTCCCTGGCGTTCGAGGTACTCTTCAGTCTGCTCGTCGGTCGGGAAGATAGAGGAGGTCGCACCGAGTTCCGTACCCATGTTGGTGATGGTCGTTCGCTCGGGGACCGACAGCGACTCCACGCCGGGGCCGGTGTACTCGAACACCTTGCCGACGCCGCCCTTCACGGAGAGGCGACGCAGCATCTCGAGGATGACGTCCTTCGCGCTGGACCACTCGGGCAGTTCACCTTCGAGACGGACGTTGACGACTTCGGGCATCTCGACGTAGTACGCGCCACCGCCCATCGCGACGGCGATGTCGAGACCACCCGCACCGATGGCGAGTTCACCGAGTCCGCCGGGCGTCGGCGTGTGAGAGTCCGAACCGAGGAGGGTCTTGCCGGGGGCGGCGAAGTTCTCCTTGTGGACGTTGTGGCAGATGCCGTTCCCGGGACGAGAGAAGTGCGCACCGTAGGTTCCTGCGGCGCTACGGAGGAAGCGGTGGTCGTCGGTGTTCTTGAAGTCGAACTGGTACGTCTGGTGGTCACAGTACTGCGCGGCGAGCTCGGTCTGAACTTCGTCGAGTTCGAGCGCTTCGAACTGGAGCCAGACCATCGTACCGGTCGTATCCTGTGCGAGGACTTGATCGATTTCGATGCCGATTTCCTCGCCGGGAGAGAGCTCCCCTTCTACGAGGTGGTCGGCAAGAATTTTCTCCGTGAGCGTCTGTCCCATAACGCTCGGAGGTCGATGCTCCGCGGATATAAATCCCGCGTGTTTTCGAGGGAAAGACCGTGTGAATTTGGCACACCGCGGCAATTTTGGCGGCGATTGTTGTATTAACTCGAAGTCGAGTAGCGACCGCAGTTCTTCGGCAAGATTTTGTATTCGAACGGGGATCTGCGGTGTATGTTTCGCTCCGGTTCGTTCGTCGCCGAACACGTCACACCAACGACCGAGGTACAGGTGCAGCCGAACGGCGTCGACCTGACGCTGGAAGCCGTCTTCGAGCAGCGTTCGGCCGGACGCATCGAACGGGGCGGAAAGACCGTCGGCGAGCGACGCGAACTCGACCCGTCCGAGAGCGTCTACCGGCTCACTCCGGGCGGGTACGTCGCTCGCTACGGCGAAACGGTGAGAATCCCGACCGGACACGTCGGCTACATCTATCCGCGCTCGTCGCTCCTGCGGAACTCCTGTATGCTCAACACCGCGGTGTGGGATGCGGGGTACGAAGGCCGCGGCGAGGGACTGCTGGAAGTCCACCACGACGTCGAGCTCGAACGAGGTGCCCGAATTGCACAACTCGTCCTCGCCGAAGCGGACCACGACGGGACCTACGACGGAAGTTACCAGGGCGAACGCATCGACTGAACTGCTCGGCGGTTCGCTCGAAGTAAGGCCCGCTCAGTCACATGAACAGATGCGGAATCCTGTTCTTAATATTACAATATGTGCGGGCGAAAAGTTGTTGCACCCCCGTCCGAAACAGACCGTTCACCGTCGGCCACGTCCTCGGGGAGACACGACGGAGAGAGGTCAGGAGTAATCAGATGACGGATACGAAGTCACAGGTGTATCGACTCGCGTTTCAGAAGACAGCGAACCCGGCGGTCGTCACGGACAAACAGTTTCGGATAATCGAAGTGAACGAGGCGTGTCTCAGGTTGAGCGGGTTCGCCCGCGAGGAACTCCTCGGGGAGACACCGCTGGCGCTCCTGCACCGTCCGGAGACGTACGCCGAGGCGGCCGAGAAGATGATGGCCGGCGAGACGTGGGTCGGTGACTTCGAGGCGACGACGAAGGACGGTCGTCTCCGGACGGTGCAGGAGCGCCAGCGGTGTCTCCCCGAGGAGTTCCTCGCGGGC
>JBNJGG010000117.1:0-9082 GCA_051747545.1 Halobacteriota archaeon | reverse complement strand
GCCCGACGTCGCCGGCCCACCGGGTCGGTCCCTCCCTCGTCGACGTTCGGTGTCCCGTCCTCGTCGATACTCACACATACGTCGCCACCTCCGCGTCGAGTGCCGATTCGGCCGCGCTCAGTGCCTCGCGGCGTGCGTCGATGGCCGACCGGTTGCGCTCGACGCTCGCTCTCGCCTCGTCGAGTTGCGCCTCGATGGCCGCGGGTGCGGGACCTCCGGCGGAGTCTCGACTCGCCACGCTCTCGACGGGGTCGAGTGTGGCGGCGACGTCCTCGCGGCTGACGAAGCTGAACAGCGAGTCGCCGACGACGTCGGTCGTCGCGTCGTCGAGCGCTTCGACGCTCGGCGCGTCCGACCCAGTCTGCTCGGCGGCGGCGGCCGCGCTGGCGACGATTTCGTGGGCGGTTCTGAAGGGAAGTCCCGCCATCGCCAGCAGGTCGGCCACGCCGGTCGCCGTCGAGAACCCCGCGCTCGCCTCGGCTGCGAGCGTCTCCGTCTCCCACGTCGCCGTGGCGACGGCTCCCGCGGTCACCTCGGCGGCCTCACGGACCAGGTCGGCGGCGTCGAACGCGTGGGGGTGTGCGCGTTGCATGTCGCGGTTGTACGCACGCGGGAGGCCCTTCAACGTCGTGAGCAACCCGGTGAGTTCGCCGACCGCGTCCCCGGCGACGGCGCGGACGAGTTCCAGCGTGTCCGGGTTCTTCTTCTGGGGCATAATCGAGGACGTCGAACTGTAGTCGTCGGCGAGGTCCACGTAGCCCTTGTTGGCGAAGACGACGAGATCCTCCGCGATCCCCGAGAGGGTCGTCGCGTGCGTCGCCAGCGCGGCCAGCGTCTCGGCGAGGAAATCGCGCGCCGCGGCGGCGTCCATCGAGTTCCCGAGGACGCCGTCGAAGCCGAGCAGTTCGGCGGTGCGCTCGCGGTCGATGTCGAACGGCGTTCCCGCGAACGCCGCCGCGCCGAGCGGTGAGTGATTGATTCGCCCGTAGGCGTCGAGCAGGCGGGCCGCGTCTCTGCGGACGGCCGCCTCGTACGAGAGCAGGTAGTGCGCCACCGTCGTCGGCTGGGCCGGTTGCAGGTGCGTGTAGCCGGGCATCACCGTCTCGGTGTGCTCGGCGGCACCGTCGACCAGGACCGCACAGAGGCCGACCGCCGACTCCGCGGCGTCCAGTGCATCCTCGCGCAGGCGGTACCGGATGCACGTCGCCACCTCGTCGTTTCGACTGCGCGCGGTGTGCATCTTCCCGCCGTCGGAGCCGACGCGCGAGATGACGGCCGACTCGATCGCCTCGTGCACGTCCTCGCCCGCGGGCAACTCGTCGTGGCCGCCGGTCTCGACGGCGTCGAGCGCCGACAGAATCGTGGCGGCCTCGTCGCCGGTCAGGATGTCCTGCTCTGCGAGCATCACCACGTGCGCGCGGTCGACGGCGACGTCGGCCGCGAAGATGCGTTCGTCGGCTGCGAGACTGGAGAGGAATCCGCGTGCGGGGCCGCCGCTGAAGCGGTCACGGCGAACGACCGATTCGTCGCCGTCAGATTCCCCGGTCATCGCTACTCGTCGTCTCCGCCGTCGGCGGCGAGTTCGCCGTCGGCGACCGACTTCGCCACCTTGTTGGCGAGGCGCGACTGAAAGCCGTGGTACTTGGCGACGCCCGTCGCGTCGGCCTGCGTGATGCCGTCGACCGTCTCGGTGTTGAACGACGCGGCCGACTCGGAGTAGACGGCGAAGTCGGACTCGCGGCCGACCGGACGGGCCTGTCCGCCCTGGAGTTTGATAGTCACGGTTCCGGTCACCGCCTGCTGGGTCTCGTCGATGAAGCCGTCGAGCGCTCTCGTCAACGGGGCGTCGACGAGTCCCTCGTAGCCCTTCTGGGCCCACTCGTCGTCGACGAGGGTCTTGAAGTCGCGCTCGTCCTTCGTGAGCACGAGTCCTTCGAGCGCCTCGTGGGCGTTCAACAGGACGGTCGCCGCCGGGTGCTCGTAGTTCTCGCGCACCTTCAGCCCGAGCATGCGGTCCTCCATCATGTCGGTGCGTCCGACGCCGTACTGCCCGGCGAGGTCGTTCAGGTACTCGATGAGGTCGACCGGTTCCATCTCGTCGCCGTCCCCTGCCGGTGGCTGGGGGGCAGTCGAGGTCTCCCCGACGAGGTCGACGGCGATCGGATACCCCTCTTCGAACTCGATTTCGACGAGTTGCGTCTCGCCGCCCGGTGCGGTCGTCCACTCGTAGATGTCCTCCGGCGGGACGTAGCCGGGTTCTTCGAGACGGCCGCCCTCGATGGAGCGACTCCAGAGGTTCGTGTCGATGCTCCAGACGCCCTCGTTACCGCCCTCGACGGGTAAGTCGCGCTCTGCGGCGTACTCCATCTCCCACTCGCGGGTCAACCCAAGTTCGCGCACGGGCGCGATGACTTCGAGGTCTGAGGCGCGCCACACCACTTCGAAGCGAAGTTGGTCATTTCCTTTCCCGGTACAGCCGTGAGCGACGGCCTCACACCCTTGCTCGATGGCCACGTCCAGAATCGCCTCGGCGATGACCGGCCGCGCGAGGGCGGTCCCGAGCGGGTATCCCTGATAGGTTGCGTTCGCTCGCACTGAGTCGAGACACTGCTGAGCGAACTCCGCTCGTGCGTCCACGACGTAGTGTTCGAGGTCCAGCGCCTCGGCCGTCTCCTCCGCCTCGTCGAACTCCTCGGCGGGTTGACCCACGTCGACGGTGACGCCGATAACCTCGTCGTACCCGTACTCCTCTTCGAGAAGCGGGACGCATACTGTCGTGTCGAGTCCACCCGAAAACGCGAGTGCCACGCGCTTTGTCATATACTCGTACATCTCCCGTTCATGGGCTTAAATTCTACGATTTATAGATTGAAAAAAACTCACAGAGATGCCAATAGGGACGGCAAATGCTTCTGAATTCGTGGGGACGAATGGGGTCAGGGGGAAGAGAGATAGTTGGGCCTAAAGGCCCCGTCGTCGCGGTCGGCGGACTCGGGCGGGGACGAATAGGTCGTGGCCGCGAGTCCAAACCATCGTGAGTGAATACTGAACGGCCGCTATTAAACACTTTCGAGACGGATAGCGGGCGTTTCTCCACGGTTCTGGGTGTTGGCGGCGTCCGGGATGGTCGCACCGATTCCGACGGTCACCCCGTCGGTTTCGACTCGCGTCGCTTCAGGAGGTCCTCGAAGATGCCCGAATACTGCATCAACACCGTCCCGAGGATGCTCATCACGAGGACGTAGCCGACGGCGAACGCCGGAATCACTTGCGTCATGACTGGGCCGCTCCCGGTCGCGGCGACGGTGGCGATGATGAGCGAGAACTCCCCGCGGGTCACCATCCCCAGTCCCACCCGAAGCGACCGTCGGTCGTCGAGGCCGTAGAGCCGTCCGCTGAAGAATCCCGAAGCCAGTTTCGTCGGCGTCGTCGCCACGACTGCGACGGCCAGAAGCGTCGTCGTCGTCGCGATGAGCGCCGGGTTCGTCCCGAGTCCGATGTAGAAGAAGAAGACGGCGGCGAAGATGTCCCGAATGGGAGTCATGAGGCGTTCGATGCGCTCGACGTGGGCGGTGCTGGAAAAGCCCATGCCGACGAAGAAGGCGGCGACGGCCTCGCTCACGCCGATAGCCAGCGCCACGCCCGCGACGAACACCGCGGCGGCTAGCACCCGGAGGACGAATAGCTCGCTCGTGTCGGCGTCGAACACGCGCTCGAACAGCCGTCCGCCGAAGCGGACTCCGGCCACGAGGACGCCGAGGAAGGCGACGGCGACACTCACGTCGACCAGCGCCGACTCGATTCCGTTGCTCCCGGAGACGAGTGAGACGACGATGGCGAGGTAGACGGCGATGAAGAGGTCCTCGAAGACGAGCGTCCCGAGCATCGGTTCGCTCTCGGCGTTGGCGATCCAGCCGAGGTCGATGAGCGACTTCGTGATGACCGCACTCGAGGAGATGTAGACGATGCCGCCGAGAAGGAGAGCCTCGAGGATGCTCCAGCCGAACAGCAGTCCGATGCCGACGCCGACGGGGAAGTTAACGCCGAGGTCGAGCAGCCCCGCGCTGGTGATGCGCCGTTTCGCCTCCAGCAGGCGGTCGAGACTGAACTCCAGGCCGAGAAAGAACAGCAGGAGGACGATGCCGAGTTCGGCCAGCACCGTCACGAGGTCTGTCTCCGGAATCGCCGCCGCCGGGGCGACGGTGCCGAGCACGTTGGGTCCGACGAGCATCCCGACGACCACGTAGAGCGGTATCACCGAGAGACCGACGCGCGTCGCTATCGCGCCCGCAATCGCGATGGTGACGAACATCGTGCCGACCTGCCACAGTTCCATTGCGGCCATCTATTTCCGACCCTCTCGATCGTCCGAGTCGTTGCCTCGATTCCCCCGCGTCGGCGTGCCGGTCATTCTCCGGCGTCGGATTCGCCGGTCGCGTACTGCTGGAACTCCCGGCAGGCGTCCTGCGGACCGAGTACGACGAGCGTGTCGCCGGATTCGACGGTGAGGTCTGCGCCCGGGTTCGTGATGGTTTCGTCGCCACGCTGGACGGCGATGACCGACACGCCGACTTTCTGTCGCACCGCCGACTCGGCGAGTGTCTTGCCGACCAGCGGCGACTCCGGGCCGAGTTTCACCCACTCGATGAGCGTGTCGTCCGAGAGTACCGTGTCGATGGTGTCGGTTCGGATGGGCTGGAAGTACGAACCTTCCAGGATGGTCCCGACCTGTCGGGCGAGTCGATCCGACAGCCCGAACAGTCTCTCGGAGTCGCTGTCGGGCGTCTCTCGGAGAAACACTTCCCGCTTCCCGGTGTTGTGGATGACGATAACCAGCCGCGAGCCATCACCGATGTCGACCTCGAACTTCTTGCCGACGCCGGGCAGGTCGCTTTCGTAGACGGTCACGCCTCTATGTTCGCGATGGAGCTTATAAGCCTGCCCGACCGATTCGGCCGCGGAACCGGCGCGGAGCCCTCACCCCGACACCACGACGACGTTCGACCACAGCAGCAGACCGAGCCAGATGCCCAGACACGCCAGTGGCGGAATCGAGAGGTTGTCGTCGACGACGTAGCCCGCGACGACCGGTTTGACGCCGTCGGCGATGGTCGCGCCGAGCGCGCCGAGCGCCGCCGCCAGCGTCGCCTGCGGGAGGGTGATGTCCGCGGGGGCCGAGACGATTGGGACGGCGAGCAGAAAGCAGACGGCGAACATCGCCACCAACACGCCGACGCGCTTGACCGCTCCCGCACCCCGATTCGATCCGAGGACCCCGCTTATCGGGTCGCCGATGGTGAGCATCAACATCCCCGCGACGGCGACGTACGGCGGGAAGACGAGCGCGACGGCGGTCTGACTCACCATGTACAGGGCGTACCCCGCGGGATTGTCCTGCTCGTACTCGCGGGTGAGTTCGCGGAAAATCCGCCAGTCGAGGCCGACGTACAGCCGTAGCACTTCGAGGACCAGTGCGACGAGCGCCCCGAAGACGAGCAGCCACTGGAGGTGTTGCCACGTGAGGACGCCCAGCAGGTACAGCGCCGGGAGAGCCGTCCCGCTGACGTGGACGAGTCGCCGCGCGAGCTCGCTCACGCCTCTATCGCGCCGTAGGCGTCGACCAGGTCGTCGAACACTCGCTCGCCCTCGCGGAGGTCGACCAGCCACTCGACGAGGTCGTCCGTGGGGACGCGAACCTGCGTGGCCGCGTCTCGCTCGCGGAGGGTGACGGTCGTCGGCCCCTCGCCCTCGAGTCCGTCGCGGTCGACCGTGACGCAGAACGGCGTGCCGATTTCGTCCTGTCGCCGGTAGCGACGACCGATGCTCCCGGAGTCGTCGTAGGTGACGGCGAACCCGGCGTCTCGCAGCGATTCTGCGAGCTCTCCGGCGAGATCGGTCAACTCGTCGACGTTGCTGACGAGCGGGAAGACGCCGACGTACGTCGGTGCGATCTCCGGGACGAGGTCGAGGTAACTCCGTGGCTCTCCGTCGACGACGTCCTCGTGGTAGCCGTGCTCGATGAGCGTGTACACCGTGCGGTCGATGCCGAAGGACGGTTCGACGACGTGGGGGACGATGTGTTCGCCGTTGACCGTCTGCGTCTCGACGCCGAAGTTCGCCACGTCGGTCGCCACAGTGTACGTCTCCCCACCGACTTCGACGGTCACCTCGTCGGCGTCGAAGGCGTCGGGGTCGACCGCGGCGAGGTCTTCGAGTGCCTCGGCGATGTCGGCGGCGGCCGACCCGAATTCGGGGCCGAGTCGGCTCATGTCGGGGTCGACGACGGCCCGCTCGACCGTCTTTGGCTCGTCGTACTGCTCGAAGACGGTGTAGTCGTCGTCGCCGTACTCGCCGTGCTTCGAGAGGTCGTAGTCGCCGCGGTAGGCGAAGCCGGCAATTTCGACCCAGTCGCCTCCCACTTCGGCCTCTGCGTCCCAGCAGTCTGCCGCGTAGTGAGCGCGCTCGCCGGCGAGGTGCTGGCGGAACCGGAACCGGTCCACGTCGACGCCGACGCGCTCGTACCACCCCTGGGCGACGCCGAGGAAGTAGCCGACCCAGTCGCTTCCGATGACGCCCGACTCGACGGCCTCTCCGACAGTCGTGGCGACGTATTGCCCGTCGGGGTCCTCCTGCTCGCTCGCGGGATACAGCACCACGTCCACGTCCGCGACCTGTTCGAGCGGGGGTTCGTCGCGTTCGGGGTTGATGAACTGCTCCAGTTCGGCCTGGGTGAACTCGCGGGTTCGGATGATGCCCTTTCGCGGCGAGATTTCGTTGCGGTAGGCTGGCCCAATCTGGGTGACCCCGAACGGCAGTCGGTTTCGGGCGTACTCTTTGAGGCGGGGGAACTCGACGAAGATGCCCTGCGCCGTCTCGGGGCGGAGATACCCCGGTTGGCCCGAACCGGGGCCGATGGACGTTTCGAACATCAGGTTGAAGTCCTCGACCGGTTGGCCGGCGAGCGGCGCACCGCAGTTCGGACAGACCAACTCGTGGTCGGCGATGAGTGCTTCGACCTCCGGGATGGGGAGGCTCTCGGCCTCCTCGATGTCGGTGTTGTCCTCGATGAGGTGGTCGGCGCGGTGGCTCTCGCCGCACTCGGCACACTCGACGAGCATGTCGTCGAAACCGTCGAGGTGACCCGACGCCTCGAAGACGGCTTCCGGCATGATGGTCGGTGCCTCTATCTCCTCGTTCCCGAGGCGAACGGTGAACTCGTCGCGCCACGCCGACTCGACGTTGCGTTTCAGCGCCGCGCCCTGCGGGCCGAACGTGTAGAAGCCGGCGACGCCGCCGTAGGCACCGTTCGCGCCGAAGAAGAAGCCGCGACGCTTCGCAAGTTCGGAGATGGTTTTCCCGTCCGTCATACCAGCGCCCTCAACAGGTCCACGTCGCGGACGATACCGACGAGGCTGTCGCCACTGACGAGCGGAATCTGCTCGATGTCGTTCGATATCATCTGCTGGGCAGCCTCTCTGGCGGTTCGGCGACGCGAGACCGTCACGAGGTCTCCGGACATGAAGGTCTCGGCGGGTTCGGTCGGAATCTCGACGTTCCTGGTGGGAATGTACCGGTTCCCGACGGCCTTGATTCCCTCCCACATCCACTCGTCGTCCTGATTGGCGACCGAGTCGCCGGTTTCGTCTTCGCCTTCGACGACGCGGGCGACTTCGATGATGTCGACCTCCGTGAGGATTCCGGACATGTCTCCATCGTCGTCGAGGACGATAGCGTACGGCACGTTTGCGAAGTGAATCTCGCGCTCGGCGACCGTCAGAGGCGTCATCCGGTAGGTCGTGTTGATGTCGCGGGTGGCGAGTTCGCCGACCGGCGTGTCACCGTCGATGTCCTCGCGGGCGATAGCCCGGACCACGTCGGTGACGGTGATGATGCCCTCCAGTTCGCCGTCGACGACCGGAATTCGACGGGAGCCGCCGTCCTGGAGCATCAATGTGGCCAACTCCTCGATAGTCGCGTCGGCGGTCGTCGTCGGCACGTCCCGCATCAACATCGCCAGTTGGTCCTCGTCCGGGTGTTCGATGAGGTCGTCTCTGGAGACGAGTCCGCGGTACTCCTCCCCGGCGTCGGTCCGTTTGATGACTGGAACCGAAGAGAAGCCGCGCTCCTGGAGATATTCGAGCACGTCGTCACGCGTTCCCGGGAGCTCGACCATCACGACCTCGTCCCGAGGGGTCATCGCGTCGGCTACTTTCATACCCACGCGTACTGGCTCACACCTCTTGTAGTCTGCGAAGAACGCCGTCCGACGCGTCGTACTCCCGACTCTCCCGGGGTGAGGGCTCTCCGTCCTGCTTTCTTCGCCTCTCCGTTCGCTCACCACACCGACTGGTGCCGCAACTGACTCGCGCGGTGTTCGTCTTTCGACGCGTTTATAACTGGGTGTTACCATGTGACATACATGGCCATTGATGCGACGGCTTCAGTCGATGCCAGCACCGAGGTGATGGCCTCGGTGGACCCCTCCACCAGCGGGTCGCAGTTCATTATTGCAGACATCTCGTGCGACAACGCGTGGCTTTCGATGCAGTATGGCGATGCACCGTCGCTTCAGGATTGGCGTTAACAGCCCCACCTTTTTTAACGGGGCCTCGCTCGCCTTCGGCTCGCTCAACCCCGTCAAAAAATCTGGACCAAAAAATCCGCGAGCGACTAACAGTCGCTCGCGGTCGGCAACAAAACCGCACTGAAACGGGGTTTTCCACCGCACCGCCCAGCAACTTGCTAGTTGACCGAAAGACTCTGTTGAAATCCTCAGAACGTGACAGAAACCACGTGCTGCATACAGAGGATGGATACAGCACGGCCTAGGTTCTTTCTATCACTCACCTCTCGAGGAGCGATACTTCCGAGCGAACGCCGATGGCAGAATAGAGCCGGAAGCGGAATCGCTTAAAAATGGTTCGGGTCCTTTTCCTCTCTGTCTTGCGATTCTTCGGTTCAGTAGCGCTTATAAAGAAGAGCCTACCAGTCTGGTCGATGGAGTAGGGGTGACCGCCTCGAGTGACTCACGTGACGCGTCGATGTGCAGTAGACTGCATCGAAACCGACGGCGAAATCGTAA
>JBNJGG010000116.1:0-9134 GCA_051747545.1 Halobacteriota archaeon | reverse complement strand
TGATGAAAGGGAACGAGGTGCTGGCCACTCACCCCTTGATGTTGCAGATGGGGTACGTCCGAGCCACTTTGTCACCGATGCCAAGTTCGTCGGAGACGCGAACGACCTCGTCGACGTCCTTGTACACGCCGGGGGCTTCCTCGGCGACGGTCGCACCGCTCTGTGCCTTCACGAATATCTGCTGGTCCTCTCGGAGTTCACTCTGTACCGTTTCCCCCCAGAACTCCTTTTTGGCCCGCGTTCGACTCATGAGCCGACCCGCACCGTGGGCTGTCGACCCGAACGTGAGATCGAGTGACGCCTCGCCGCCCCGAAGGACGTAACTCCCAGAACCCATGCTCCCGGGGATGATGATGGGCTGGCCGACGTCGCGGTAGGCGGGCGGCAGTTCGGGTCGGCCCGCCGGAAACGCCCGCGTCGCACCCTTGCGGTGGACGAACAGTTCGCGCTCCTCGGAGTCGACGGCGTCGGCGGAGTCGACCGGTTTGCCCGCCGCGTCGAGTCCGATGTCGTGGACCTCCCGTTTCGCGATGTTGTGGGCCACGTCGTACAGGAGGTGCATCTCCATGTCCTCCCAGTCGCGGTCGAAGACGCGCTCGAAGACTTGTCGGGTCCGGTGCATGATGAGCTGTCGATTCACCCACGCGAAGTTGATGCACGCGCACATCGCCCGGTAGTACTCGTCTGCGAGCGGACTCCCGGCCGGGGCCGCGGCGAGTTCTCGGTCGGGGAGCTGTTCGAGCAGGTCGGCGTGCTCCTTCTCGATGCGTCGGAGGTAGTCGGTACACGTCTGGTGGCCGAGTCCGCGACTGCCACAGTGGATGAGCACGACGACCTGGTCGACTTCCAGACCGAAGGCGTCGGCCACTTCGGGGCGGAACACGTCGGTCACGCGCTGGACCTCGAGGAAGTGATTGCCCGAACCGAGACTGCCGACCTGATTCTTCCCGCGGTCTTTGGCCTTCTGTGAGATGGCGTCGGGGTCGGCCTCCGGGCGGAACCCCTCGTCCTCGCAGTGGGCCAGGTCATCCTCGACGGCGTAGTCCGCTTCCAGCGCCCAGTCCATACCCCGCGAGAGAATCTGGTCGATGGTCTGTATGTCCGTCTCCAGGACGCCCCCGCCGCCGAGCCCTGACGGAATGTTGGCAAAGAGCGAGTCGACGAGTTCCTCCTCTTTGCCCTGGAGGTCCTCGTAAGTGAGGTTCGTCCTCATCATCCGAACCCCACAGTTGATGTCGTAGCCGACCGCACCCGGCGAGATGCACCCGTCCTCGGCGTCAAGCGCGCCGACGCCCCCGACGGGGAAGCCATAGCCCTGATGGCCGTCGGGCATGCAGATGGCGTACTTGGTGATGCCGGGGAGGTGGGTGGCGTTCCGCAGTTGCTGGAGCGTCTTGTCGTCACCTATCTGTTCGAGCAGGAGTTCGCTGGCGTAGACGCGAGCGGGTGCGCGCATCTCACCTTCCTGCGGGATTTCCCAGACGTTTGGTCCGAGTCGATCGAGGGTGATGCCATCGAACTCGCGTGTCGTCATACTCGAACCTTCAGTGCGACACCTCAATAGGGTTCCGTCCGTGTAAGCTATTTCGACTGGACACGTCGAGAGACGGTTCGCGCCTCTCGGTGTCGCGTTGGACGTACAACCGACGGTTCGCGCCTCACACGTCGAAGACGACGTAGGCGTACCACCCGTCGTCGCGGGGTTCCAGCCGCATCTCCGAGTAGGTCACGGCCTTGACCTCTCTCGCGTCGACAGTCGACAGCGGGACGCCACGGGCGCTCGCCTCGACGAGCCACTCGTCGCCGTCGCGTTCGACCGTCGCGCGATTGTCCGCAGGGAGGACCAGACGAACGTCGCGTTCGTAGATGAGCTGGTCGAGGTAGTCGAACAGGAGCGCTTCGCGGCCCTCTGCGCGGACGGTACACGAGAATCGGTCACCACCGTCGGGAACGTCCTCACACATGGCGGCCGTGAGGCCGTCGGCGACGGCGGCAAACACCGCCGAGAGGTCGCCACCGGTCGCTTCGACGGCGATATCGGCGGTGTGTTCGCGGAGGGAGAAGGTCATCACTTCGAACCACGCGGAACGACGATAAAACCATTCGGCTGGACGGATTCTGGGAGGTCCCACGGCGACGGTGGAGTTATATTCCCATCCATACTAGGGCGACCTAGTGAGCGTCAACGTCGAAAAACGGGTGGCGAGCCCCGGAAGTTCTCACTACATCGAGGATGCGTGGGAACTGAAGGAACGAATCCGCCACAGGGAGGGCGTCCTCAAGCAACGGCGTAACTTCTTCGTGGACGCCTACCGGCGGTCGACGTGCCACCTGCTGTTCTTGGACGAAGAACTCATCGGATTCACCTCCGTCAGACGCGACGGCTACATCCTCTTTCTCGCCGTCGCACCCGAGGTTCGCGGTCAGGGATACGGACGGCAACTCGTCGCCGAAATCGCCGAGGAGTATCCGTCCGTAACCTGCCACGCGCGAACGACGAACGAAACCGCGCTGAAGTTCTACGACCGGCTTGGATTCGAGATTCGACGCCGAATCACCAACTACTACGAAGACGGCGGTGACGCGTTCTATCTAAAACTCGGAGAGAGCGACAGCCTGCGGAACCGGCTCTCGGAGTTCATTCGACGGTAAGGTACCGTGCGGCCGAGAAAACGCGCGCTAGAACGTCAGAATCTCGTCGTCGGTGATGACTTCGTCGACGAGGTCGACCGGGGTGGCGTCGTAGGCGGGGTTTTCTAGCTGGATGCCCTCGACGGGTTCGAGCATCACCTCCGAGGGCGACCGGAACTCGTTCTCGAAGTGGAAGCCATCGTCGATGATTTTCGCGCTGGACCCGACGATGGTTACCGGGACGCCGAGTTCGTTCGCCACGGCGGCCAGGGGGAAAGTCCCGACCCGGTTGTAGTACGTCTCGCCGACGATACACGTCATCCCGAGGAACACCCGGTCACACCGAGAGAGGAACTCCCCGCAGGCACCGTCGACCATCAGGTGCGGTTCGACGCGGTCGATACCAGCGAGCGTTCGTGCCGTCTTGCGCCCCAGGTACCGCGGGCGCGCTTCCGTGACGTAGACCGTCATGTGAGCGCCGTCGCGTGCGGCCTGTTCGACCGCTTCGAGCACGGTCGAGGAGTAGTCGTGAGTGAGGAACGTCTCGCCGTCCTCGAACGTTTCGGCGGCGTTGGCGGCGGCGCGGCGCTTTCCCGTCTCGACTTCGCGAACGACGCGTTCGACCGTCGCCTCGGTGATTTTCTTGGCTGACTCGACCGAGTCGGCGCGGCCGACGACGCTACGGACGACCTCGTTCATCGCGTTGTGTAGCGACACGTGTGACGGGTTGGCCCGTCGAAGCGCACCGACGTTACGCTCGAGGTCGCGTTCGTACTCCTCGACGGTCGCAAAATCGCGGTCGATGAGGTCCAAGAGCGCGCGGGTGGCCTTGACGGCGACGACCGAGGAGCTGTGGGTTTGCATCTCCCGAATCTCCTCGACGGTCTCGTCTATCATATCCACATCTGCGACCGGTGACGGGTAATGCGTTCCGGTGACGGTCAGAACGGCACCATCGTGGCGCGTCACTCGCCGTCGACGCGACGCGCGTACAGGTAGACGGCGACGGCGGTGAGTATCCAGATGACCGCGCCGACCCGGATTGCGAAGGAGACGCGCGACTCCCACGTCGGGAGGGTGACCGTCGTCGAGAGGGCGGCGACAAGTGGCGCGCCCACGACGATGGTGGTCACGAACGTGACCTGCATGACCCACCCGAAGTCGATGCCGTCGGGGTTCGTTCGCTCGACCGGTTGTGGCACGTCCGAAGGGTTCGAACCAGTGGGTTAAGTCGTGCCGGTTTCGAACAGTCAGACCGCATTCGCTTTATCCCCCCGCGACCGAAGCCCGAGTATGCCGACCACGGTTCGAGACCTCCGCGAGAAGGCGGGGACGGAGCCGATTACAGTGCTGACAGCCTACGACTCGCCGACGGCGGCGCTCGTAGATGGCGCGGACATCGACGTGATACTCGTTGGCGACAGTATGGGCAACGCGGTGCTTGGATACGACTCGACGCTGCCGGTGTCCTTCCAGGAGATGTTCAGCCGGACGGCCTCTGTGGCCCGCGCGACCGAGAACGCGCTGGTCGTCGCGGACATGCCGTTTCTCACCGTCGGCGTCAGCGACTCCGAGAGCATCGAGAACTGCGGCCGGATGTTGAAGGAGGCCCACGCCGACGCGGTCAAATTAGAGAGCGGACCGCACACAGTCGAGTTGACGGAGCGACTGACGCAACTCGGAATTCCGGTGATGGCCCACCTCGGATTGACTCCCCAGCACGTAAAGGAACTGGGCTACCAGCGACAGGGGACCACGACCGAGGACGCAGAAGAGATTCTCGAACTCGCTCGTGCCCACGAGGAGGCCGGTGCCTTCTCGCTCATCCTCGAACACGTGCCCGCGAACCTCGCGGCGCAGGTAACCGAGGCGATCGACATTCCGACCATCGGAATCGGTGCGGGGCCCGAGTGTGACGGACAGGTGCTGGTCATCACCGACGTCCTCGGAATCTCCGACTACGTCCCCCCATTCGCCAAGCCCTTCGGTGACGTGCGTAAAGCGATGGTCGAGGCGATAGAGGGGTACAGAGACGCGGTCGAAGACGGGAGCTTCCCGGGGGAAGAGCACAGTCACGTCGAATCCGACCTCGACGAGCTGTACTGAGTGCCCAAGGTCAGCGGGCCGAAACGAACGAGACCAGAAGGTCGTTGAACGCGGCGGGTCGTTCGAGGAACGGTAGGTGGGCGGCGTCGTCGACGACGTGGTACTCGCAGTCGGGGATGTTCTCGGCGAGGAACTCGTGGTACCAGGTGGGTGTCAACCGGTCGTACGCACCAGCGATTGCCAGCGCGGGGACGTCGATGCGGCCGACTTCAGTACGCACGTCGAACTCGTGACCGGTGAGAAAATCCCGGTGTACCACCGACTGGCCGACGGCGCGCATCGCTTCGCGCGAGGCTTCGAGGGTAGCCTCGTCGGCGTCGTGAAAGAGTCGATCCGGTTGGTGAAGAAAGTCGATGGCGCGGTCGAAATCGCCCTCCAGCCAGACGAGTAAATCCTCCAACACGCCGAGTTTCGCGCCGGTCCCCGTGAGGACCAGACCGTCTATGGGGAGGTCCCGTTCGAGCACCATCGTCAGGGCGATTGCACCGCCGAGGGAGTTGCCGACCAGCACGCGCGCGCCCGTCTCGCGTGCGACGGCGACGGCGTCGTCGACGTACGCCGAGAGGCACCCGTAACCAGGATCGGCGTCGACGTCGTCGCTCTCGCCGTGACCGCTGAGGTCGAGAGCGATGACTGGAAGTCGATCCGAGAGTCGAGACTGCGCCTTCCAGACCGCGTGCGTTCCCCCGCTCCCGTGAAGAAAAAGAACGGGTGGGCCGTCCCCGCCACGGTCGGACCGACGATACGCGATTGTGCGGTCCCGGTGAGTGACGTACTCCATACGTGGTGGAAGGAAAGCCGCTGTGATAAAGAGGGAGGGCCAGCGCACAGACGTGGCAGCGGCCGGTAGAATCGACACGACGTTCCCGCGACAGAAACGCCGGACAGGTAGGCGGAACCGCAACACTACTCTCAGAAGTCGAATTCGTATCCGTCCATCGATTAATTGGGGAAAGATTTAAATAGTTTAGACGCTAACTTGGAGTTAGGATAAAACATGAGTCAGCAGTTAATTCCCGGCGGTGACGAGCGGTTCCTCCGCCGGTACGAATACGACGACAGTTGGGTCATCGCGGCCGACCTCAGCGTGAGCGACGACGCCGTCGACGTGGACATCGTCGGTCGCACGGCGATGATAGTCATCGAAACTGACGATAGAGTAAGGGAAACCGAGTTCGAACTACCCGGTGACGACGCAACGGTCGACGTGAACAACGGGATACTCACCATCACCGTGGAAAAATGAAACTCATCGTCAAACCACTGAAACAGAAAGACGCGGGCCGAGGGCTCGCGGCCATCGACAAGGACGCAGCAGACGAACTCGGGCTCGAAGGCGGCGACTTCATCCGCATCGAAGCTCGAAACGGGACCGCGATCGCCCGCGTCTGGCCAGGCTACCCCGAAGACCGCGGGACGGGCATCATCCGTATCGACGGGCGACTCCGCCAGCAGGCCAACGTCGGCATCGACGACCGCGTCGAGGTCGAGAAGGCCGAGGTGAAGCCCGCCACCCAGGTCAGCGTGGCGCTCCCGAAGAACCTCCGCATCGGCGGCGACATCGGTCGATTCATCCGCGACAAGCTCTCGGGACAGCCAGTCACGGCCGGCCAGCAGATTCAACTGCCCTTCGGGTTCGGATTCATGGCGAGCGGCGGCCAGACCGTCCCGCTGAAGATTGCGAAGACGCGTCCCTCGGGGACGGTCGTCATCAACGACTCCACCGAGATACAAATCAGCCAGAAGTCCGCCGAGCAGATTCACGAGACTGCGCCCGGTCGCATGGCCGAAGGTCCGGACGTGACCTACGAGGACATCGGCGGCCTCGACCGCGAACTCGAGCAGGTCCGGGAGATGATCGAACTCCCGATGCGACACCCGGAGCTGTTCAAGCGCCTCGGCATCGAACCCCCGAAGGGAGTGCTCTTGCACGGCCCGCCGGGGACCGGGAAGACGCTCATCGCCAAGGCCGTCGCGAACGAAATCGACGCCCACTTCACGACGATTTCCGGCCCGGAAATCATGTCGAAGTACTACGGCGAGTCCGAAGAGCAACTTCGCGACGTGTTCGAGGAGGCCTCCGAGAACGCGCCGGCCATCATCTTCATGGACGAACTCGACTCCATCGCTCCGAAGCGCTCTGAGGCCGGTGGAGACGTGGAGCGGCGCGTGGTCGCACAGCTCCTGTCGCTGATGGACGGACTCGACGAGCGCGGCGAAGTCGTCGTCATCGGCGCGACCAACCGACTGGACGCAATCGACCAGGCGTTGCGACGCGGTGGCCGGTTCGACCGCGAAATCGAGATCGGCGTCCCCGACCGGGATGGACGCAAGGAAATCCTGCAAGTACACACCCGGAACATGCCGCTGACGGACGAAATCGACCTCGACGCCTACGCCGACAACACCCACGGATTCGTCGGTGCCGACCTCGAGTCACTCGCAAAGGAAGCCGCGATGAACGCCCTGCGGCGTATCCGCCCGCAACTCGACCTCGAAGCCGAGGAGATCGACACGGAGATACTGGACTCGCTTATCGTGAAGGAGTCGGACTTCAAGGAGGCGATGAAAGGCATCGAGCCCTCGGCGCTCCGGGAGGTGTTCGTCGAGGTCCCGGACGTCACGTGGGGCGACGTCGGCGGCCTCGAGGGCACGAAAGAGCGCCTCCGCGAGACTATCCAGTGGCCGCTGGAGTATCCCGAGGTGTTCCAGGCGATGGACATGGACGCCGCAAAGGGCGTGCTCCTGTACGGTCCACCGGGGACCGGGAAGACGTTGCTGGCGAAAGCCGTCGCCAACGAGTCCGAGAGCAACTTCATCTCCATCAAGGGCCCCGAACTGCTCAGCAAGTGGGTCGGTGAATCCGAGAAAGGGGTGAGAGAGGTGTTCTCGAAGGCCCGCGAGAACGCCCCCACGGTGGTGTTCTTCGACGAAATCGACGCCATCGCGACCGAGCGCGGTCGCAACACGGGCGACTCGGGCGTCTCCGAGCGCGTCGTCTCGCAACTCCTGACGGAGCTCGACGGGCTCGAAGCGCTGGAAGACGTCGTCGTCATCGCGACGACCAACCGACCTGACCTCATCGACTCGGCGCTGCTGCGACCGGGTCGTCTCGACCGACACGTCCACGTGCCCGTGCCCGACGAGGACGCGCGGCGCGCAATCCTCGACGTTCACACTCGAGGCAAACCCCTCGCCGACGACATCGACCTCGACCGGCTCGCCCGCCAGACCGATGGTTACGTGGGTGCCGACATCGAGGCGCTCTGCCGCGAGGCGGCCATGGCGGCCAGCCGCGAGTTCATCACGAGCGTCAAACCCGAGGAAATCGTCGAATCGGTCGGCAACGTTCGCATCACGATGCAACACTTCGAAGACGCCCTCGAGGAAGTCGGCCCCAGCGTGACCGACGAGACGCGCGAGCGCTACGCCGAGATAGAAGAGCGGTTCCAGAAGAGCGAGGTCGAAAAAGAGCGAACCGAGGTCAGCCGGACGTTCCAGTAATCTCGGACTCTTCGCTTCGGTTCTCACTCCGACTCTCCCCTCTGTGACGCCCTGGGCGCTCTTTCTCGGGGAAAAATAAGCGATTTTCGCAGCCGACGAATGCCGGAGTCGCCCGGAGCGCGATACCCCTGGCTTGGCGGCGAAAGGCTTGGCAACGAAACCCCCCACTCAGAATATGGTTACGCATCTAATATATTCGCAATAAAGAGTATATGGATTGGCGGCGTCTCCGCGGTGAAAGATGTGTTCGCCGTGAATGAAGCCGAACCGGTAATCTGCAAGCGGTGTGGTGGCCCGACCGGTGTCGCCGACGTCGTTTTTGGCCATTCAGCGGCGGATCCACTTCAAATCGCCGAGTGCCGTCACTGTGGGGCAATCGTTAGTATCGGCGGCCACCAGTGGTAGAGCGGTTTCAACCTCCCGCGTCGCCGACTCCCCGAGAGCAGTGACTATCCCGTCCTCGACGTGCTGAACCCACCCGAAAACACCCGAAAATCAACCACCGACGGAAGGTCTGTGGTCGACAGTGACGATAGCGACGGCTCGAAACAGCGTCTCGGTATGCCGGGTCGGCCGTAAGCAGAGCTGTTTCGCTCCCGCGACCCCTTACTCGTCTAAGTCCTCGAGAATTTCCTCGGCGTGGCCCTCCGGTGAGACGCCCTCGTACACCTGTTCGATGGTTCCGTCGGGGCCGACGACGAACGTGTTCCGGAAGACGCCGTCGAACGTTCGACCGAACATGTTCTTCTCGCCGTAGGAGTCGTACGCCGACGACACCTCGCCGGATTCGTCCGAGAGGAGGTGAAAGGGCAAGTCGTACTTCTCTGCGAAGTCGGCTGCATCCTCGACCGGGTCGTCACTGATACCGAGGACGGGGACACCACGCTCCTCGA
>JBNJGG010000115.1:0-9213 GCA_051747545.1 Halobacteriota archaeon | reverse complement strand
GCTGGTCGTCGACAACACGTTCGCGACGCCGTACCTGTGCCGTCCGCTCGAACACGGCGCGGACCTCGTGTGGAACTCGACGACCAAGTGGATTCACGGCCACGGCACGACGCTCGGCGGCGTCGTCGTCGACGGCGGCACCTTTCCCTGGGAACACGCCGACTACCCCGAACTGTCGGGCGACAATCCGGCGTACGGCTTCGACTTCACCGAGCGCTTCGGCGACCGGGCGCTTGCGGCGGCGGTGCGCTACCGGTCGATCCGGTGTCTCGGCAACCAGCAGTCGCCGTTCGACGCGTGGCTGACGATGCAGGGACTCGAAACCCTCCCGTTGCGGATGGACCAGCACTGCCGAAACGCCACCGCAGTCGCCGAGTTTCTGGACGCACACGACGCCGTCGGCTGGGTCACCTACCCCGGACTGGACTCGCATCCGACCCACGAGAACGCCTCGCGGTACCTCAGCGGCTACGGCGGCATGATCGCCTTCGGCCTCGCGGCGGGATTCGAAGCGAGCAAGGGCCTCTGCGAAGAAGTGGAACTCGTGAGTTTCCTCGCAAACGTCGGCGACGCGAAGACGCTCGTCATCCACCCGGCGAGTACGACCCACGCCCAGTTGACCCCCGACGAACAGCGTGCCGCCGGCGTCAACCCGGACATGTTGCGTCTCTCTGTCGGTCTCGAAGACGCCGAGGACGTCATCGCCGACCTCGACCGCGCCATCGAAATCGCAACCGCGGCCGCCCGTCACGAGGCGTCGGCGGACGGGGGTGAGCGCCGGTGACCGTGCCCTTCGAGCGCGGCGTTCGCTCGCTCGGCGAGTTCGAGTTCCAGTGCGGCGAGTCGATCGACGACCTGAAAGTCGCCTACGAAGCCTACGGCGAGTTCGACCCGAGCGGCGTCGAACACGCGTCGGCGAACGGGCGAACGGAGTCTGGAAGCAACGCGGTGCTGGTGTGTCACGCGCTCACCGGTAGTCAGAACGTCTCTCCCGGCGACCTCCGGAACCGGGGCGAGAGCGACGGAACCCCGAACAAGGCCGGACAGGCCCGCGCGTGGTGGAGCGACATCGTCGGTCCCGGGAAAGCCATCGACACGACCGACTACTACGTCGTCTGCGCCAACATCCCCGGGTCCTGTTACGGCACGTCCGGCCCGCCGAGCGAGGGTCCCGACGGTGAACCGTACGGGACCGACTTCCCGCCCGTCACGGTCGGCGACTGGACGCGTGCACAACGGCGTTTGCTTGACGACCTCGGCGTTGGTCGCCTGCACGCCGTCGTCGGGGGGAGTGTCGGCGGAATGAACGTCCTCGACTGGGCGACGCGCTACCCCGACGACGTTCACCGCATCGCGCCGATTGCCTCCGCCGCGCGTCTCGATTCGCAGTGTCTCGCGCTCGACGCCATCGCCCGTCGCGCCATCACGACAGACCCCAACTGGGCTGGCGGTGACTACTACGGTGGCGACCCGCCCCGAAATGGACTCGCGCTGGCGCGGCAACTCGGCCACGTCATGTACCTCTCGAAGGCGTCGATGGCCCAGAAGTTCGGCCGCCGAGCGGCGGGCCGTGACGCCACACGCGATTCCTTCCCGTCGGACCCCGCAGCGGGCTTTTTCCCGTATCGAGACGTCGAGTCGTATCTCGACTATCAGGCCGAGAAGTTCGTCGAGCGCTTCGACGCCAACTCCTATCTCTACCTGACGCGGGCCATGGACGAGTACGACCTCTCGTCTGGCTACGAGTCCGACGCCGCCGCCGTCGCCGCGTTCGGCGGCGAGGCGCTCGTGCTGTCCTTCACGGGCGATTGGCACTTCACGACCGAGCAATCGGAGTCGCTCGCGGAGGCGTTCCGGTCGGCGAACGTTCCGGTGGCACACCACGTCGTCGATTCGGACCACGGCCACGACGCGTTCCTCGTCGAACCCGACAAGGTCGGCCCGCCGCTTGGAAACTTCCTCGACGCGGGCCTCGACGGGCGGGCCATCACCGACACGGTCGACGAGGACGAGGTTGCCACTCCGGATTACGCACCCGTCCACAACAGTCTGTTCAGCGGCTGATGTGGGGTCGGTTCAGCAGCCGACACAGGGTCGGTTTGGTGGTCGACGCAGACTCGGTTCAGCGGTCGACGCGGGGGCGGTCCTCACTACCGCTTGTTTCACACGGGACAACACGTCTCTTGCTAGCCGTTGCCTACTGGTTTTGACTGCCACCCGGTAGGCGCTTCATACAGGGTGTGTTACCCTCGCTGAGCGTCTCCAGCGAGTATCGTTTCGATCCGATTCCGGACTCGCCCACGCGTATTCTTCACCACGTAACGAAGGACGGCTTTGCCCTTCGGCAGCGAATATAGCTCGCCCAGCGTCTCGGGTTCCTCCGGCGAAAACGACGAGTCTGTGAGGTTTCTCACACCGTCGACGAGCATCCGCTCGGCAGTGCGAAACAGCCGTTGCTGAACCTCCTGAAACGTGTTCGCGTCCGCGATGTCGACGCGCTCGAAGGCGACGATGCGCCCACCGTCGAGCGTTTCGGTCAACTGTTGAATCGTCACGCCCGCTTCCGTCTCGTCCGCGAGGAACTCCCACAGTCCCCCCGGTTGGCCGCGGTACCGCCGAATGTCGCCGGGGTGGTAACTCAGCACGCCGTACGTCGGCCTGTCGAGGATTTCGCCCGTGATAAAGCCGAAGCCGAATCGGAGAATCACGTCGGTCTGGCCGACTTCGTCGACGACTTCCTCGGGGAGTTCGTTGCCGAATCCGTCGTTCGGTTCGGGCGTACAGCGTATCTCTTCGGCGCTCTCGACGCCGTCGATGTCGTCCCACCGAACCGAACGGCGGTACTCGGGCGTCGGTGTCAGGAGTCGTGTAATGCCGACGAGCGACCAGAGCGGATACTCTCGGATCTGGTCGATGGCGACGGTCGCAAACATCAAGACCCCATCTTTCGACCGGTCGGCGTCGTTGACGACGACGTGCGTTACTTCGATGTCCGGTTGTTCGGCGAGGTCCTCGATTGCTCGGTACTCCCACCTGCGGACGGTGTCACCGGGTAGTAACAGCCCGACTCGGAGGCGTTCGTCCACCACCGTCACTCACCTGTCCGTACCTTGCTGGTCTCTTCACAGTCTCCAGGTGTATCCCGTCCCACGGCTGTCGCTCCCGTCTCGCCGCACGTTTTTGTGAGATGGTCAACGGTTCCATCGCGGCTCACACTGACCTCCACTGGGTCTCTTCGGTCCCGCCCGTGGCGATGAGTTCTGGTTACCCCGACTACCCCGTCACCACTGCCGTCGCCTCGCCACCTCAGTGCGTCGTCGTCGGTCGTGGTCATCTTCACTCGTCCTCACACGTCCTCCACCCATTGTAATGGCGTCCGAACAGCGTACGGCTCACGAAATTGCGAACAACCGCTCGACATCCCTCTCGACGGTGATTACGCCTGTATGCAAGGGTTTAGGGTAGTGGTCGACCAACGCCTCGCGTATGTCTGACGACGAACCCGGATTCCAGACGCGTAGCCTCCACGCAGGACAGGAACCTGACCCGACCACGGGGGCACGCGCACCGCCAATCTATCAGACGACCTCGTACGTCTTCGACGATGCCGACGACGCGGCCGCACAGTTCGCCCTCGAAAAGCCCGGTTACATCTACTCGCGGTTGATGAACCCGACGCTGGAGACGTTGCAGGCGCGGTTGGCGTCGCTCGAAGGCGGCGTCGGTTCTGCGGTCACTGCGTCGGGGATGGCTTCCTTCGACCTTTCGACGTTTCTCCTGGCTGAAGCGGGCGACAACATCGTCAGTGCCTCCTCGCTGTACGGCGGCACCTACACGTATCTCACCCACACGGTCGAGCGGCGCGGTATCACCACCAAATTCGTAGACACGCTCGACTACGACGCTTACGAGGAAGCTATCGACGAGGACACTGCCTACGTCCACTTCGAAACGATCGGCAACCCCGCGCTCGTCACCCCGGACATCGAGCGTATCGCTGACATCGCCCACGACAACGGCGTCCCGCTGGTCGTCGACAACACGTTCGCGACGCCGTACCTGTGCCGTCCGCTCGAACACGGCGCGGACCTCGTGTGGAACTCGACGACCAAGTGGATTCACGGGTCGGGGTCGACCATCGGCGGCGTCGTCGTCGACGGCGGCAGTTTCCCGTGGGCCGACTACGCCGAGAAGTTCTCCGAACTCGCCCAGGACAACCCCGCCTACCACGGCGTCAACTTCGCCGAGACGTTCGGCGACGCCGCGTTCACCTACGCCGCCATCGCTCGTGGCCTCCGCGACCTGGGGAACCAGCAGTCCCCGTTCGACGCGTGGGTGACGCTCCAGAAACTCGAATCGCTCCCGATGCGGATGGCGCGACACTGCGAGAACGCCATGGCCGTCGCCGAGTACCTCGACGACCATCCCGAGGTCGAGTGGGTCAACTACCCCGGCCTCGAATCCCACGAGACCCACGAAGAGGCCTCGAAGTACCTCGACGGCGGCTACGGCGGCATGATTACCTTCGGTCTCGCCGGTGGCTACGACGACGCGAAAGCCACCGCAGACAACGTCGAACTGTTCAGCATGCTGGCGAACGTCGGCGACGCGAAGTCGCTCATCATTCATCCCTCCAGTACGACGCACCAGCAACTCACCGAGGACGAACTGCTCGCCGCGGGCGTCACGCCCGACATGCTTCGCATCTCCGTCGGTCTCGAAGACATCGACGACATCGTCGGCGACCTCGACCAGGCCATCTCGTCGGCGACGAACTAATCTCTCTCACGACGACGGTCACTTCCACCCGGGTCGTCGAACTGGACTCACTCCCGGTTTCCAACCGCGGCCCCCCGATAGCCGCTATAGACCTCGAACCCGATCCACACGACGACCAGCACCACCGCTACCGCGTCGACGACGACTCGGTCACTTCCGCTCGCACTCGACCGGAACATGAAGATGAACAACAGACCGATTCCGATTCCGTACCGGATTCGAGCCCGTGGGTCCATCGAGTCGTCAGTGCGGGCGAGGTACAGTTGCGGGCCCAGGACGCCGATGACGACGAAGATGAGGACTGCGAGGGCGACGCTTCCCTGGCCGACGCCGGTAATCACAACGAGGACGACGGCGACGAGGGCGAGCAGCGTCGAGGTGAGGAGGACGAGGTTCTCACGGGAGACCATGGTCTGCGTTCAAGTGTGCGTGTGTCGCAACGATAAGTGTTCGGCGACTGGGTGGTCGTTCGTCTCTCCAACAGCACGCTCGGATTCGTTCGGTTCCTCGAGAACGCCCACCTCTCGCTTTCTCCTCCCGATCCGGCCACGGCCGTCTTGGGGCCAGAACTCGGGCTTCTCAGTTGGTTACTCCTCGCTCCGGTGAACGGGGTGTTCGAGGCTCGACTCGCGACGCCCGTCGAAGGGTCCACCGGAGATACGGCTCCGTGAGGTGTGCAGTCGCCCCCGACGAGGGTTCATATGCGATGGCGGATCCACCCCTCTCTATGGCCTGAGACAGAGCCACGAAGCGCGCTGCGCGTGTGCGACAAAGCGCTTCGTCTGTCGGGCGGTGTCGCCTGTTCGCTACTGGATTCTGGCAACGACGTTGCCGACACCACTCGCTCCGACTCACGGGTCCTTCGCGCGCTGCTGTCTACTCGTCTTCTCCTCGAAGGAGGTTCAGGCTCTCGAACACCTTGCCGAGACGGTTCATCGAGGCGACGACCACGTCACAGGAGGGCCGAACGGCGTCCTTCGGGATGAAGCCGACCGACAGTCCCGCCACCTCCAGCATCGGCAGGTCGTTCGCCCCGTCGCCGATGGCCACCGTCTGGGACATTCGAACGCCGCGTTCCCCCGCGAGTCGTTCCAGTTCGTTGTCTTTCGTCCCCTCAATGAGTGGTCCTTCGACCGCTCCCGTCAGCCGACCACCTTTGATCGGGAGTCGATTCGCGACGATGGTGTCGACTTCGGCGTTTTCGCGCTCCAGTGCGCGCTCGACGCCGCGCTCGAAGCCACCAGTGAGGATGGCGGTGTGGTGACCGTAGTCGTTCAGCCGTTCGAGGAGCCGTGCGGCACCCGGTCGGAGGCGGACCTCGTCGTACGCCTCTTCGGCCAGTTCTTCCTCCAGTCCTTCGAGTAGACTCGCACGCTTTCGCAGGCTGTCGGCGTAGCTGATTTCGTCGTTCATCGCGCGTTCGGTGATGTCGGCCATCTGTTCGGCCACGTTCTTGCGCTTGCCGAGGAGGACGGTCATCTCCGAAGTCGAGAGGGTCCCGTCGAAGTCGAAGGCGATTATCTTCATACGCTCTGGTCTTCACGGGCGGATTTCAAACCACCTGAATCGACCCGACACACCGCTTCGATCGAACTGACTTCAGGTCGTCGAGGGTGGCTTTCGAACGTATCGAGTTCTGATTCGGTTCTCCCGATGAGACCTCGCTGGCGTCGCCGTTCTGCGGCTCGAGCGCACGCTTGCGATGTGAGGAGAAGACACGGATAGTGTTGGGAGTCTCTCGGTAACCGTCGTGTCAATACACGAAGGCGACATACGCCGTTGTGGAAACTCTTAACCGCGGTCCGCCGGTCGCTACGGGTATGAAGGTGCTGGTCACCGACCCGATTGCGGATGCCGGTCTCGATCGGTTGCGTGGGACGGGAAACGAGGTTGAAATCGCTTACGACGTGGAAGGAGAGGCACTCTTGGAAGCCATCTCTGACGCCCACGCGCTCGTCGTCCGGTCGGGGACGGAAGTCACGCGCGAGGTATTCGAAGCCGCCACAGAGCTGATTATGGTCGGACGTGCGGGCATCGGTGTCGACAACATCGACATCGACGCCGCCACAGACCACGGCGTCATCGTCGCAAACGCACCCGACGGGAACGTGCGTGCGGCGGCCGAGCACACGGTCGCCATGGCTTTTGCGGCCGCTCGCTCCATCCCACAGGCTCACGCCCGGTTGAAGGCCGGCGAGTGGGCCAAGGGTGACTACCTCGGGACCGAACTGAACGGAAAGACGCTGGGAATCGTCGGGCTCGGACGCGTCGGCCAGGAGGTCGCCCGACGACTCGACGGTCTCGGGATGGGCCTCGTCGCGTACGACCCGTACATCGGCGAGGAGCGCGCCGAGCGCCTCGGGGCGGAACTCGTCGAGTTCGAGGAGTGTCTCGAACGGGCGGACTTCCTCACCGTTCATACGCCGCTGACTCCCGAGACGGAGGGACTCATCAGCACCGACGAACTCGAACTGATGGGCGGCGGCTATCTCATCAACTGCGCCCGCGGTGGCGTCGTCGACGAACCGGCACTGGCCGCCGCCGTCGAATCCGGGACTCTCGACGGGGCGGCACTCGACGTGTTCGCCGAGGAACCGGTCGACCCCGACAACCCGTTGCTGAAGGTCGACGACGTCATCGTCACGCCCCATCTCGGCGCGAGTACCGAAGCCGCCCAGGAGAACGTGGCCACCAGCATCGCCGACCAGATCATCGCCGCATTCAACGACGAACCCGTCATCAACGCGCTCAACGCGCCGTCGGTTGACGAAAGCGCCTTCCCGCGGATTCGTCCGTTCATCGACCTCGCCGAAACCGCGGGCAAGGTGGCTGCCCAGATGTTCGACGACCAAATCTCGGAGGTGAAAGTGCGATACGAGGGCGACATCGCCGGAGAAGACATCGACCTCGTGACCGCCAGTGCCCTCAAGGGCGTCTTCGAACCACTCGAGTGGCAGGTCAACGCCGTCAACGCCCCGAAAATCGCCGAAGAGCGCGGTATCGACGTCACCGAGGAAAAGACCCGGCAGGCCGAGGACTTCCAGAGCCTCATCACCGTCTCCGTCGGCGACGGGGACAACTCTCTCGGCGTCTGTGGGACTCTCTTCGCCGGTGACGACCCGCGAATCGTCCGCATCGACGGCTACCGCGTCGACGCCATCCCGCACGGGAACATGCTCGTCGCCCGCAACTACGACAAGCCGGGTGTCATCGGCCTCATCGGGAGCGTCCTCGGCGACAACGACATCAACATCGCCGGGATGTTCAACGCCCGCCGCTCGAAGGAGGGTGGACAGGCGCTCACCGTCTACAACCTCGACGACAGCGTCCCCGACTCGGTCCTCGAAACGCTGCTCGCCGACGAGCGCATCATCGACGTGAAGAAACTCGTCCTCAACGGCGCGTAGTCGGGGGCGGCCGGCCCCCGCCTTCTCTCCCGTCCGGTACGAAATCCGTGGTCAAGAGCGGTCAGCCTCATCGACGAGTACGTCTCCCGAATTGCGAACGCTGAGATGGGTCCTCGATGCATCCGGTCGAATCCATGACTGCGACCTCGCGGGTCATCCCACCTTGTGGAGCGTCAGGTAGGTCTCCTGGAACGAGCCCCAGATGTCCGCGGTCGACCCCGAATCCTGTTCGACGGTGACCTGTAACGTGTCGCCTCTCTGAAGGTCGAACAGCGTCCGGCTGAATCCCCGACAGACGCGATGGTCCGACGTCGCGGTCTTCGTATCGGCCTGTATCCCGCCGTCAAATGCCCCGTTGATCTGGAGTTCGTAATGGATGTTGACTCCGGCGTCGAAGCTCGTCCACCAGTCGATGGTGAACGAGACGTGGTAGTCGCCAGTCTCCTGCACCGTGTACACCCCGGTCGAGGTGTCGTACCCCCCGAAGTCGTCCCGGTTCGTCGCGTCGAAGACGACCATCGTCTCAGTCTCGTTATCGATCGTCTGCAATTCAGAGAGATAAGCCGACAGGCCCACCTTCGCGACGTCGACGTGCTCAGAGACTTCGAGGATTCCCTGTGAGTTGACGGCGACTCCTCCTTGTGAATTGCGTCCGTAGATTGCAGACGAAGCACCGTTGTCCGTCCGACCGTACACCCCCGTACCGCGCCGACTCCACCCGACGACTCCCCAGGTACTGGCTTTGTCGCTTCGCCCGATGACGCCCGCCGATTCGACTGATCTGAGCGTGGGGAGGTTCGATTCGTCGTCGTAGATTCGACCGTCGACGCCGTACTGGCCACTGGTCGAACTGCCCCGGACGCCGGCAGCCTCGCTGTCCGACGATTGGGTGACTCCTTCGACGCCGACCGTTTCGCCGGAGGTGCTCACGGCTTCGCCGGAGACACCGGCCACGCCGTCGCCGCCTTCGGTTTCTGCGCGCAGCGCCGTCGTGCTGGTCGCCTCGGCGGTCACCGCCTCGGTACCG
>JBNJGG010000114.1:0-9236 GCA_051747545.1 Halobacteriota archaeon | reverse complement strand
CGACCGTGTCGGCCCCCACGGACCGTCTCGGCGAACGCCCCGTGCTGTAGTTGTCGCGCACTCCCGACTCGTGGGCGGGCAACTCGTCGAACGTGACGCGTCGCGCCTCGAATACTTTGTCCATATTCACTCTAGCCGTACGTTCTGTGCTACCTAACCTTTTCTCCCCTCTCGACGCTCCGGTCCCAGAACGCGCGCGATACGACGCGTCAGTCACCCTCTCGAACCGTCCGAATCACGCGTCGAGACGAGTTCGAGTCGGTTCTGTACTTGATCGGTGAACTCTTCGAAATCCATTGAACGGTTCCCGGCGGATTATACGGGCTGGCTCAATAAACTACTTCGCTGAACCCCGCAGAGACCCCCGTCGTCGTCGCCTCACAGTGTCGGTTGCGCGTCGACTCTCGACGCCCTAACGCTGAGACCGACGACCGCGAGTGCGCCGACGGCAAAGAACCCCCCGATGAGACCGAACGCGAGTTCGGGGTTTCCGGCGTCGATGACCGCGCCCAGCAGGACCGGACTGGTGGCCGCGCCGATGGAGCCGCCGGTGAACGCCAGCCCGAAACTCTTCCCGGTCGAGTCCGAGGACGACAGGCGACTCACCAACCGGTCTCGCGCCGGGAAGATGAGACCGGTGAAGAAGCCGAGAACCACGAAGAAGCCGATGATGACGGGGGTCGTGACGGCCACGACCCCGCTGAGAATCGCGCCGATGAGCGAGCCGGCGACGACCATGTTCACGACGATGATGCGGTAGGGGTCGTACCGGTCGGCGAGCATCCCCCCGCCGAGGACACTGACAGCAGTCGCCGCGAAGAACGCGGTGAGCGTGGCGTTGGCGACGCCGTCGGGGAGGCCGAAGATCGCGATCGAGAGCGTCGGTGCGAACGACTTGATGCCGACGATCGCGAGGCCGACGATGGCGAAGAAGCCGGTCAACGCCAGTATCATCGGCTGGAACAGCCCCACCATGCTCTCCCGGAAGTCGAAGGAGACCTCGGTCTGGGCCGTCCGGTCGAGTGTCTCTCGGTGAACTGGTCGGAGGGTCAACTGGGAGAACGCCATGTACGCCAACCCGAACGCGCCCGTGACGACCATCGCCTCACGCCACCCGTATCCGAGAGCGATTCCTCCGACGACGAGTGGCCCGACGGCGAAGCCGGCGTACCCACCGAACGTGTGGACGCCGAAGCTCTTTCCCTCGTTGTTCCCTTCGACGGCCGCATCCAGCAGCGCGTAATCTGCCGGGTGGAACGTCGACTGCCCGACCCCCGAGAGGAGGGCACAACCGAGAAGCACGTAATAGGACGGTGCGAACCCCCCGAGAAGCATTCCCAGCGACGTGAGGCCCACGCCTAACGAAAAGACCCGCTTGCCGCCGATTCGGTCGACGAGAGCGCCGACCGGCATCTGGAGGAAACTACCCAGCGACGTCGCCGCGACCAGTAGTCCGAGTTCCGTGTTACTGAGGCTGAATTCGAGAGCTAACAGCGGGAACAACGGTGGAAACACGATGTTGTAAAAGTGTGAGAGGAAGTGTCCGCCGCTGACGACGCCGACGGTATACCGCCAGTCCGAGAATCCGTGTTCGAATGTGATAGATGATCCTGTCATCGTATAGTATCGTAGTGCGCCGGTGTCCACCGCCAGACGCATTAACTGTCTCGGTTGCGCTGTGTATTTTCGTGTCATCTCTCGGTTCCCGCCTCGTCTCTCGGGACTGAGTCGTAGCGGACTCGGGGCGGACAGGGTCGGAACCGGACGGACTCTGAGTCGTAGGTAATCCGACGTTCGCCTCCCAATCGGTCGTCCTGACTCCGAGGCCCACGCTCGTTGATACAGCGGAGCGTTTAATCTGCTTGTTTGCGTCTGTCTAACATGGCACCTGACACTGACGACCAGCCATACCCGGCGTTCTCGGACGACGAATACGCCCGGCGGTACGCACAGATTCGAGCGATGATGGAGCGGGAGGACCTCGACGTTCTGCTCGTCTACGGCGACTCCGGGACGTATCACCACGACCAGGCCAACGTCCACTACCTCGCGAACTACCTCGGACACGGCTCCGCGTACGTGGTCTTCTTCGCCGACCCCGCCGAGGACTCCACGCTCTTTTTCGAGATTGCGAACCATCGCGAGTTCGCGCGTCAAATCTCGGTCCTCGACGACGTGCGGTGGGGCGAGGTTCCGATGGCGGAGACGGTCGTCGAGCGAGTCCTCGAGGCCAGCGCAGACGGCGGCCGAATCGGCCTCGTCGGACGGTCGATGCGCGATAACAAACTGATTCCACACGGTCACTATCGGGCGCTCGACGCCGGGCTCCGCGCCGAACTCGTGGACGCGACGGCGGCCTTCGAACACCTTCGGTACGTGAAATCCGACGAGGAACTCGAATTCTTCGAACGCGGTGCCGAGCTCACCGACCGCGCGTTGGAGGGGTTGCTCGACGCTGTCGAACCCGGCGTCACCGAGTACGAACTGAAAGCGGCACTCGAATCTGCCTACGTCAGCGAGGGCGGCATGCTCTTTATCTCCTTTTTCTCCTCCTCTCCGATGACCGACCCCACCCCCGGCCAGTGTGTTCCGTGGTTCGAAGCCTCTCGCCGTCGACTCCAGCGAGGCGACGTCATCACGACCGAACTCAGCGCCTCCTACCACGGGTATCCCGGACAGGTCCACCGCCCGATTGCCGTTGGCACACCGCCGACCGACACGTACCGAGACCTCTTCGACGTCGCCAAAGAGGCCTACGAGAACATCGTCGACGCACTCGTTCCTGGAAACACCGCCCACGACGTCCTCGACGCCGCGGCCCCCATCATCGAATCGGAGTACCACATCGACGACCCCTACCTCCACGGTCTCGGGACGACGCTCCAGCCGCCGTTCGTCGGCACCGACGACTCGAACTACTGGCCCGGCACGGACGATCCAATCGTGGCCGAGTGGGAGTTTCAGCCGAATCAGACGGTGGTCGTCCAGCCCAACGTCGTCACCGAGGACCGACGCTTCGGTCTCCAACTCGGCTCGGCCGTCATCGTCCGCGACGACGGTCCCGACGTGCTTCAGCAGACGCCCGTCGAGTTCATCGAGGTGTGAACGAGTCGGTTCGGTCCTCGAACCGACTCGACCCGACCGAAGGGAGTACCCACTCGGCTACCTCGTCGGGCCGATTGACCAGGGCCCCTACAGACCCGCGACGCAGGTGCTCACCCGGCGATTGCTGTTCACGTCTCCGTTGACCGCGGCGTCCGTGTCCGACGAACTCGACGCGTCGTCCGCCGAGAGGGTCGAACCGGTCACGTTCTCGAAGTCACCTAGAAGTCACCTAGAGTGCTACGGTACCGTGTTCACGCTCCACTCGACGGCCGAGGTGCGTGGTGGGTCACTGCTGTCGGTGACGTGGGATTCGAGCCGCTCCTGGCGGATCAGACGAGACTCACGAGCCACGCACCGCCTCCGACGCCGACGAGTGCGCTCACGAGCGTCCCACCCGCGTACGTCGCCGCTCGCCGGTACTCGCCGGCCTGCAGCCGCTCGGCGACCGACACCGCGAACGACGAGAAGGTCGTGAACGCCCCGCAGAAACCGGTCCCGACCAGCGTCGCCGTCGTCTCTGGTACCGATGCCGTGACCACCATCCCCAGCACGAGGCTTCCGAGGACGTTCACGGCGAACGTCGCCCGACGCCCGGTCAACCACGAATCGAGCGCGAATCGAGCGACTGCACCGACCATACCTCCGACTGCCACGAGCAACGCCCCGTTCACTGCCGTCCTCCGTCTGTGACAACTTTGGTCGCGTTCATCGTCGTCCCCCCAGTGCCACTCCGACGAGCGCGGCAGCGAATCCGAGCAGGTAGTTCGAGAGAACGTTTATCGCACCGGCGGTGAGGCCGAGCGCAACCGTCTCCACCGCGAACGTGCTGTACGTGGTGAACGACGAGAGCAGACCGGTCCCGAAGAACACCTGCGTCCGTGGGTTTCGCGCGACGGTGACGAGGAGGCCGAGCGCGAAACTCCCCGCGACGTTGACCGCGAGCGTCCCCGGTGCACCGGGGAGAGCGAGACCAACGCCGTACCGGAGTACCGCGCCGACGACGCCACCTCCTGCCACGAGCAACACGTTCAGCCGGTCGGTCATGGTCACCCTCTGGGTGCGTCGGTACTCGGTCCTTTCGGAACCGCCGGTTTCGGCGACGGGATGCGTCAGTCACGGGCGTCACCACCGCTCGCTCACTCGCGGCTCGCCACCGCCGTGGGGCGTCACCCGCCGTCGGATACGGACGAGGTGGGCCGACTCGGTTGCGTCGTCGACGACCAGCGCGCACCCTCGTTCGGTCGGCAACCGTGCGTCGATGGCGCCCCGCAGGTAGGTCGGCGTCGCCGCCGCGAGCGCCTCGATGTCGCCGACGGCGGTGAGCCGGTGTGCGACGAGCAGGTCCGACTGGGAGACGGCCACGGACGGGAGCGCACTCGGGCGCTGCGTCGCGAGTACGGCGCTCACCCCCGGCGCTCGACCCCGCGTGTAGAGCGTCCGAATAGCATCCTCGGCGACGCCGGCACAGGCGGCGTGAGCTTCGTCAACGAGCAGCCACGGGAGTCGGTCAGTTGACTCCCCGATTCGAGACTCGTACACCGCTCGAGCGACGGCCCCGACGACGGCGTTGGTCGCGGCTGGTCGATACCCTGACAGGTCCAGCACCGTGACCGCGTCGGTGAGGAGGGCCTCGGCTGTGAGGCCACCGGAGTCGAACACGCCCCACGACTCGGCCACGCGCAAGTGGTTCGTCGCCGCCCGGCGCGTCGCCGCCGGCGTCGACGCCTCGGCGACGTGCTCGCACATACCCTCGACCGTAGCCGTCTCACTCGCCGCTCGCCAGACGAGCGACCCTGCGGCTTCTGTCGGGTCGAGTCCGACCAGCGCGGGCCACGCCGACGGCGCGACTGCGTCTGCACGAACCGTCGGGTGGTCGACGACCCGGGCGGCGACGTCCTCGTCGCCGTCGGCCAGTCCCGAGAAGACGCCCATCGGGTCGACGACGACGGGTGCGACGCCCTCGACTCGCGCGGCGGCCTCCGCCAGCACGCCGAGCGTGTAGGACTTGCCAGTTCCTCGTTTGCCGACCACGACGCCGGCGTGCGGGCGCTCGAAGTCGATGCCGACGTGCCCGCCGTCGCTCCCGTCTCGGGCCCGATACGTCCCGAGTCGTCCGGCGACGCCGCTCGCTCCCACTCGACGTCCGAGTACGTCCATGGTCGGGGGTGGTCTCGCCTTCCCTGATGAATGCTCCTCCGAGGGTTCAAGGCCAATGGCGGGACCACCCCGACCCATGTTCGAACCAATCGACCCCGCCAGACCCGACGAGACCGGCAGACTCGCCTCGTTTCTCGGCGACACACGCGCCATCGAGGGACTTCCCATCAGACTCGTCATCGCGCTCGTCGTCGGGGTGGCGAGCCTCTCGGTCATGATGAACATGCTGTCGGGCATCCAGGGGTTGGCAGTCACGGAACTCGACGCCAGACCCCAACCCGAGGTGATATCGCCCGGTGAGCAGACGCTCACCATCGCCGCCGTCGCTCCCGATGGCGACCCAGTGGCAGATGCGACTATCCTCGTTCGTGGGGGCAGCGCGCGTCTCGACGGCCTCGCGAACGCCACGACCGGACCCAACGGCACCGCGGAGGTGACGGTGTCGCCGACGCTCGGCCCGAACCAGGAGGACGGGACCCTCGTCGTCGACATCAAACCCCCTGCCGGAAGCGAGTTCGTCGACCGCCGCGGCAACACGAAGGTGCTGGTCGTCCGGCGGTAATCGAATCCCTGTCGACGCGGGTCGAGTGGAAGGTCGTCCGCCGATAGCGGACGCACTCTCTGAACCTACACGTGCTCGTCCCAGTCGACCCAGTCTTGCTCCCAACCGTGCCGACGCAATCGCCCCATCTGTGCGTATTCGAGGTCCTCGCGCTCGGTTCGGTTCCGGGGGAGGCCGCCCCCCTGCTCACCGTCGACCAGCATCGGTGCGAGCGCGACCGGTCCGAACTCCTCGACGACTTCGACCTCGGCGTCGCCTGCAGTCGGGCGTCCCATGGCCGTCAGCGTCTGCGCCGGACCGCCCACGGGCATGACCAGGCGTCCACCAGGTGCGAGTTGTTCGAGGAGGCGCTGCGGTGGTCGAACCGCGGCGGCTTCGACGAGAATGCGGTCGAACGGCGCGTACTCTGGGAGACCGTCCGCCCCGTTTCGGCGGTCGACGAGCACGCCGTCGTAGCCCGCGTTTCGGAGGTTCTGGCGAGCGTCCAGTACCACTCGCCGCTGGATGTCGACCGCCTGCACGTTGTGGTCGTCGACGATCTCGGCGATGACGGCGGCGGTGTATCCCACGCCAGCACCGACGACCAACACCGAATCCCCGTGTTCCGGGGCCAGCGCGTCCACCAGTCGGGCCGCTGTCTGTGGGTCGAGCACTCGTGTTCCGTCGTGCTCTGTCGGGCGATTGTCGTAGGGGCGGTCCTCGACGAACTCGTGGCGGGGGACCGTCCGCATCGCGACGCCGACGCGCTCGCTCAGCGACATGGCGTGTTCGAGGCCGTCGACCATATCCTCGCGGAGCACCGCGGGGTCCATAGACTGGACTCGGGTCTGCGTGTTAATCAACTGTGCGCTTGCGACTTTACCAGAGCGGTCGTCGGTTCGGAAAAACTACCGGGGGTTACCAGGCCGACCAGCCGCGTGGTCGGGTGTCGCGACCGTACAGTCGTTTGATGTCCTTTGCGAACACCACGTCGCCGTCGTGGTCGAACTTGTCGAACCGGTAGCCGACGGCGTCGTCGCGGACCTGAATCCCCTCTATCTCGAAGGTTTCGTCCCCCAGCGACTCGGTTTCGCCGACGGTGAACTCGTAATCGCCGGGGACCTGCAGGTCGAGGCTCCGGGTCCGGTCGTGTCGCCCGTCGTTCGGGTGGAGCGTGAGTCCGACGGTGACGTTGTCCACCGCCCGCGTCCAAATCGTGTCCACCTCCTCGATTCGGGCCTCGTCGGTTCGCTCGTCACCGCCGAGGTCGAGTGAGGTGACGCGAACGAGCATAATCGCCTCCGGCGTGTCGACGATGAACTCCTCGCCGACGGCGACAGTCTCCTCTGCGGGCGCGTCGACCGTCGTGGTGACGGACTCGCCGCCCTGTGAGACGACGACGTCTCGCTCTACTTCCCGTGGGCGCTCGATGGCCGTCTTGTGCACGTGGCCGCAGTCCGTACAGCGGACGGTCGCCTGTCCACCCGGACGCAGCACCTCGTGTACCGTCGCCTCCGACGGTGAACACGAGGGGCACGGCACGGCGACGCGCTCTGTTTGTTCGGTCATACCCAGAGAGAACCGTTCAGGCGGCTAAAACCCGTTGAAGTCGGTTGCGACCCGGCGGCGTCCGGTCGCGACCCGGTGGTGAATGCTCACGTCTCGGTCGCCGTCGGGAGTTCGACCTCGTCGCCGTCTGCGTACACCGTCGGGTCACGGATGATTCCGTCGAGATGGAGCGGTGCGTCCGTGTCGCCGCCGATCCCGGCGTCGTCGCCGATGGCGATGTGGACGGTCCCCGCGGCCTTCTCGTCCAGCAGGACCGACCCGACGAGTTCTGTGACGCCCACGTTCGTCCCGATGCCGAGTTCCGCGAGGTTGTACGCGTCGCGACCGACCGCCTCGGCCGCCGTCTCGACCTGCTCTCTGATGTCGTCGTCGCTGATGTCGGTGACGTAGCCGTCTTCGACCTCGAAGCGCAGTTCTCGACCGTCGAGCAGGCCGTGGGGACGCATCGTCCCGTCGACGACGTACGTGCCGGTGGTCGTTTCGGGGCTGACGAACACCTCGCCCGCGGGCAGGTTCGAGAACGCACCGGGGTCGTGGACCATTCCGGTGTCGGAGTGCCACTCGCGTTCTCCGGGTTCGAAGGTGATGTCCGTCCCTTTCGATGTCGTCACGCGGATTTCGCTGGCCCCCTCGACCTGTTCGAGCACCGCCTCGCAGTGGGTTTCGATGGCGTGGTAGTCCGCGTCGAGTCCGAGGCGCATGATCTCCTCGGTGATACCCGGCATGGTCGCGGCCCGGGCTCCCGCCTCGGTGGCTGCTCCGCGAGCGCGCGTGTGACTTAGACTCTTCGTCGTCGGCGCGACGACGACGTCGGCGTCCCGCATCGCCCCGGCGACCGGTGCCGGCGGTTCCGCCCCGTGCTGGGGACCGGGTGGGTATCGGACGAGGACCGCATCGTCGGTCACTGCGACGGCAACCTCGTACAGCGTCTCTCCGATGGGGAGGAGTTTGTCGTCGGTGATGACCGCACACGACTCCTCGGCCTGCAAGTTCATACACTGGTGGATAGCTGTCTCGGCAGCCTCACGGAGCGTCGGTCGGTCGTTCATACCACTGTCACGGAGCGGGACCGGATTAGGTCTTGCCCAACGGCGTCGTCGCCGTGCCGTTTTGCCGTCGCATCCGCGGCTAGTCGGCCCCTACTCAATTCGGTCTGGTCGGACACCGGTCGAGCGACCGGTCGCTCGTCGCCGTCACCGTGGTTTCGCCGCGACTGTCGCGTGTCGTGAACGTTTCTGACGAACGGTTACTTCTCTCAGAGTTATGTACACAACCCAGCGGCGGTGACAACGTTACTCGGCACAGAGTTACTTTCTATTGCCTTATCTCCGAAATAACTATCTATCCTCGTGGTTCACCTCAATCCATGCTACAGGTGGGCGTCAACGGCTACGGAACCATCGGGAAACGGGTCGCTGACGCGATTACGGCCCAGCCCGATATGAAACTCGTCGGGGTCGCAAAGACACGGCCGAACTACGAGGCAGAGGCGGCCGTCAGGAAAGGCTACCCGCTGTACACTGCCATCCCGGAGCGCGCCCCACAGTTTCAGGAAGCCGGTGTCGACCTCGCCGGCGAGGTCGAGGACCTGATTCTGGCGTGCGACGTCGTCGTCGACACGACGCCGTCCGGAATCGGCGCTCAGAACCGCGAACTCTACGAACAGTACGACACGCCCGCATTGTTTCAGGGCGGCGAATCGGCCGACGTCGCCGAGGTGAGTTTCAACGCTCGTGCCAACTTCGACGACTCGCTGGGTGCGGAGTTCGTCCGCGTCGTCTCCTGTAACACCACGGGCCTCTCTCGACTGCTCGCCCCGCTCGACGAAACGTACGGCGTCGAGAAGGCGCGCGTGACGCTCGTC
>JBNJGG010000113.1:0-9253 GCA_051747545.1 Halobacteriota archaeon | reverse complement strand
ATTAGCTACAGTAGCTTTGCCACCGTATCGTCGCTGGCAGGGGGGCAACCCACATGACTGACGACCAGCAAATTGCTCATGGTATCGACCTCGAAACGCTCGAGGGATTCGCCGAGTATGCAGCCGAGAATCCCGAAGCGGTTCAACTCGGGCTCGAGGCGTCCGCGACCTACGAGGGAACGGCCGCTCACAGCCTGTCAAAGATCGAAAGTTACGACCTCGGGGGCGAGACGATCGCTCGTGAAACGCGCGAATACACGATTCCCTACGGGGGGTGGAAGGAAGTGTTGGACGCGGGCGGATGGATCGGCGCGACCGACCGATTAGAGCCGGTCGAAGCGGCACTGTCGGCGCTGGCAGCCTGTATCAACGTCGGTATCACCATCAACGCCGCCGCTAACGACGTGGACGTCGACCACCTCCAGACGCGCGTCCGAACCGACTTCGATCCGGCGGTCCTCTTTAGTCTCAAAGAACTCAAAGCGGCTGACTCGGTCTTCGAGAATCTGACCGCCGAGGTCGAGATCGACGGCGAGGACCTCGACCAAGACTTGATCGACGAGTGGGCACGGCGAGCGCCCGTGTACACGCTGGTCTCGCTGGCTCAGGACATCGAAATGACTGTCGCCACCCCCGCCGAAGTGGCGGGCGACGACTGACCGGTGAACACTCATGAGTGAATCACTCGACACGGATAAACTCGAACGTGAGGTCAAGTCGATGTACTGGGACGTCGCAGAGTCAGCCGACGCCGATTTTCACTTCGAGACGGGCCGCGACCTCGCCGAACGCCTCGGCTACGACTCCGACGAACTCGACTTCGTTCCGTCTGCGGTGATTGACTCGTTCGCTGGTGTCGGCTACTACTTTGGCTTGGCGGGACTTGACTCGGGTGAGGACGTGCTGGATCTCGGTAGTGGCTCGGGAATAGATGCCTTCGTCGCCGGGCTGTACGTGACTGAGACGGGAACAGTGAACGGGTATCGACATGACCAGTGGAAACAGGGTATCACGAAACGAGCCTAGATTTCGCCACAGGTCGGCAAATGGTTGACGATGAGGGGTGTGGAACGGTGGCAATCGGGAATACTGCGTTTTCGTCGTGTCTTGGTATCCGTCCCGCTAACTGAGCGCGAGTTCGTCACCACGGGCGGAACGTTCGAGAGTCGGTCAACGCCCTTCCATACCGAGATACAGGACGACGATGGCACACAGGTAGAGTGCCACCACTCCGACGACGCCCCACGTCAACGCGTTCGACGGGTCGAAGTTATGCCAGACTCGGGCGACACCGAGCAGTACCATTGCGAAACCGAGCATCTGGCTCTGGACCAGTATCCGGGCGGCACTCCAGCGCGGGTCGAGCACGACGACCCCGTTGACGATGCCGAAGAGCGCGAACCATCCAGCCAGAATCCGCGCCGTCAACGGGGAGACTGTACATGGCCACGCACCGATCATCATCTCGGGAGACACAAACAGGTCGACGGCGCTCACGGTGAGGACGATGCCGAGGCCACCCCCCAGTACCCGGACTACTCGTGGCAGACGGACCTCGCCGTCCGTTCACGCTCTCAAGTTTCTTCTAAATCCGTTGCAAAGCACTCGCTGAGCAGGTCTGCGAGCGTCATGACCAATTCACTCAACGACCTGCTCGTTCCTCAAACTGGCTTAACTAGACAGTGCGATTCATTCTGGCGTTCAACGAACGCGACATGTCGATATAACTTTGATTAGGTTGTATTTTTCAATGAGTACAATCTGTGGTCGACACCGGCCATGAGTTCTCCAGCCACATTTCTCTAGGCAACGTGACGACCTATTCGCCGCCAAAGGAGGTCCCAACGACTTCACACGGCCTGTCGCACTCGGCTCGTGCCGGTGGAACTACCGGTGCGAGAACAATTGTAAGAGGTGGAGCCACTCCGGGACATCGCGTTGTAGCCCCCGGTTCTTTGGTCCCCGTCACGTAGTGAGGTTCGATGTACAATCGAATCCTCGTCGCAACGGATGGGAGTGATAATGCCCAACGCGCTACACGTCACGCACTCGACTTAGCTCACCAGTACGGAGCCGACCTCCATGCCGTCTACGTTATCGAGACCAGAACGGGGTACGATAACGCAATCGTCGACCCCGAGATTGTACGGAAGAATCTTCGAGAGGATGGAGAAGAAGCTCTGAGGGCTATCGAGACCACGGGTGAGTCCGATGTCTCCGTCGCCACCTCGATCCGAGAGGGAGTGCCGCACGAAGAACTTCTCACGTACATAGACGACCGGAGAATTGACCTCGCGGTGATGGGTGCCAAAGGACGGTCCGCATTCAAGACAATTCTGCTTGGCAGCACGACAGAGGCGCTCCTACGGGCAAATCGCGTCCCCGTCCTGGTCGTCAATAGTACTGACAAGTGAGCGGGCCCGCGATTCGGGCTTTCGGGACGTTGCACGCGCTCTCTCGTTTCGTGGATATCCTCACTACACGTCACCCAGACTCTCCGATCGACTCTCTGAGACGTAGGCGAGGAAATTCGGTTGAAGCTCTTCGCAGTAATCGATGCAGGTGGATTGGTGAGAAACACAGGAGGGACGAATGGTGGTAGCTCCCGGCCCATCGACGGAGTCGATAGTGAATCCGTCGAGGCCGGGAATCGGCACGACGACGTACACTCCGAACCCGACCATGTAGAACGCGCTCGCAGACATCGACTCAGTCGGCATGCCCCAGCCGATTGTCGCGTCGGCGGAGTGGTCACACTCTGAAGCGACTCAACGTGGGGGCTCCCGCTCCGAGCGGATTGGAACACCACTGCAGAGTTAACTGGTTTCCCGTTGTTTCGTCTGTATGGGGGCTGTTCGGTCGGCCACAGACGGGAGTGAACACGCACGCCGGGCGGCCCAACAGACCTTCGAACTCACGGCGGTGCGAGGGGAAACGCTGCACGCCATCTGTGTCGTGGGGCGACACCGTCTCGGCGATGGAGCGAGACGACGCGGACGCGACGTTGCACGGTCGAAACCACTCGAACCGTGACCCGCCGCCGGTGTGGACAGTCGCTATGACACCCCAGGAACCCAGCCAGTTACGAACGCCCGTCGGTCGCTTCTTGACTGCTCAGCGAACGGTCCTCGAGACAGTCACGGACACGATCCGGAAGGCGGCCCTCGTCCCAGACCGTCTCGAGAACACCGCGTCCACCGAGGTAGGAGCGACGCCGAGCGAGGTCGTCTACACGGAGAACAAGCTCGAATTGCTCCACTACGAGTCGCTCACCGAGCAGCAACACCGGATACCGATCCTGATCGTCTACGCGCTGATCAACCGGCCGTACATCCTCGACCTCCAGCCTGACCGTTCTATCGTCCGCCGGTTTCTGGAGGCCGGACACGACGTGTACCTCATCGACTGGAACGAGCCCTCGCGTCTGGATCGACACCTCGGACTCTACGACTACGTCGACCGCTACATGGCCAACTGCGTCGACGAGGTTCGCGAGCGAACCGGTCAGGACGACATCAACGTTCTCGGCTACTGCATGGGCGGCACCGTTTCGGTCATGTACACCGCTCTGCATCCGGAGGCGGTGAACGCGCTCGCCCTGATGGCGACCGGACTGTACTTCGCGGAAACCGGTGGCGTCCTCGAACTGTGGGGCGACCAAGAGTACTACGAGCCGCGGGCGATGGTCGACGCGTTCGGCAACGTCCCCGGCGAGTTTCTCGCGGCCGGGTTCGATATGATAGACCCGGTGTCGAACGACGTCACGAAGTACGCGGACCTGTACGACAACTTCGAAAACGAGGACTTCGTCGAGAACTTCGCCCGGATGGAGCGATGGCTCTCCGACGGTGTGGACGTCGCCGGCGAGGTCTACGTCGAGTTCGTCGAGGACATCTATCAGGACAACCTCCTGTCCGAGAACGAACTCACAATCGGAGGCGAGCGCGTGGACGTCACGAATATCGACGTGCCGATGCTGCAGCTCGTCGGCGAATACGACACCCTCGTTCCACCCGGGGCGAGCAAGCCGTTCAACGACGCCGTGGGGACCGGCGACGTGACGACTATCGAATACCCGAGCGGGCACGTCGGGCTCGCGATGTCCAACGGAGCTCACCGGGACGTCTGGCCAGAGGTCGCAGAGTGGTTCCTCGAACAGTCCGACCGACCGACACTCGCAGACGTCGTCGGGGAGGGGGTGGAGCAGGCGCTCGGCGTCGACGTCGAGACCGACGTGACGGTGGGGGACGCAGACGAGATAGAGGTCGGCCTCGGAGACGGAGACGGTGAGATAGCGCGTGCCATCGTGCGGCGCGATGCGAAGGCCATCGAAACGTTCCTCGAAGACGCGCTCGGCGTCGAAATCGGTCTCGAGGTCGGGCCGTCGGGAATCGCTGTCGAAGTCGAAACCGACGAAGGCGTCGAGACGACGGTCGTCGAGACCGTCGGCGAGGCGATTCGAACCGAGATCGAGGAGGCGGTCGAAGACATCAACGTCGCCGAGTCGTACGACCTCACGGAGGTCGAGGGCATCGGTCCGACGTACGCCGGGCGACTTCGAACCGCCGGGATCGAGTCCGCCTCGGAGCTCGCCGTCGCCGACGGAACCCACGTCGCCGAAGTCGCCGAGGCCAGCGAGGAACTGGTCCGGAACTGGATCGAGCGAGCGCGCGAGCTGGTCGGGACGAAGGATCCGACCGAGTTCGATCGTTGATGGACGAATCCGAGCGACGCCTATTTCCAGTCGCACGACACTAGTTAGCACATGTCGATCAGGGTCCTGGTACCGACAGAGGGATCGCCCCTCTCGATGAAGGCGCTGGAGGTCGCGATGACCGATTACCCCGAGGCCGAGATCGTCGTGCTGCACGTCATGGATCCCATCGGGACGGGACTCAGCATCATCGACGTCATGCGCCCCAAGTTCGACGACGGTGCGCCACCTGGCTCGGTGACGCCCGAGTACTGGGAGGAGTGGCACGATAGAGCCGAGGAACGTGCCGAGGAGGTGTTCAGGAGTGCTCGTGAGGTCGCCGAAGGGCACGACCACAGCGTCGAGACCGTCTTGGAGTTCGGAGAACCGGATGCCGTCATCGTCAAGTACGTCGACGAACACGACGTCGACCGCGTCATCATGGGAAGCCACTGTCGGATCGGGGCGGCCCGCTTCCTGCTGGGCAGCGTCGCCGAGGCGGTACTCAGACGAGCGTCCGTCCCGGTCATGGTCGTCCGTTGACGACCCGCCACGGGCGCACAGAGGCTTCGCAGGAGAACCCATTCTGCGGGCGGCCCACGTAGGGCCCGGGTGCCGCACGATTCTCACCGACCGGGAACGACACCGGAAGTTAGGGCGTCGGACGCCGTCCTATCCGGTATGTGCGAGCATACTCTCGTCGCCGACGGCGGTGGCGACGGCATCCCGGTTGCGGGCGAGGCGGCTCTGGACATCGTCTGCAGGTACGATTTTCCCGTTCGGCACGTCGACGAAACGAGTTCGCTGTCGGCGACAATCGACCAGAGGGCGGTGCGCTCGGAAACACTGGCCACCACGGGAACGTGTCGACGAGGTAACCCACAGGGCCGAGGGGTTAGACGTGCCGTGTGAGCCACCGAACGGTGTGGCCCACCCGACGACCGCCGAATACGGTGCCGACCACGATGTCGAACTGTTCGTCACGGGCACGCACGGTCGAACGTGACTTCGGCACTTCTCCGTCGGGAGCGTCACCGACCGTGTGTTGCGCTGATCCGACGGGCCAGTCATCGTGGTAAAACGCTCAGAAGACGAGTGACGACGGAGAACTGCGCCACGGTGCAAAATCACGCATCGGGCCCTGACGGTGCGGTGGTGACCGGGATCCGGTGTTGCAGGCGGCGGCGAGCGTTCGACGCGGGCGTCCCGTTCGCACGATCATGAGTACCGCGATAGACGATGAGCGAGAGACGACGGTGGCGGAGTGGTACACCCTCTCAGTCGAACGAGTCCTCGAGGAACTCGACACGGGCGTGGGAGGGCTCTCACGGGACGAGGCCAGGACCCGCCTAGAAGAGTACGGGCCGAACGAAATCCGTGAGGAAGCGGAGGTCTCTCCGGTCGAGATATTCGTCTCACAGTTCAACGACTTCCTGATCTACGTGCTGATCATCGCAGCACTGCTGTCGCTGGCGGTCGGGCTCTTGCCCGGCGGAGAACCCAACTACGTCGACGCGGGGCTCATCTTCCTCATCCTGCTCGGAAACGGCGTCTTCGGATTCGTACAGGACTACCGCGCCGAGAAGGCCATGGAGATGCTGCGGGAGCTCTCCTCGCCCGAGGCGACGGTACTGCGGGACGGCGAGAAGCGGACCATCGCCGCCAGGGAGGTGGTTCCGGGGGACGTCGTCGCCATCGAACAGGGCGACGCAATCCCAGCGGACGCCCGACTCGTCGAGGTCACGAACCTGGAGACGATGGAGGCACCGCTCACGGGTGAGAGCGCCAACGTCGTCAAATCGACGGATACAATCGATCCGGGGACGCCGCTCGCCGAGCGTGCCAACATGGTCTACATGAACACGGACGCTGTCAAAGGGCGGGGGAGAGCAGTCGTCGTAGAGACGGGGATGGAAACCGAAGTCGGCGGAATCGCGGCCCAGATTCAGGAAGCCGAGGAGGACCAGACCCCCTTCCAGGAGGAAGTCGACGAACTGGGGCGTCGAATCGGTTACGGCGTCCTGGGTCTCATCGCGCTCGTCGTCGTCGTGCAGTTCCTCTTCACGCAGGCCGACCCGCTGACGATTCTCTTGACCGCCGTCACGCTCGCGGTTGCCGCCGTTCCCGAAGGCCTCCCGGCGGTGGTCACGCTGACACTGGCGCTGGGATCTCAGAAGATGGTCGACAAGAACGCGCTGGTCCGGCGTCTACCGGTCGTCGAGAGCCTCGGTTCGGTCGACGTGATCCTGACCGACAAGACCGGGACCCTCACCGAGAACCAGATGACTGTCAGGCGAATCGCCTTCGGCGACGACGTGTACGCCGTGACCGGGTCGGGACTCGAACCGGAAGGCGAGTTCCAGCGCGACGGGAGGTCAGTCGACCCAGACGTGCTCGACCCGGTGTTGCGGTGCGGTGCGGTGTGCAACAACGCAGAACGAGCGCCTGATTCCGAAGACAGGGAGTACTACGGCGATCCGACGGAGGTCGCCCTGATCGTCTCGGCCAAGAAGGCTGGTATCGACAGCGACGTCGAGCGCGTTCGAGAGATTCCGTTCTCGTCAGACCGAAAGCGGATGACCGTCGTGGTCGAGGAGGACAGCGGCTACACAGCGTACATGAAGGGGGCACCCGAGACGGTGCTGGATCGGTGTGACCGGATACTCGTCGACGGCGAGGTCCGGGAACTTACCGACGAGAAGCGCCGGGGTGTCATCGAACGGAACGAAGCGTTCGCCTCGGACGCCCTGCGGGTACTCGGGTTCGCTCGCACGGGCGTCGCTGATCCGGACGCCGACGAGGAGGCACTCGAAGACGGGCTCGTCTTCCTGGGTCTTCAGGGGCTGATAGACCCGCCCCGCGACGAAGTCGGTCGGGCGGTCTCCGACTGTCGAGACGCGGGCATCCGCGTCGTCATGGTCACCGGTGACAACCTGGAGACGGCCAAGGCGATCGGCAAACAGATCGGCTTCGACCCGGAGGGGGCGATGACCGGCACCGAAGTCGACGAACTGAGCGAGGACCAACTCCGGGAGTTCGTAGAGGAAGTCGAGGTGTTCGCTCGCGTCACACCCGGCGACAAGGTTCGCGTCCTCGAAGCGCTCCAGGAAAACGGGCACCGGGTGGCGATGACCGGCGACGGCGTCAACGACGCACCCGGCGTACGGAACGCCGACGTCGGCATCGCGATGGGAGTCCGCGGAACCGACGTGACCAAGGAGGCTTCCGACATGGTGCTCCAGGACGACAACTTCGTGACGATCCGCGACGCGATCGCCGAAGGCCGCGGAATCTTCGACAACATTCGAAAGTTCGTCAACTACCTCCTGTCGGCGAACGCCGGCGAGGTGCTCGTCGTCTTCATCGGGGTCGTCCTCGGCAGCGTACTGTTCCCGTCACTGTTCGCCGGACATTCCGAGGCGCTGATACTCACGCCGGTCATGCTGCTCTGGATCAATCTGGTCACTGACGGTCTGCCAGCACTCGCGCTCGGTGTCGATCCGAAGGCCGAAGGTATCATGGACCGTGCACCGCGTAGCGAGGACGAATCGGTCATCGACCGCCGGGTGATGCTCTCTGTCGGCGTGATCGGTGTGCTGATAACCGTGACGGGACTCTCACTCTTCTTCTACGGGTTACAGGCGACCAGGCAACTCGTCCTGGCTCAGACGCTCCTCTTTACATTCCTGGTTGCGGTGGAGGTCATCCGGATTCAACTCGTTCGCTCTCGGTACGACCTCTCCCCGTTCTCCAACCGCTGGCTCGTCGGCGCCGTCGCCTCCTCACTGGCCCTCCAACTCGCAGTGTTGTACACGCCGCTGAACGAGTTCTTCGACGTGGTTGCCCTCGGAACGACCGAGTGGGCCTGGATCGCGGCAGCGTTCGTCGCCTTCGTGGCCCTCGGTGCTGTCGTCGAGAACTCCATCGGCCGGGTCATCGGCGACTGACGGGCCGTCGAACCCAGCCGGTGCCAATTGGCCCGCAACGGTTCACCGTGTCACCTCTACTCTCCGACCCCGCTCCCGTTCCAACCGCTACGTTTCGGTCTAGTTCATCCGTCTCCGACCGTCTCGAGACGGTTCGTTGACTACGATACGCGGTTGGTTGCTGCTACTGTATTTCGAATCTGCGCCCCCCAGATGCCATCTCCTGTCACTCCGTTCACGACGCCGTTCGCCACCGCTTCTGGAAGGCTCCGGTGCTAGGGACTCTCGGTGAAGATTCGCACTTCTCCCTCGTTGGTGATTCCCACGTCGACCCGTTCGACCAGTTCGTTCTGTTCAGTGGCGTCGGCGAGCACTCCATAGAGGTGGGTGTAGAGTTCCGGACGGCAGTACGTGAGCTTGATGCCAGCCTCGTCACCGGACGCGTAGACGTCGGTGACCAGTTCGTCGAAACTCGTCCCCGGAGACACAGAGAATTGGACTGGTGACCGAATCGTCCGAATCAACTCCAGCGTCCGACGGGCCTTCTCGACGTTCTGCTCTGCGGCCCGTTCGATGGCGCTCACGTTCGAGTCCGTCGTACCCAGTCGATCCGCCACCTCTCGCTGAGTGTATC
>JBNJGG010000112.1:0-9317 GCA_051747545.1 Halobacteriota archaeon | reverse complement strand
CCGAAGTCGGAGGCCATCAACGTCTTCCGTCCGTCGGCCGAATCGCCCGCCTCGACGTCGACGACCGCTTCCGCGTGTCGATGGACGCGCGCATCGCCCTCGCCGATATCCTCGAAGACTACGCCGACAACGTCGCCCGTGGCGCGGTAAAACTCGCCCGACACGCCGACCGACGAACCGTTCAGGCCGAGGATATCGAGATGTACTTCTCGCTGTTCGAGTAAGCATGCAGTTCGGCTACAACGAGACGTGTCTCGAACACGACACCGGTTCGCGCCACCCCGAAACCGCCGACAGACTACGAGCCATCCGCCGCGGACTGGTTCGACACCACGGCGTCGAGTACGTCACCCCCAATCCGGCGACCGAGGAGGCCGTCCGCTCGGTTCACGACGCGACGTACGTCGACGAAATTCGCCAGTTCTGTGCGGATGGCGGGGGAAACTGGGACCCCGACACGGTCGCCTGCGAGGCGACGTGGGACGCCGCACTCGCGAGCGCCGGTCTCTCCCAGTGGGCCGCACTCGAAGCAGTCGCAGGGGCGGACGGCCGCGAGACGCCCTTCGCGCTCGGCCGACCGCCAGGCCACCACGCCATCGTCGACGATGCCATGGGATTTTGCTTTTTCAACAACGCCGCCGTCGCCGCCCAGACCGTTCTGGACTCGACAGACGTCGAGCGAGTGGCCATTATCGACTGGGACGTCCACCACGGTAACGGGACGCAGGACATATTCTACGACCGCGGCGACGTCCTATACGTCTCCATCCACGAGGACGGGCTCTACCCCGGGACGGGCGATGCCGAGGAGACCGGTGAGGGGTCAGGGACGGGCGCGACGCTCAACGTCCCACTCTCGGCGGGTGCAGGCGACGTGGCGTATCTCCGTGCGTTCGACGACCTGCTCACGCCGGTCGTCACTCGGTTCGACCCCGGGCTGGTACTCGTGAGCGCCGGGTTCGACGCCCACCGCCACGACCCCATCTCGCGGATGCGCGTCTCGACGGAGGGCTACGCGCTGATGACCGACCGAGTGCGGTCGCTCTCGGACGCGTCCGACGCCGCGGTCGCGTTCGTCCTCGAAGGCGGGTACGGATTAGACACCCTCGCCGAGGGCGTCGCTATCGTTCACGAGACGTTCGACGGCCGTCAACCGATGGATCCCGACGAAGAGGCGTCAGCGACGACACGGGACCAGCTCTCGGAGTTCAGAGAAATTCACGGCCTCGGGTCGAAGTAACGGGCGAGTTCGGCACCGAACTCGTCGGCGAGCGTCGCCACGTCCACGCCTTCGAGGACTTCGTAGCCATCTCGGAGCGCCGTCTCGACTCGGGCACCGAGTGCCACGTCGAACAGCACGTCGCTGCGGAGGAAGGCGGTTGCACTGACGACCTCGCGCTCGCGTTCGACCACGTACCGGTCGTCTTCGATGAACGGACCGTACACGTCAGCGTCGGCGTATTTCTCGTAGAACTCAGTGGCGTGGCTCCTGACTCGTACCGGTGGACCCTCGTGGCGGTCGACCGAAGGGAGCGTCGGCACCGCGAGTTCGACGAACAGCACCGAGCGTCCGTCCGCGAACGTCGTCGCCCGCAACGGTGAGAAACCGCGGCGGTCGAGTTCGGAGACGACACCGCCCAGTGACCGTCGGAGCTGGGGGTACAACTGATCGTCGACGAGGTCCGGCGTGTCGAAGACCAGAGCCACGGGGGTCGTCCCGCGTCGAGTCAGGTGGTCACGTACTTCCGCACGCGACAGCGGTTCCGGGTCGTCCGGAAAGAACAGCTCTATCGAAGGCTTCGCGAGAAGCGCTCTCGCGTAGTGCTGGAGCCGAGCCACGTTTTCGGCGGCGACCACGGCCGCGACGTTTCGCTCGGGGTCGGTCGGGTCGATGAAGACGAGCGGGTCGTCGAAGGACCGCTCGCCGTGATCTTCGGGGTCGAACACGACTGGTGGGTGCCAGTCGGCGGCGGATTCCAGAAGGTGCTCGAAGTCGCCGTATTCGAGGACGAGCAGTTCGGTCAGGTACCCCGAGAAGCCACGGGTCCTGAGGTCGCTTCCGTACGCGCCGATGCCCTTCAGGAACTGCTTGGCGACGCGCACCTGTGCGGCCGTCTCGTCGTCGAGGTGTTCACGGAGGTACTGGTTGTGAAACGGGGTCCGGTCGACCGCCGAGCGAATCTCGGTCGCTTCGTCCACGTCGTAACACGGAACGAGGTCGACGTCGAAGCCGTCGTAGACGCCAGTCACGTAGGGGTGCTCGGCGTACTCTTCGCGTCCCTCTGGAAGGACGACGTGGCCAACGTCGAGGCCGTACGACTCCAGTTGCCCGCGCGGGAGGTCGACTGGAAAGCGGACGAAGAGGTCGATGTCGCGGTCGCCGGAGAGCCACGTCCCTCTCGCGGTGCTGCCGACCTGTAGTACGTCGGCATCGACCGGTAGGTCCTCGACAGCCTCGCGGATGCGCTCGGAGAGCACGTCGACGGCGACTCGGAGCCGCTCCTGCTCGTCGTGGTCCGGGTCGACCCGGTCGTGGACCTGTGAGACCACGCTGTCGAGGCCATTCATGTACACCTGTCTCTTCCCCGATTGCGAAAGCGTGTCGGTGTACCGTCGGGCGAAAACGAAAGCCCTTTCAAATAAGCCAAAGTAGCGGAGAGTGCACCGAGCCGTCGTAGCTCAGTTGGTAGAGCCCCTCGCTGTTACGGTGATCAGTACACCGCTGTTCGCCGCAGAAACGAGGTAGTCCCAGGTTCGAGTCCTGGCGACGGCGCTAATTCGTCGTCTCCGCACTTTCGATTCGTCTCTCGCCGAGAGCGTCCCTCTCGTCTCTGTCGTTCCTCGACCGCTAGCTGGCCTCACGTCGCGTCCGCAATTCGAGACGGTCGAGCATTGATAGACAGCAAAGATAGATAGTTCTACCCTGCACTACATGTGAGTACGATGGGCACGGTTCAGCACACTTCGTCGGTCGTCTCTCTCGACGCCGACACGGCGCTAGAAGCAGCACTCACAGCGGTCGACGGATTGCTCTACTTCTTCGTCGAGTACACCGCCCAGGAGTTCAACACGATGTACGTCGACGAGGCGGCGATAGAGTGGTACGGTGGCCCCGAGCAGGTACTCGAACACGTCGCCGACATCTACTCGTACGTTCATCTCGATTTCGTCGAACGAGACCTGTTCGAACGCCACCTCTTCTCGAAGACGGGTCGAGTTCGAACCCTCATCACCGGGATGGACGAGATGACGCTAGTCCGACTCTTGGCCGACGACGAGGGGCTGTTTCTCTCCGTCGACTCTGCTACCGACGCGCAGGGCATCGTCGACGCTGTTACCCGTTCGATGTGAGTCGTCTCCGACGATGGGCAACGCTAAAGAGGCGACCCGAGGTACGTCAGAACACGGGCCCTTAGCTCAGCCTGGTTAGAGCGCTCGGCTCATAACCGAGTGGTCGTGAGTTCGAATCTCGCAGGGCCCATCAAAATTTTACCTGTTTAGTATCTGTGATGAAACTGAGGGTACAGGTACCTCTACTTTCGGAAACTGACGTTTGCGCCGTTCCGACAACTGTCCATCTTCGGGTGAGTTCAAGTGTTTACTTGTTGACTCACTTGCAGTCGGTCGGTTTTCACAGTGAAAATAGGTGCGCTTGACCACGTCCGCGTCCTTCAAACTGGAAAATGAGGTCGTCGACTTCTTCCAATACCTGCCGATTCGGCGTGCCTGCCTGCTCGTCCGCCCTCCGGTTCGATCGAGCATCTCGAATCCGCATTCGACGAGTCGGCCGATCATTCTATCTCGACACTCTTGAACTCGAATCGCACTCCACCAGTGTCACTTTCGGTCAGATTGATCGTCCAGCCATGGGCTTCAGCGAGGCGATGAACGATGGCCAGCCCAAACCCGGTTCCGTCGGATCTTGACGAGTAGCCGGGGGTCAAGACATCATCCCGCTCGTCTTCGGGAATTCCTGGTCCGTCGTCCTCAAGGTACATCGTGCTCTCGCCGACCCGTCCCACGCGGACGTTGACAGAGTCACCGCCATGTTCGACCGAATTGCGAATTAAATTCTCGTAGATGTGGCGTAACCGATCCGGATCCGCCATAATCGTGAATTCGTCGGCAATCTCCAGCGTGGCCTCGGACGTGTCTACCGTCCCCCAACAGTCTCCTATCGTATTGACGACGTTGACCGGTTCCAGTTCTCCAACTCGTTGCCCATTCTGGGCGAGTGTGAGGGTGTTGTCGATGATGGTTTCCATTCGGTCTAATGCGGTTTGGAGTGGGCCGAGATGCTCGCTTTCATACTCTTGACTGATGAGTGTTGCCCGTCCCTGAGCGACGTTCAGCGGATTTCGCAAATCGTGGGAGACGACGGTCGCAAACTCGTCGAACCGCTCATTCTGCTGCTGAAGTTCCCTCCTGCGTCGGAGCTTCTCAGAAATCTCCCGAAATACGCCCTGAAACAGGGGTGTGTCCAGGTCTTCTTTTTCAATATCGATCGCCCATGCATTGATTTCGACGGGGATGTATTCTCCTTCAGCCGTGGCCGCAAACACGGGAGACCCATCGTCGAATTGAGAGATCACTGCAGGCTGGGTTTCGAAATGTTCCCGAAAGAGGCGTTCGTACCGCCTCCTTTCGTCGGCGGGATGGAGGTCAAGAATACACATCGAACGTAATTCTTCCTGCGTGTATCCGAATAGATCTCCAGCTGCATGGTTCGTTTCTACGATTTCTTTTGTGTACGGATTGGCTATTACAATCGCGTCCGGTGAACTCTCGATCAACCCCTGGAGTTGGTGTGTACTGTCTATGTCGGGTGACACGATGTTTCAATGTACGGTACGGCTATATTATAAAGAATTGATGGTAGCGCTTCTGTCTGCGATGTATCTGGGTTTTGCATTCGGCATGTCCGGTAAGTCACACTAGCTGTTTTGAATTGAATGCGAGTTCTGGTGAGCACCGCCCGTAAATTGGCCTCTGAACGGACGATTCGCTACCAAGAACTGGAGCCTGTGGGCTGCCTCGATTACTGAGCGTCACGATCTAGAGTGAACTGCCTCTGTGGGCGAAGTGAACCTTCGAAGGTTCTACGTCGCCCGAGAGAGAAGCGAATCCCTCAGTGGGGTCAGTGGATTCGCCAAGCTTCCGCTGCCCAGATACGGAAGCAACGGTGCAGATGCGTTCGAGGATATTGTATCTTGCCCAAATCACCCACACCCGACATCTAGTTTATTCAGAAATCATCCGGATCGAACGTCCACGTTCGTTGGTCTCAGCGCTAGACGGTTTGTCGGTTGCGCATTCCACCTCGAAGCGAAGGCCGCACAACTCCTGTGGTTCGTCGGTAGTCGAGTTCGCAGTTACCGTCCACGAGCAGACTGGACGGCCGCTCACCTCAATCGGTACGTTTACGTATCTGATATTTTTCCAGTTAGTACGAATAGTGCTGCTTAGCAAAGATTCGGTCACGCTCATCTTGTTAGCCGCACCATCAGTCGGGCCAACAGAGTCGTCAACGTGTGTCCGATTACTGCTCGACGGGGTCACAACCCGGCCGAACGTCCTCCACATCGACTACATTCAATCGCCTCCCGAGCGGCGTCGCCAGTGGGACGAGATGCGAACCGAGATATCCGACCTCTCAGTCGTGAACGTCGAGACGCAGACTCGCTCTACCGCGGGGCAATCTCCCACAGGGGCGGACGGTGAATCGATGACGGTGGAGACCGTTTCGCCGCCCGAGAGTTTCACGCAACTCGGCATGGGAATCACGAAGTGTCTCGACCGCTGGGACGACGACGACGCGGAAACCCGGGTGTGTTTCCACTCCCTCTCTGCGTTGCTCCACTACACCGATGTCTCGTCGGCGTTCAAATTTTTGAACGTACTTCGAACCCAACTCGGAAATCGAGGTGCCATCGGACACGTTCACATCGACCCGGAGGCTCACGACGAGATGGTTCTCAATCGACTGAAACCGCTGTTCGACGCGTACGTTCAGGTCGACCTGGACGGGTCTGTGGATGTCACGTCGTGCTGACACTCGTTCGGTGAGTCACTCTCGCCCACGCTCTCCCCGTGTCCTCTCACGTCGCGTCTGCCCGGTCGCGCTTCTCACCCCGCTCGGCTGCTGTCTCTGTCTGTGCGAGTGACGTTCACATATTTGGACGTACGGGGCGAACAACAACTAGACAGTCGCATGGCGTGGTACCCCGCCCGATTCGCGCATATCGCCCTCCGGTTTCTCCCGTTTCTGCTCGCGTACCTGCGGGACAGACACCGGTTCGTCGTCGTCGGTCGGTCCCGACGGGTGACCGGCGATCAGCGCCAGGTCCGCGCAGTCGAGATGCGCGATACGATGCTCGATTTGGGGCCGACGTTCATCAAAATCGGGCAGGTGCTTTCGACTCGTCCGGACGTAGTCCCCGAGGTCTACGCCGAGGAGTTTGCGACGTTACAGGACGCCGTTCCACCCGGGCCGTTCGGAGAAATCGAGCCGACCATCGCAGACGACGTCGGCACGGACGCGTACGAGGCGTTCGACACCGAGGCGCTGGCGGGCGGGTCGCTCGCGCAGGTGTACGAGGCCCGCTACGAGGGACGCCGCGTCGCGGTCAAGGTTCGCCGCCCCGGAATCGTCGACCTCATCGAGACGGACCTCGGGGTGATTCGCCGCCTCCTCCCGGTGGCCGTCGCCGTCGCGCCGCGACAACACCGGTTCTCGCTCCGAAACATGGCCGACGACTTCGAGCGCATCATCCGGGAGGAACTCGATTTCGACCGGGAGGGGCGGATGATGGACGAGATTCGCGGCAACTTCGCCGAGGACGAGTCCGTTCGCATCCCGCGGTGGTACTCCGAGGTGTCGTCCGAGCGGGTCCTCACCATGGAGTACGTCGAGAGCATCAAGATAACCGAGGTCGAGCGTCTCCGTGCGGCCGGTTTCGACCCGAAGGAAATCGCTCACGAGGTCGCCAACGCCTACTTCAAGATGGGTATCGAAGACGGGGTGTTTCACGGCGACCCACATCCGGGAAATCTCGGCGTCGACGAGCGAGGGCGCGTCGTCTTCTACGACTTCGGAATGTCCGGACGCTTCTCACCGCGGATGCAGCAGGCAATCGTCGACCTGTACCTCGCGACCGTCGCTCGCGACGTGGACCGCATCATGGACGTGCTCGTCGACCTCGGGGCGCTCGATCCGGACGTGGACCGACGGGCGATGGCCCACGTGCTGGACCTCGTCATCGACGACCTCGAGGGTCGCGGCGTCTCGGACTGGCGCATGATACTCTCGGAGGCAATCACCGTCCTGCGGGACTTCCCGTTTCGAATCCCGCCGGACCTGATGCTCGTCATTCGCGTCGGGACCGTCAGCGAGGGCGTCCTGCGCCAACTCGACCCGGAGTTCGACTTCATCGCGGCGGCCCGGCAGTTCCTGCGGTCGCACGGCTACCTCGGACGCGGTGCCAGGGCGTTCCTGTCGGAGGCCCGCGGTGACGTTTCGGCCTCCGCCCGGGCGGCGCTTCGGATTCCAGCGTCGGTCGAGGACACTCTCGAAACGATAACCGAGGGTGAAATCCGCGTCGACATCGACCTCCTGCGGGCGCTCACCGCCGTTTCGAGGCCGTTGGCCTTCGCCCTCATCACCTCCGCGTGGGTCGTCGGTTCGGCCATCCTGACGCAGGTGGCACCGGTCTTCGGCGCGATTGGTTTCGCCATCGCGACGGTGATGACGCTCATCTTCCTGCTGACTCTCCGCCGTGCCCGGCGCGAGGAGGACTTCCGATCCCGCCGCTGACGGCTCTCCTCACGACTCTCGGCAGGCGCATTCAAGTCCCCCGCCTCAGTACGCCAAGGAGAACATGTGTCGGGAGTTGAATCGTGAACCCGCGTGGGTGGCGGCCATTCGGCTGGCCTTCACGCAGGGGTGGGTCGACGTCGACAGCGTCGTCGACGAGGCGAATCTCGTCGCTGGTCGGGAGCGAACCGTCCGCGACGTGCTCTCGACGATGGCCGACCGCGACATGCTCCGTGAGAGCCCCGACTTCGACGTGACCGGACGCTACTTCGTCGGGCCGACGCTGCGGCGGTCTGCCCCGTCGCCAGCGGCGGTGAAGCGACTCTCTGCGGACGGGACGCATCGGTGGACGCCCGCCGTCGGCGACGACTGAATTTCGGAGGCGGTAGCGGAAACGGCGTCCGTCCCGCTACTCGTCTCGGACTCGTTCGAGGTCGGTCTGCGTGTCGATGTCGGTACGGACGCCGGTGTCGTGGGTCTCGACCAGCGCGGAGTCGTCGCCGTCGAGGAGGATGTGCCGCCCGCCGACGTCGCCCGCGACCGTCGTGAGCGCCTCGAAGTGGCAACTGTCGAATAACACTGGATTCCCGCGAACGCCGTCACAGGCGACCGCGAGGGCGGTCCACGGCCCGTTGCGGTAGGCCCGCACGAGTGCGCGAACGCTCGCGGGGTCGACGAAGGGCATGTCTCCAAGCCCGACCACCGCGGCGTCGACGCCGTCGAGCGCGTCGACGCCGACCCGGACGGAGGTCGCCTGTCCAGCCTCGTACTCGGGGTTGACGACGATTTCGACCGGGAGGCCCTCCAGCGCCTGCTCGACGCGGTCGGCCTCGTGGCCGACGACGACGACGAGTGAGTCGAGACCGGCGGCCAGGAGCGTCTCGGCGGCCCGTCGAACGACCGGGTCGTCCTCGACCGTCGCCAGCAGTTTGTTCGCCTCGCCGAAGCGCGTACTCGTCCCCGCCGCGAGCAGGACGCCGCCCACTGACGCGTCTCTTCGGGGTCCGCCTCCGCCGTCACTCAGGTCGTCCGGGTCGACGATGGGGAGGTCAGTCGTCATTCGGTGATGGGGAGGTCAGTTGTCATTCGGTGATGGGGAGGTCAGTCGTCATTCCACGACGTCGTACGGGACGACGGACACCGTGTCGCCGGCCACGACGTCCGACTCGGCGACGAAGAAGCCGTCGGCGCGAGACGCCCGGGTACTCGAGGAGAGCACGCTCGGGTCGTAGACGCGCTCGTAGACGCCGAGCGGCGAGTCGACGTGTCCCAGCGGCATCGCCTCGTCACCCTCGAACGTCACCGGGACGACGTACTCGAACCCCTCGGGGCCGAACTCCACGTCTCGGGCGAGCCTCATGTCCAGCGCCGGCAGGCGGTCGTCACCGACGAAGAACGGACGGGCGACGAGCGTCGCGATGGTGAGCGCGCCGACGGGCTTGCCCGGGACCGCGAAGGCGACGGCGTCGTGGTCGGGAAGCGTCGCCGCGGCGAGCGGCTTGCC
>JBNJGG010000111.1:0-9511 GCA_051747545.1 Halobacteriota archaeon | reverse complement strand
GCTCGAACCACTCCCACTCGGCGGTTCGAAGCCCGTAGTCGTCGAGGTCCCACGGGTCGGCGTCGGTGATTCTCGGTCCTTCGAGCCACGAGTCGACGAAGTTCCACAGCCAGATGAGGCCGCCCACGAGGAGGAGGAACGCTCCGAGTGTGGCCAGTCGGTTGAGCGTGACGAACTGGGGCAGGTAGGTGGCGTAGCGCCGCGGCATGCCGCCGTACCCGAGTATGATCATCGAGAGGAAGGTGAGGTTCGAGCCGATCATCCACAGCCAGAAGTGCCACTTCGCCAGTCGCTGCTGATACATCCGACCGGCGAAGATGGGGAACCAGTAGTAGAGGCCCGCAAAGCCCGCGAAGCCGATGACTCCCATGACGATGTAGTGGAAGTGGCCGACCACGTAGTACGTGTCGTGGACGAGGAGGTTCACCGGCACCGACGCGAGGAAGACGCCGGTGACGCCGCCGACGATGAAGTTCGAGACGAAGCCGATACAGAACAGCATGGGGGCGGTCAGCCTGAGGTCACCGTTCCACATGGTGGTTATCCAGTTGAAGGTCTTGACCGCGCTCGGGACGGCGATGGCGAGTGAGACGGCCATGAAACTCGCGCGGAGGCGCGGGTCGATACCGGTGGCGAACATGTGGTGTGACCAGACGCCGAACGACAGCACGCCGATGGCGAGCGTCGAGTAGACGACGAACTTGAACCCGAACAGCCGTCGCCCCGAGAAGCGCGGCAGCACGTAGCTGACGACACCCATCATCGGCAACACCAGAATGTACACTTCGGGGTGCCCGAAGAACCAGAACAGGTGTTGCCAGAGGAGTGGACCCCCTCCGCCGTCGACGGCGTAGAAGGCGGTTCCGATATTGCGGTCCAACAGCAGCATGAGGATGGCACTGCCCAGCAGCGGGAACGAGAACAGGATGAGCCCCGACTGGGTGAGGATGGTCCACGAGAAGATGTCGAGGTTCGCCCACGTCACACGCTCGTCGCGTTCGGTGAAGATGGTCGTGATGAAGTTGATGGCACCCATGGTCGTGCTCACACCCGAGAGGTGCAGACCGAGCAGCATCAGGTCGACGCCGTACCCGCCGACGGCGTCGCTACTCGCGCCCACCGACAGCGGCGTGTACATCACCCAGGTGGTCTGGGCCGGGCCGACGCCGCTCACGAGCGGTTCGAGGAAGAAGCCGGCCCAGATGAGGATGGCCGCGGGAGGGAGTAACCAGAAGGCGATGGCGTTGATGCGCGGGAACGCCATGTCGTCGGCACCGACGATGAGCGGGACGAAGTAGTTCGCGAAGGCCGCGATGATGGGCGTCCCGAACAGGAACAGCATCGTGATACCGTGACTGGTCAACAGCCCGTTGTAGAACGCCGGTTGGATGAGCGTCGTCTCGGGGGTGAGGAGTTCGGTTCGCATGAGCATCGCCATCGTCCCACCGACGACGAAGGCGACGACGGCGTAGGCTCCGTACAGCATCCCGATGTCTTTGTGGTCGACCGTCGTCAACCACCGGATCAGCCCCGCGGGTTTCTCACGCTCTTCGGTAACGTAGGATTCGCGGGCGATGGCTCCACCCCCAATCGAGGGTGTGTACGACCGCTGGTAGGCGGCTCGCACGAGCCACGCGACCACGACGAGCAGGAAGAGCCCCATCACTCCAGCGACGAGTAGTTGGGTCGCTACCATAGGTGAACTGTTGGTTCACAAAACTAAATGATTAATTGAAGAAATCGTGGTAGTCTCGAATTCGAGAACGTCGAAGAGACGGACCGATGCAGATTCAGGAACGTTCTGCGAGAGCGGTTCGGACGTGGGCGAGATAGCGCGTGGATGTCGGCGTCGGGGCCGATTGCACCTCCCACTGCACGCGCCAGGTGCCGCGGTCGGTCAATTCCACGGGGACCTCCCTCCCGACGAGCTCCGAGAGTTCGTCTGCCGCGATTCCCGCTCGACCGAGGAATCGCTCGAGGGCCGATTCGCCGCGGAGACTGTCCGGCAGGGCGAACCAGATACTCGTCACTGCCCGCTCTGGGGACGGAACCGCGACGTCGATGCGAACGCCGTCTCTCGGAGGAGTGAACAGTCCCGTCACCCCGCGGGGGCGTCGGCGCTCGGGTTCGACGCTACAGACGACGCCCGTGTCGATGTGAGCGGCGAGCGCGAGCGATTCGAGGTGTGCTTCCAGGTCCGCGAGTGATCGACCGGTCGCGTCCGCGGAGGTGCCGATGAACTGACCGACGGCGGTCAGCAGTCGTCCGACGGCGAGAGCGATCACTACGAGGACGGAGACGTACCCGACCAGCCCCACGACCAGGAGTCCCGCGGCCACGAGCAGTAGGAATTCGAGTGGTGTCATGACTGTGTATCTGGGGTCCCACCGAACGGTGGTGACACGCCCATCGCGTGCCGTGTTCCCCAAGCACACAGTGCCGTCTCAGGGAGATAGCCCTTTGCCCGGGGTGATCAGAACGTCACGTTGGCGGTCGATTCTGTCGAGGGAAACTCACGCCGCAACCGGGCGGGTGTCCGGACGCCGCTTGGTCGCGACACCGGCGGCGACCAGCACGCCGCCGACGATGGAAAGCACGATGACCTGTAGAGGCGGGGAGAACGCCGACGCAGCGGTGTCGCCCAACATGGCACCGAAAAGAAACGCGGCCGGAATGACGACGACGGAGGTCACACCCCACCGTCTGCTCGTGGTCGCACAGAGCCCGGTCATCGCAGTCGTCTCCGCGGCGGCGTGGGCTGCAAGCAGTACCGCACCGGCGATGCCGAGAGCGGCGTCGGTGGCGTACAGTGCCGTCAACAGCGAACCCTCCAGAATCCGGTGCAAACACCACGGCTCCGAGGGCGACTTCGGCACACCCCGAACAGCCGCCAGCGACGCGTTCGCGGACGGACCACGTCAGCAATGCGCCGGCGGTGACACCCACCAAAGAGAGTGCAATCCCCTCGAGCGCGGCAAGCGCGACTGCCCACCCGCCGAGAACGACGAGGACGACTCCGAGATCCGAAATCTACGTGTGGCCGTGACCAACCGGGTGTGAACCTCGAAGACGGAGAGGGACTCCACCGCCGAGCACGCTCAGCGAGACGGTGAGAACGACGACGGGGAGAGATCCGAAGCCGAACCCGCCGGCTCCGAAGGTGGGGTCGTGGGCGCTGACGGTGGCTACGCACGCTACCAACACGCCGATGATGATCGCGATCGTCCCGAGGAGTGCCGGGGCCACCACGCGCTCGTCCGGCCGCGTCATCTCGCTCCTAGAATTTCGTCCGGTTGCGTCATATCACTTCCGCGGACTTCCGAGCGTGAGAGTCGTCCACCCTCTCGGACGGTGCCACCGTCTCGGACGATGATCCGGAGTCACCGGTATCCATCACCGGTCGACACCGTGTAGCAGGGGGCGTGTCCACCGAACATCACGTCTCGGACGAGAAACGAACGTCACAGCTGAAGGCGCGTCGCCGTCGGCTAGCGACCGCGGTGGTGATGGGGTGAAAAACGGAGTTGTCTCGCGGGCTCTGCCTGACTGTCGTCGAGACGTTACTCGTACAGCCAGCCTTCGTCGGCGCGCTCGTAATCGACGAGCTCGTCCTCGTCGAAGAAGAGTGCGATTTCTCGCTCGTTTGCGCCCTCGTCCTCGTTGTCGGAGCCGTGGATGACGTTCCGACCGAGGTCGAGACCGAAGTCACCGCGGATGGTGCCGGGCGCAGAGTCTGCGGGGTCGGTCTCGCCCATCATGCGGCGGACCTGTCGAGTCGCGTCCTCGCCCTCCCAGACCATCGCCATCACCGGACCAGAGGTGATGAAGTCGACGAGACCCTCGAAGAAGGGTTTGCCCTCGTGCTCGCCGTAGTGGTCGTGAGCGAGGTCCTCGTCGATCTGCATGAACTTCGCAGCGACGAGTTTCAGCCCGCGCGTCTCGAAGCGCGAGATGATGTCGCCAACGAGACCGCGCTGGACGCCGTCAGGTTTGACCATGACGAACGTTCGCTCGTCGCTCATTCTTCTGTGTCCTCCGCGACCGGTGCGCCACCGGCGGCGGTCCATTCGAGGTCGCGGGCCTCGCGACCCAGGAAGTAGTTCTTCTCTGCTTTCGAGTCTTTGAAGTGAAGAATCGTCCCGTCGTTTCGGACGTACATCGTTCCGGTTCCGGGTTCGATGTCTTCACCGCTGAAATCACACGTGCGTTTTTCGACCATTGTCACTGGCCTCCAATCGAATCGGCGTCGCGCTGAGTCTCGCGCAGCTGCAGGATGTCACCCTCGCGGACGGGACCGAGGACGTTCCGCGTGATGATCCGGCCCTTGTTCGAGCCTTGCTGAATGCGGCACTTGACCTGCATGGCTTCGCCATGCATTCCGGTTTTCCCAACGATCTCGATGACCTCGGCGGGCGTCGAGTCGCTGGCGCTCTCTTCTGCGCTCATGGTCGCTTATCGGAGTTCCTCGACCTTGCCGGCGATGTCCTCGACATCCTCGTCGGCCTCGCCCGCGTCGACGATAGCGGCGGCCGCACTCCCGACTTCGAGACCTGCGGCGTGGCCGATGTCGTCCTGCGTGTCGACGTAGATGAACGGAATTCCCTTCTCCTCGGCGAGTTCGGGAAGGTGCATCACGATTTCCTCGGGCTCGACGTCCTCGGCGATGTAGACGAGTTTGGCGTTACCGCGCTCGACGGCCTTGGTCGTCTCGTTCGTTCCTTTCTTGACGGTTCCTGTGTCTCGGGCGACCTCGAGCGCGTCTACTGCACGCTCTGCGAGGTCGGCCGGAACATCGAAGTTGACGTAGACTGGCATTAGTGATTCTCCTCTCCTGCTCGCGGGCTCGCGCCCCCCTCCAGTGGACAGGTCCCTAGTGGGGAGGGGCCTCATCAACCCCGGGCAGGCTGTAGGTCTGAGTTGTACAGCACTCCATAAAAGCGCTTTCAAACAATCGGCACTGTGGCATGACGACGCATGGTGATTTCGCCGCGCGGACGAGGTCAGACTCGGCGACAGAAACCGCCATAGGTCCGGGGAGAGAACCCGGAGACATGATGTCCACGACCGTCGGAGCGTTGGACCCGCAGCCATGACGCTCGACGCCCTCGCCCACGACCTGCGAACGGCCGCTGTGCGGGCGAACCAGCGACGACTGCTCGTCCTTTCCGGGGGCCGCGAGGCGGGACTCGCCGCTGCGACGGCAGCACTGAAGGCGGCCGGAGTCTCCGACGAAGCGACGACGGTCGTGACGGCACTCGACGATTCCGCGATTCACGAGGCGACCAACGACGGCGATGGTGAGGGCGCACGATTCGAGCGATGCCCGCCCGCGAACGCCGACCACCTGCTCGGGGCCACCCGCACCGCGGTCGTCCTCGACGCTCACGGGGACTTTTCCCCGAACACCCTCGGGCGCGTCGTCGGCAGCGTCGACGGCGGGGGACTGCTGGTTCTGCTCACGCCGCCCCTCTCGACGTGGCCCGACCGACGCGACGCGTTCGACGAGCGACTGGCCGTTCCTCCATTCTCCGTCGACGACGTGACCGGACGCTTCCGGACGCGCCTCGTGGAGACGCTCCGAACCCACCCGGGTGTCGCGGTTGTCAACGTCGGCACCGATGACGGCGACACCGACGAGGGTGTCGGCGCAGCCGATTCGGAGGCGGATAGAATCGACTACCGAATCGAGCGCGACGGCGTGGTCGGGGGTGAGCCACCCGCTCTCGACCGAACGCCGTGGGTTCCCTCGGGGCGCGAGTTCCCCCGCGCCGCCTACGAAGCGTCGCTGACGGGCGACCAGTCGAGGACGCTCCGGGCGCTCGAGTCGCTCAGTCGTCCGGGACGCGTCGTCGTCGTCGAGGCCGACCGCGGGCGAGGGAAGTCCAGCGCCGCCGGCCTCGCGGCCGGGTGTCTCGCGGCGGATGGGTGCGACGTGCTCGTTACCGCGCCGTCGTACCGGAGCGCGAACGAAGTGTTCGTCCGCGCGAAGGCGATGTTGTCGGCGATGGACTGCCTCGATGCGTACGACGAGACCGCCCACCGAATCACGGCGACCACCGACGCGACGACGGACGGCGTGGTTCGATTCGCCCCACCCGCCGAGGCGGCGACGCTTCCCGACGACCCGGACGTGGTGCTGGTAGACGAGGCGGCTGCGCTCCCGGTTCGATTGCTCGCGTGCCTCTCGGAGGCACCGAGTGCGGGCTTCTTCACGACGATTCACGGGTACGAGGGCGCAGGCAGGGGTTTCTCGGTGCGCTTTCGAGACCACCTGCGACAGAGCGAGCGCGACGTGACCGTCGTCGAGATGGACGAACCGATTCGCTACGCTCGCGGCGACCCCGTCGAGGCGTGGGCCTTTCGAGCCCTGCTGTTAGACGCCCGCCCCGCCGTGGCTCCGCTCGTCGAGGACGCGACGTCGGGGACGACCACGTACCGGTCGATTTCTCCGAACGAACTGCTCGCGGACGAACACCTCCTCAGAGAGGTGTTCGGGCTGCTGGTACTCGCACACTACCGGACGGAACCGGACGACCTCGCGCGACTGCTCGACGCGCCGAACCTGACGCTTCGGGCGCTCACCCACGACGGGCACGTCGTCTCCGTGGCGCTGCTCGCCAGAGAGGGCGGACTGTCGGAGACGACGCGGCGCGACATGTACGACGGGGGTCGCATCCGGGGCAACATGCTCCCGGACGTCATGACGAGTCAGTTGCGGGACGAGGCGGCAGGAGAACCGGTCGGCTACCGGGTGATGCGCATCGCCACACACCACGCCGTCAGGTCGCGCGGCCTCGGTTCGCGGTTGCTCACGGCGGTACGCGAGGAGGTCTCCGAGGAAGTCGATTGGCTCGGCGTCGGCTACGGGGCGACCCCGGAGTTGCTCTCCTTCTGGGCCGACAACGACTACGGGACAGTCCACCTCTCGACGACCCGAAACGAGACAAGCGGCGAGTACTCCGCGCTCATGCTCCTGCCGCTGTCGGCGACTGGGAGGGCGCTGTGTGACCGACACGCCGAGTGGTTCACCGAGCGAATCGGGAGCGTTCTCGCAGACGCGCTCTGCGACCTCGAACCGGACGTCGCGCGGGCAGCCCTCCGAGCGACGCCCGCGAGCGTCGCCCCCGGCCTCTCGGCGCGGCAGTGGCGCGTCGTCGCCGACGCGGCCTACGGTCCCGGTCTCTACACCGCCGACCCGAGCGGGTTCCGACGGCTGGCGGTCGTCGCACTCGTCGACGACGCCGTCGACCTTCCAGCACGTGCGGAGCGACTGCTCGTCCGGAAGGTCCTCCAGTGTCACCCGTGGGACGATGTCGGCGAGGAACTGGACTTCGTCTCGACGCGGATGTGCATGCGGACGCTCGGCGACGCGTACAAACCGCTGGTCGACCGCTACGGCGACGAAGTGGCGCTCGAAGAGCGGGACCGGTACGTCGAGAAGTCCTCGCGTGAGCGGTAGACGGATTAGCCTCCGGTACCGACTCCCCTCATGGAACGCTGTGCAGAAGCGGGGTGTGAGAATCGGGCGGCAGTGCGACTCCACATCCCGTGGGCGGAGAACAGGGAGGTGTGTACCTCACACGGGCGGTCGCTGGTCCAGCAGGACGGCGTCGTCGCCGAACCACTCGACGATGCGGAAACGAACTGGCAGTAGCGACCCGGACCTCGGAGCCGAAGAACGCGCGAGGCCGCCGAGAGAGGTGCAGATTCAGTCGAGGTCGTACGCCATCATCACCTCGTCGACGTACTCGCCGTCGATTTTGTAGTGGCCTTCGCGAACCGCCTCGGTCTCCCAGCCGCGACCGTCCAGAAAGTCGATTGCGAGCGTGTTAGTCGACGGGACGCTGTTGTACAGTTTCTCGAATCGGTGTTCGCGGGCCCAGCCGACGCCGCGTTCCAGCAGGGCCGACCCGATACCGTGATTGCGGTACTCCTCGAGGATGCCGACGGTGAGGACTGCGGTGTGGCTCAGTTTCTCGGCCTCCGGCAGGTCGAGGTGGACCCACCCGACGACGGTGTCGTCCACCGTGGCGACGAAAATCAATCGCGAACGCACATCGTTGTGTCTGAGGACGACTTCCTCGTGGTCGATGACGTCGGCGACGGTTTCGGCCTCGATGTACGACCCGTCTTCGGCGACGTGGCGAATCACCTCGACGAGGCCTTCACGGTCGAACTCCTGTGCGGAGCGAATCGTGAAGTGGACGCCGTCGGACTCGTGGTCCTCGACGGCTTCCTCCTGGAACGCGACCTGTAGCTTGTCGCCGACCTTTCGGATGTAGCCGTCTCGCCTGAGTACGGTCACGTGCGCACCGAGAGCTCCCGGGTCGAGATTCAGCGCCCGGCGTACTTCGGCTTCTCGCACGGTCCCGTGGCTCTCGATGTAGTTGTAGATGTCCCTGCGGTCCTTGTGACTGAAGTCGAGCGTCTCTGTGATATCCATGGTAACAAGTACCATTCACTGATACATAATAGTTCTTCGTGTTAAACCAATCCGGGTAGGACTCGGTGGCAGGGCGACAGCGCGATAGTGGGCGAATTTTGTCAATTTCTCGACGGCAATAGCTGTTCAGTTCTGACTCGGCATCGCCGGAGCTACTCGGGCGTGAGATAGCGGGTACCGGCCGGAGCGTCCGTACGCAGGAGGAAAAAGCGAAGCCGGTGAGTCAGCGAGCGGGGACGTGGGTGAGTAGTTCTGCGGTGTCGCGGATGTTGTGGGTTCGAATCAGGATTTCGGCGGCTTCCCGGACGGTGAAATCCGTCTCGAACTCGACGCCGTAGCAGGCGGCGTACAGCGTGAGCCAGTCGTTGGTGGCCCGGTGGAACAACTCGAGTTCCTCGGCCGAAAACCGGACGTCCCACCCGGCTGTTCGCGCCTCGATGTAGAGCGTGACAAGTGGCCCGAGACCGAAGCGGAGAAACTCCATCGCCTCCGCCTCTGCAGGGGGGCGAGCCGGTGGGTCGAACGCCGCACGGGCGTCGCTGGCAGCCTCCGCGTGGTCACAGATTCGCTCGTAGTAGCCTGAGTGAGTCATCCCTGTTTGAACTCGACCCCCTTGCCGCCCCGTGGGTGCTCCCAGTCGGTGTCGGCAACGACGGCGCACGTCCCGCACTCGACGCAGGGTTGCGTGTCGAGACTCACGACGCGCTCTTCGTGGCCGTTGGTCGTGATAGTCTCCGCACGGTAACAGCCGCCGCCGAAGTCGGCTGCGCTGACCGGGCAGGCCGCAACGGCCGCGCCACTCGCGGCGTAGGAGTTGTCCCGCAGCGTGATGTGCGGGTTGCCGATGTCGGTGTCGTACGTCAGCGCGCCGATACGCTCTTCGAGGCTCGGCGGTTCGACGTCGTTCTTCGAACGTACCTGCGTCCCCAGTTCCTCGGCGATGACCGTGGGCAGCGTCACGTAGGGCGTCTGCGTGTCCGGCACCATCGTCGCGAGGAAGGGCGAACTGTAGAGTCGTTCGAGTTGGCTCCCCAGGATCCGGACACCGCATCGACCGATCGACGAGTC
>JBNJGG010000110.1:0-9580 GCA_051747545.1 Halobacteriota archaeon | reverse complement strand
CGCTGCATCTGGTGTCGGCAGTGCGAGAACGTCTGTCCGAACGACACCATCCAGATCGTCATGGACGACCAGCGAAACGGCGAACAGTACAACCTCCACATCGGCCAGTGTATCTACTGCCGACTGTGTGAGGAAGTCTGTCCGGTGGACGCCATTCTGCTCACGCAGAACTTCGAGTTCACCGCGGATACGAAACACGAGTTCGCGTACAACATGGAACAACTCAAGAACGTCCCCTGGTACAAGGACATCGACCCCCTCAACTCTCGAAACCCCGACCGCAGCGCGTGGGTCGGCGAAGGCGAAGGGGAGGTCGATTACCAGTGAGGTGGTTCGTGTGACGACGACCCAAAATCAGGACTGACCGTTCTCGAAATGTTCAAAGGGAATCCACAAGGAGACACACACAATGGTTTATGAAACCATCGCGTTCGCGCTGTTCGCCCTCGTAACCGTGGGTGCCAGCCTGGGCGTCGTCCTCGTGCGGGACGTATGGCACTCCGCACTCTTGCTCGGGGCGGCGCTCTTGAGCGTCGCGGTGCACTACGTGATGTTGCAGGCGGAATTTCTCGCCGCGATGCAGATCCTCGTCTACGTGGGCGGGGTCCTCATCCTCATCACGTTCGCCGTGATGCTAACGCGTTCTGACACGGAGGCGAGTAGTACATGACGAGTAGGCCCGAGTTAAAACTCGGTTCGCACCTGCTGCCCGGACTCGCGGCAGTCGCCCTGTTTGCGGTGATGGCCGTCGCGTTCATGCGTGCAACGTTCGGTGACCCCCAGGGGTTCGCCGACGGCGCTAACATTACCGCCAGCATCGGCTATGCGATGTTCGACCTCGACCTCGGCGACGTGCCGGCTGAAGGCTTCCTCGTCGCGTTCATCACCATCGCTATCGTTCTGGACGTGGCCCTCGACGGTGCCCTCCACCTCGCAAAGCGCGAGGGTGAGGTGACACCCTCGCAGTTGGTCGCTGACGGTGGTCGGGTCGTTCGCGATGCACTCGGCGTCGAGACCGGGGACGACGAGACTACGGAGGGTGAAAACTGATGGTTCCGCCGGAGTATTATCTACTGCTCTCTGCGGCCGTCTTCTGCATCGGCCTCGTCGGCATCCTCACACGGAGGAACGCCCTCCTGTTCTTGATGTCCGTCGAGTTGATGCTGAACGCGGCGAACATCAACCTCGTCGCCTTCTCCCTCTACTGGGGGAACGTCACGGGACAGACGTTCAGTCTGTTCACCATGGCGCTTGCGGCCGCCGAAGTCGCTGTCGGTATCGGTATCATCCTCGTCCTGTATCGCAACTTCGACGGCGTCGACGTAACGAAAGCCGTCACGATGAGGTGGTAACATGGCAGGAATATTCAATTTCATCCCGGCGATTGCACTGCTTCCGCTCCTCTCGTTCGTCATCGCGCTGGCACTCGGAAAGCGGATGCCGAAGGGCGGGGCGCTCGCTGGTATCGCAGCCACCGGCGGGTCGCTCCTGCTGTCGATTGCGACCTTCGGTGCCGTTTCCTCGGGTGGCACACACCACTCGACACTCTACGTCTGGGCAGAGGGTATCGACGCAGTCGACCTGACCTTCGGTCTTCTCATTGATCCGCTGTCGGCATTGATGCTCGTCATCGTCTCGCTCATCGCCTTCCTCGTCCACATCTTCAGTCTCGGGTACATGAACGACGAGGGGGAGACCGGGCTACCCCGTTACTACGCTGGACTGGGGCTGTTCACCTTCTCGATGCTCTCGTTCGTGATGGCCGACAACCTGCTGATGGCCTTCATGTTCTTCGAGCTCGTGGGGCTGTGCTCGTACCTGCTCATCGGCTTCTGGTTCCGCGAGGAAGGGCCGCCGAGCGCGGCCAAGAAGGCGTTTCTGGTCACTCGATTCGGTGACTACTTCTTCCTCGTCGGCGTCGTCGCGGTCTTCGCCACGTTCGGGACCGCTGCCTTCGCGGGTGCGGAGTCGTTCCCCGTCCTCGCCGAGCAGGCGCTCGCGGGCGAACACGCGGTCACCACGTTCGGCTTCGCACCGCAGACGTGGTTCACCATCGTGGGTCTGCTCGTCCTGGGCGGCGTCATCGGGAAATCCGCGCAGTTCCCGCTTCACACGTGGCTTCCAGACGCGATGGAAGGTCCGACGCCCGTCTCCGCGCTCATCCACGCGGCGACGATGGTCGCCGCGGGCGTCTATCTCGTCGCGCGCATGTACGGCTTCTACGCACTCTCACCAGACGCACTGGCCATCATCGCCTTCACCGGTGGCTTCACCGCGCTGTTCGCAGCGACGATGGGCCTCGTCAAGCGCGAAATCAAGCAGGTGCTCGCGTACTCCACCATCTCCCAGTACGGTTACATGATGCTCGGGCTGGGTGCTGGCGGGTACGTCGCGGCGACCTTCCACCTCATGACGCACGCGTTCTTCAAGGCGCTGCTCTTCCTCGGCGCTGGGTCGGTCATCATCGCGATGCACCACAACGAGAACATGTGGGACATGGGTGGGCTCAAAGAGAAGATGCCGGTGACGTACTGGACCTTCCTTGCAGGGTCACTCGCACTCGCAGGCATCGTCCCGTTCTCCGGCTTCTGGTCGAAAGACGAAGTTCTCTACGAGGCGCTCATCCACGGTCTCGGTGGGAGTCCGTTACTGTTGGCCGCGTACGCCATGGGGCTCCTCGCGGTCTTCTTCACCGGGTTCTACACCTTCCGGATGGTCTTTCTCACCTTCCACGGCGAACCGCGCACGGAAACGGCCCGGAACCCCCACGAGGTCCACTGGAACGTGAAGGGACCGCTCGTGGTGCTCGGCGTCCTGGCCACGGTGGTCGGGTTCGTCAACGCCGTCCCCCTCGGTATCGAGGCCCTACACCACTACCTCGACGCGGGCGAGGCTGGCGGAGAGATGTTCGCCGCGCTGTCGGCGCACCACTACGCCGACGTACTCCACGACGCCGCGGGGTACTCTGCGGCCGACATGGGGCCGCTCATCCCGGCCCTCGTCTCTCTCGGTCTCGCACTCGGAGGCGCAGGACTGGCATACAGCCTCTACAACGTCCCACAGCCTGCCGAACACACCGACCGCCTCGGTGCTCTCAAGACGTTGTTGTACAACAACTACTACCAGGACGAGTACCAGGTCTGGTTGGCGACCGGCGTCATGCAGCCGATTTCCCGGGTCGCGGATAAGTTCGACCAGGGTATCGTCGACGGCATCGTCAACGGTGCCTCTAGTGTCAGTCTGTTCGCTGGCGGTCGCGTGCGACGTATCCAGACGGGCATCGTCTCGAACTACGCCGCGCTCCTCACCCTCGGGCTGACGGCGTTACTTCTCGCCATCGGACTGATGGGAGGGTGGTTCGTATGATAATCGAAGCACTCATCGCAGTCACGTTCGCCGCCGCGTTGGTCGTCCTCGTCGCACCCGACGGGTGGGCCGGTCGGTTGGCGTTCGTCCTGAGTTTGCTCCCGGTCGTCGGGAGTCTCTACATGTGGGCACAGTACGACGCTGTCGGCAACGCCTTACTCGGCGGCGACATTGCGTTCGAAACGTCGGTCGCGTGGTTCGAACTCAGCGGCCGAACCGTTCAGTGGCTCGTCGGTGTCGACGGCATCAGCCTCCCGCTGGTCGTGTTGACCACGGTGCTGACGTCGCTCGCCATCGTGAGTGCGTGGACGCCGATTTCCAGTCGGCAGTCGCAGTTCTACGGACTCGTCCTGTTCATGGAGGCGAACCTCCTCGGCGTGTTCACCGCGCTGGACTTCTTCGTCTGGTTCGTCTTCTGGGAGGCCGTCCTCGTCCCGATGTACTTCCTCATCGGTATCTGGGGCGGCCCTCGCCGGAAGTACGCGGCCATCAAGTTCTTCGTGTATACGAACATCGCCTCGCTGGTGATGTTCATCGGCTTCCTCGCGCTCGTGTTCGGTCTCGGGGACTCGGTGTCGACGTACGGCCTGCCCGAGATTGCGATGGCCCTGCGAGCGGGTGAACTCGGGTCGCTGTTCGGCATCTCCCCTGCGGTGCTGTCGGTCGTCGGCTTCTTCGCTATGTTCGTCGGCTTCGGTGTGAAGGTGCCAATCGTTCCCTTCCACACCTGGCTGCCGGACGCTCACGTCGAAGCTCCGACGCCGGCGTCGGTGCTGCTGGCTGGCGTCCTTCTCAAGATGGGGACGTACGCGCTACTGCGATTCAACTTCACGATGCTCCCGGAGGTCGCCATCGCCAACGCGCCGCTCATCGCGGCCGTCGCGGTGGTTTCGGTCATCTACGGGGCGACGCTCGCACTGGCTCAACAGGACCTCAAACGCATCGTCGCGTACTCGTCTGTCTCGTCTATGGGCTACGTCATTCTGGGACTCATCGCGTACACCACCTACGGTGTCGGTGGCGCGACGTTCCAGATGATCGCCCACGGCCTCATCTCGGGGCTGATGTTCATGGCAGTCGGCGTCATCTACAACACGACGCACACTCGGATGGTCGGAGACATGTCCGGAATGGCAGACCGGATGCCCGTGACGGCGGGTATCTTCGTCGCCGGTGCGTTCGGCTACATGGGCCTGCCGCTCATGGCTGGCTTCGCCGGCGAGTTCTTCATCTTCAAGGGTGCCTTCGAGTCGACCGTCCACGGCCTGATGCCGCTGGCGACCGGACTCGCCATGTTCGGTATCGTCATCGTCGCGGGCTACCTGCTGTTTGCGATGCAGCGGACCCTGTTCGGACCATTCCGGTTCGACGGCGACTACGAAGTCACCAAGGCACCGTTGCACGACATCGCACCACTGGCGGTGCTCCTTGCGCTCATCATCGTCCTCGGCGTCGCGCCGAACCTGTTCTTCGGGATGATTCAGGAAGCCGTTAATCCCATCATGGAGGGTCTGCTATGACTCCGCTTCAAACGCTCCCCGACTGGACCGCAACCGCGCCGACGCTCATCCTCGGGTTGACGGCGCTGGTGTTGCTGCTGGTCGACAGTATCGACCCGGATTCGACCAACAACCGTCTGCTCGCGGGACTCACCGTAGTTGGCAGCCTCGCGTCCTTCGCCGTCGCGGGCTGGTTCCTCGTGGCTGGAACCGGACAGGAGAGCACGGGCGGAGCGATCTACCTGTACGGCGACGCCCTCGTCGTCGACGGGATGAGCCTGTTCTTCACGCTCATCTTCACGAGCGTGACCGCGATGGTCGCCGTCGCTGGGTACGATTACCTGGAGGGCGAGAAGCACCAGGCCGAGTTTTACTCGCTGGTGTTGTTCGCCGCGACCGGGATGACGTTGATGGCCGCAGCCAACTCGCTCGCAACCGTCTTCGTCAGTCTCGAACTCGCGTCGCTCCCGTCGTACGTGCTGGTCGCATTCCTCAAGCGCAACCGTGGAAGCGTCGAATCGGGATTGAAGTACTTCCTCATCGGTGCGCTTTCCTCGGCGGTGTTCGCCTTCGGTATCAGCCTCGTCTACGCCGTCACGGGATCGCTCGTTCTCGGTGACGTGGCGACCAGCCTCGTCGACGCCGCCGACCTCGTCGGCGTCGCCGGTATCGGCGTCCTGATGATCGCTGGCGGGTTCGCCTTCAAGACCGCCTCCGTCCCGTTCCACTTCTGGGCACCGGAGGCCTACGAGGGCGCGCCTGCGCCTATCAGCGCGTTCCTCTCGTCGGCTTCCAAAGCCGCCGGGTTCGCCGTCGCGTTCCGCGTCTTCCTCGAGGCGTTCACGCTGTCTATCGTTCCCATCGGTATCGACTGGGTACTGGCGTTCCAGATTCTCGCCGTCGCCACGATGACGCTCGGAAACTTCGCGGCCGCGACCCAGGAGAACGTCAAGCGGATGCTCGCGTACTCCTCGATCGGACACGCCGGCTACGCGCTCATCGGCCTCGCCGCACTGACCGCGGGCGGGCCGAACGGTGACGTCGTCGGCGCGAGTATGGCGCACCTGCTCGTCTACGGCTTCATGAACACGGGCGCGTTCCTGTTCATCGCGCTCACCGAGTACTGGGGCGTCGGACGTACCTTCGAGGACTTCAACGGTCTCTGGAAACAGGCACCGATGGCTTGCGTCGCGATGACGGTGTTCATGTTCAGTCTCGCGGGACTGCCGCCGTTCGGCGGCTTCTTCTCGAAGTACGCCCTGTTCACCTCGGCCATCGAGGGTGGCTTCTGGTGGCTGGCGGCCGTCGGCGCGGTCAACAGTGCGCTGTCGCTGTTCTACTACTCGCGAGTCGTCAAGGCCATGTGGATTGAAGAGTCGACGACGACGCTCGAAATCGGGCGTCGTCCGGTCGGCCTGTACGCCGCGGTCATCTTCGCCGCAGTCGGGACGCTCTTGCTCCTTCCGGGATTCGGCCCGGTCGTCGAAACGGCCCAGACCGCCGCGGCAGCCCTGTTCGCCTGAGAAAATCGGGCGTTCCAGTTCTGTTTCGTCACTCGTCTTCGGCTTCGGTCAACACCTCGCTCAGCGCAGCGGCCACGTCGCGAGCGCTGTTCAGCGTCAGACCGTCCGTCGTGACGAACACGCCGTGTCCTGCCGCCGTGACGCGTGTGAGGAATCCGTTTTCGAAGGCCCGAACCGTGTAGTCGTACTCGCCCAGTTCGGACCCGCGGTAGGCCGTTCGGGCTCTGAAGCCGTTGGTTTCGTGGTCGACGAATCCCGCGAGGTCGGCGTCCGCATCGAGGTCAGACCGAAGGTACACTTGCTCGAACTGGTCAGACGTGAAGTAGGTAATGCTTCGAAGACTGTCGCCGATGGCCGGTCGGCAGACTCTCACTAGCTGTTCGACCAGCGGTTCTTCTACGAGGTCCCTCTCCAGGTCCATGGTAAGTCGTGTCACACCATGGCGAATCATAACTCCATCGGTCGGCTGGGTCGTCTCTCACATCCGCACCCAGTTGCACGGATAATGGCGTGACGGTAGGGTTTTCCGCGCGCAGTTCGACATTCAAACTATGGTGACTCGGCTGATGCTGGGGTGTGGGCCCATCGGGCAGTCCATCGTCGAAACCGCAGCCGAGTGGTCGGGAAAGCTACACGTCGTCGTCGACGACGCACAGCGCGTCAGCACGTTCCGCGAGGAGAACATCGATGCACGCGAGGCAGACCCATCGGACCCGGAGGCGTATCCAGACGCCGCCGACATCGTATTCGTCGCCGTCGAGGACGGCGAGCGAACGCTCGTGACGGCCCGAACCGCCGCCGAACGGTTTCCCGACGCCCTGCTCGTCGTGTGTGTCGACGACGGGGTCGACATCGACGACGTGGTACGCACGGAACTCGACGAACTCGCAGACCGCGTATTGACTCCCCAGGAACTCGTCACGTCGGCGGTCGTCGACGTGGCGGCGGGGCCGCAGGCCGAGCGTATGCACAAGCTAATCTACGTCCTCAGGCGACTGGACGGCCCACTGGCCGTGATGATGCACGACAACCCCGACCCCGACGCGATTGCGAGCGCACTCGCACTCGCACGCATCGCAGAATCCGTCGGAGTCTCCGCCGAACCGTGCTACTTCGGCGCCATCTCTCATCAGGAGAATCGAGCCCTCGTCAACTTACTCGACCTCGATCTGCGAAACGTTCTGGACGCCGACGAGATAGCTGAGTACGACGGAATCGCCCTCGTCGACCATTCGCGCCCCGGCGTCAACGACGGACTCCCCGAGGACACTACCGTCGACATCGTCATCGACCACCATCCGCCACGAGCACCCGTCGAGGCTCGCTTCGTGGATTTACGGAGCCACGTGGGTGCGACGAGCACGCTGCTAGCCGACTACCTGGACCGTTTCGGTATCGACCCGACGACGAAAGTCGCCACCGCGCTGCTGTACGGAATCCGAATCGACACCAAGGACTTCACCCGCGAGGTGTCTAACACCGACTTCGAGGCGGTGGCGTTCCTCTTGCCCTACGCAGACGTCGGTGTCCTCGACCGGGTCGAGACGCCGAGTCTGAGCGCCGAGGTGCTGGACACGCTCGGTCGATCCATTCGGAACCGGGTCGTTCGCGACGATGTCGTCGTCTCCGGAGTCGGTCAGATTCGCGACAGAGACGCACTCGCGCAGGCGGCAGACCAACTTCTGGACATGGAGGACATCCGCATCGTTCTCGTCTTTGGCTTCATGGAGGGGACGGTGTACGTCTCCGCCCGCGCTCGCGGCACGGATCTCGACCTCGGCGAAACGCTTCGTGAGGCACTCGGTCCAATCGGGAGCGCGGGAGGACACGCTGATATGGCCGGCGCACAGATTCCGCTCGGCATCCTCGCTGACGTCGACGTAGACTCTCGTGAGTCTCTGTCCGACATCGTCTCGGACGTCATCGAGAGTCGCTTCTTCGAGACGCTGGAGGCCCCGCCGAGTACCCTCCCCATGACCGACGACGACCACGCACTCGCGTTCGAATTCCTGATGGAGGAGTAATCTGACAGCACCCTTATCCCCACCGTCGACGTACGACGCACACATGAGCGGGAAAGCGACCGTCAGAGAGTACATGACCCGTGACGTAGCGACCGTGTCCCCGGACGCAACGGTCGCCGACGTCGCCCAGCGCATCGTCGAGAGCGACGGACACAACGGCTTTCCCGTCTGTCAGGGTCGACGGGTCGAAGGATTCGTAACCGCACGCGACCTGCTGCTTGCCGACCAGCAGGCACCCATCTTCACCGTGATGACGACGAATCTCATCGTCGCTCATCCCGAGATGGCCGTGACCGACGCCGCCAGAGTCATCCTCCGCTCCGGCATTCAGAAGCTACCGGTCGTCGACGACGCGGGAAACCTCGTTGGTATCATCAGCAACACGGACGTCATCCGAAGTCAGATAGAGCGTGCCACGCCGGAGAAGGTTGGGAAACTCATGCAGACCCTCGAGCGGATACACGACATCGAGGTCCACGAGGAGCGCAGTTCGGTGCGTCTGGCCGACCTCATTCCCACCCAGGCACGGGTGTACGCCGACGAACTCGAGGGCCGCAGATACGAACTGGAGCGCGGTCTGGCAGAACCGCTCGTCGTCATCGACAACGACGGTATCTTCCTCCTCGCAGACGGCCACCACCGGGCACTCGCCGCCGATAGACTCGGCATCGAAGAGATGGATGCCTACGTCATCGTGACCGACGACCAGGTCGAACTCGGTATGCAGCGAACCGCGGAGAAGGAGGGCCTCAGGTCGATCGACGACATCGAAGTCGTCGACTACGCGCGACATCCGCTCGTCGAGACGACGAAGCGCCTGCAGTAATCAGTCCGGTCTTCACCCGAGGCGTCTGTCTGCGACTCATCCCAGTGTTTCCTGCCACTCCCACTGTGGAGACCCCACCCGTGCGATGGGTCCCTCTCGGGTTCCACAGTCGGGGCACACCGGGTACCCAAGATGGTCGTACTTGATCCCCGTCGACCGGTGGACAGACCCGCAATTGGCACACTCGAAGTAAGACACCTCGTCGTCCATGACTGTCACGTTCGCTGGCACGTGCTTAGTTACTGACCGATTACCGCCCCTATCGTCGGGTTTTAACGGGTACCTACGACCGTTCTCTCTCGGTATCTCTACCCCGTGGCCGTCCCGTTTCCGGCCTGTAAG
>JBNJGG010000109.1:0-9694 GCA_051747545.1 Halobacteriota archaeon | reverse complement strand
GCGTCCCGCCCCCCCGCGGCCGCAACACGGCGGCCGCGAACGCAGGACTCCAGAAGCGACTGCGGTGAGCAGTAGACGAACACGGCGAAGCGCCGTTACCGAAACGACACGACAACCAGTTTGTGTCGGTCGACGGAAACGAGAATCCGATTATCGAGTTGAAGTCACTGGTGAGGACGAGAAAGCCGGTCAGGTGTCTTTGTCGGTCGTCTCCCACGCCGCGAGAGTGACGACACACAACATCGCGGGTGTCAACGCGTCCGGAGGTGCCTCGCGCGCGGCGGTCGACCGACGAACCGGGTCGAGACCGCAGACCAGCGCGAGTGGTGCGAGCGCGTCATCGCAGACCACCGACGCGTCGAGCGCCGCGTCCTGCACGAGCGTTATCGTCTCGCGGAGCGATTCCGAATCGCTCATTCGACACCCGGAGAGCCCAGCGTGTGGTCGACGACGGTTCCATCGGGAGTCAACGTCACTGTGCCGAGCGTCACCGTCTCGCCCACCGGTGTCGACTGTGAGATACGTCGAAGCGTCGACTCCTGGTCCAACCGGTCCCAGACGACGGCTTCGACGAGACGCTGGAACGACTCGGGATCGGTCCACCCGGAGTCGATTTCCGACGGGACGTGAACGAGAAATTGTAAATCGGTCTCGGTGACTCGAATCCCGACGCCGAAGGTGTCGCCGTCCATGTCCACGCTCTGTGACGACGCACCAAAGCCCCTGCGTTCTGACTCGCTGCCGGTTTCGCAGGCACGTACGAACGTCGGGCTACGACGAGATGGTGTAATCAACGCACCAAGAGGCACAGTGAACACCCTCCGGCGGGGAGAGCCTCGAAAGAGGCAAAGACGGTAAAGAGATAGAGCATCACACGCACGCAGTCGGACGGTTAGAACGGTTTTTAGGGACCCACTGACCAGTGGGCCTCATGAGCTACAAGATCGGCCTGGTGGGGAAACCATCGGTCGGGAAGTCGTCGTTCTTCAACGCGGCGACGATGAACGACGTGCCCGAGGGAGCCTATCCGTTTACGACCATCGACCCGAGCATCGGCGAAGCGTACGTTCGCGTCGACTGTGCCGCCCCCGAGTTCGACGAGTCGTGTACGCCGAGCGTCGGGTACTGTGACGACGGGACTCGATTCGTCCCGGTCAAACTCGTCGACGTGGCGGGGCTCATCCCCGGTGCCCACGAGGGGAAAGGGCTCGGAAATCAGTTCCTCACTGACCTGAACGAGGCCGACGTGCTGGTCCACGTCGTCGACTTCTCCGGAGAGACGGACCTGGAGGGCGAGCCAACCGAGGGCCACGACCCCAGAGCGGACATCGACTTTCTCGAAACCGAACTCGACATGTGGTATCTCGATATCCTCGAAAAGGGCATCGAGCGCTATCGCTCCGGCTACGACGGCGACGAGAAACACATCGAGGTCGACCTCGCAGAGCAGATGTCCGCCTTCAAGACGAACAAGGACGAAATCAAGCAGATTCTACTCTCCGAGGGACTCGAACTCGACCCCGACGCGTGGGACGACGACGACAGGGCCGCGCTCGCAAGAGAGATACGAAAGCGGACGAAGCCGATGGTGATCGTCGCCAACAAGATGGACAAGCCCACCGCACAGGCCAATTACGAAGACGTCACGACCGACCCAGAGTGCGAACACCTGTCTATCGTCCCCGCGAGCGCACACGCCGAAAAGGCGCTGAAGGGGGCCACCGAGGGCGGTGTCGTCGAGTACCGCCCCGGCGACGACGACTTCGAAATCGTCGGCGAACTCTCGGATGAACAGGAGTCCGGCCTCGAACAGATTCGGTCCTTCGTCGCCGAGTTCGGCGGGACCGGCGTCCAACGGGCGCTCGAAACCGCACTGTTCGACGAGATGGGGGCCATCGCTGTCTTCCCCGGAAGCGCCAACGGTAAGGCCGACGAGAAAGGAACCTTTCGCGACTGCTTTATTCTCCCGGAAGCGTCGACGACCGAGGATTTCGCGTACCACCTACACTCGGACATCGGTGACGGTCTGCTTCACGGCATCGACTGTCGCTCGAATCGACAGATCGGTTCGGGCCACGAACTCGAACACCGAGCAGTCGTCGAAATCGTCTCGACGAACTGAGAGACGCCGGCGTGTCAGAAGTCGCCCGCGTCGTCGACAGACGAACGAGCGTCGACAATAGCGTCGAGAACGTCCCGGAGGGCCTGTCGAGCGCTCCGGTCTTTGATCGTCGCCCGATCACCCGTGAACTCGTATCGAGTCGCCCGGGTGAACGACTCGCCGGTGCCCCACTCGCCGGCGTAAGCGACGCCGATGTAGACGAGTCCGACCGGCTTCGCCTCGGTACCGCCGGTCGGCCCGGCGATGCCGGTCGTCGAGACACCCCACGTCGTGTCGGCGACGTCCCGAACACCGTGGGCCATCTCGCGGGCGACGGCGTCCGAGACTGCACCGTATTCGTCGAGTGACTCCCGACTGACGGCGAGTTCGGCTTGCTTCGCCTCGTTCGAATACGTCACCAGCGAGCGGTCGAAGTAGGCGCTCGACCCGGACACGTCCGTGAGGAGCGAGGAGACCAGACCACCTGTGAGCGATTCGGCGACGGCTATCGTCTCGCCCGACTCACGGAGTCGACTTCCGAGCGTCGCTTCGACCGATTCGTCCGTCTCGTTCATAGCGGCCATTGCGTCGGGGACGACAAGAACGCTCGGGCCGACAGCCGTAGACACCCCGCGACGGATGCAAAGTACCCCGTCCGGTGCACCTTTGCCCGTCCGAAACCAACGAGAGAGTATGAGTGACGAGACGGAGCAGGCGACGTTCGCGGGCGGCTGTTTCTGGTGCATCGAAGCGGCCCTGAAGGAACTCGACGGGGTGGCGACCGTCACCTCCGGCTACACCGGCGGAACGGTCGAGAACCCCAGTTACAAGGCGGTCTGCAGCGGCACGACCGGTCACGCCGAAGCAGTGCAGGTGACCTACGACCCGGCGACCGTCAGCTACGGCGAACTGCTGGAAGTGTTCTTCAGCGTCCACGACCCGACGACGGTCGACCGCCAGGGACCCGACGTCGGTAGCCAGTACCGCTCGGCAATCTTCGTCCACGACGATGACCAACGGGAGCAAGCAGCGTCGTACATCGCAGCGCTGGAATCGAACGGCGTCTTCGACGACCCAATCGTAACCGAGGTGTCGGCTCTCGACGTGTTTTACGAGGCCGAAGCGTACCACCAGGACTACTACGAGAAGAACCCGAACCAGCCCTACTGCGTGGTCAACATCGAGCCGAAGCTAACGAAACTCCGTGAGCGATTCGAGAAGCGTCTCAAGACTCAGTAACTCTCCGTAGCGCGACGTTCCGACGTCGTGGCCGACTGCTCTCGATCGACCACGTTGTCCTCACCGCTCGGTACGTTCCGAGGACCGTCGAAGTCGTCGTCGAGGTAGACGAACTCGATTATCGACGCCTCCGTTTGCGCTCGTCCGCGTCGACGCCCGACGAGTTCGTGTCGCGGAGAGCGACGGAATCCGCGACGTTCTAAGAATTCCTGGTCACTTCGACTGGCGGCGAGTACCGCGACACGAATGGCGCAGGCACCCCACCGGAAGAGCTCCGCGCGAACGACGGTCAGAAGTGCTGTTCCCACACCCGTCCTGCGGTGTGCCGGGTCGACGTGTAGCCACCTGACTTCGCCCAGCTCGTCGAGTGCGAGCGACCCAGCGGTGAAGCCGACGACGTCGCCGCCTACTCTGGCGACGTAACAGACCGTTCCCGGACGACTCAGTCGCTCGTGGAGCGGGTATTCCGAGAACAGACTGTCGAGGAGACCGTCGACGGTGTCAGCAGGACGTTGGTCTGCCTCTCGAAGCGACCGGGTGAGGAGTTCCCGGATGGCGGGACAGTCTCCCTCATCGTAACCGGTGACGTGCAGGGGCCGACCACCGCGCGGTCGGGAGACGTTCACAGCAGCACCGCAACGAGGGCGGGGACGAGGAAGACGACGATCAGTATCTTCGCGATCTCCATCGAGAGACCAGCGACGCCCCGGAATCCGGCGACGGCGGCGAGTAGTACGAGTACGAAGAACCCGATGGCCCACGTGACGAACTGCCCCGACGCCAGAAGTGGGAACCCAGCGATCGCGACAGTCATGGCCGGAGGTTATCACTGAGTCGAATCTCCTCGTCAGTAATCGATGCGATCGTCGCATCTTCCAAGGGATACGTGTCTCCGTCGTCGTCGACATCTCCCCACCCGAGTTTGGCCTTCAGTGACTCGGTAATTGACGGGTCTGTGTCCACGTAGGCCGTCCCGTGTCTGACGTTCGTGATGATACCAACCGTCTCACCGGCCGCGTCGACGACGTCCTTTCCTTCGTCCGCTTCGGTTAGTTGAGACATTGCGTATACCAATGCATTCGGAATTTGGTTGGCTGTTGTCCTTGCCCTCGCAACCAGTATTTAAGGGGGGTCGAACTACGTCGGTGTCGGTGACTATCCCGGATGTCCCTGTTCGAGGACGAACCCATGGAACACGTATTCGATGAGACTCTCTACAGCGTACCGGACGCGTCGCACACTCGGAGAATAACGGATACGCTACGAGCGGTGCGATTCCACCTGCACAGTTGGACCGACTCGTCGAGGGCGTCTGAACGTATCAGTACACCCGGCGGTTCGTGGACACGTGAACGTCGACACCCGGACTGTAGTAGAACACTGGGTCGCCATCGGGCATCTCGAAGCCGTTGGCCGTGAATAACGAAGCCGCGTCGATTGTCGCGTCTGCGGGATGTAGCGGCCATCGGTCGTGGCCGATGACCGCGTATCTGAGAGCCCCGTCGGGCGACTCGGTGTAGTAGCGGTACCGCTCGGTCAGAAATTCGGCGAGTGAGCCGGATGCGGCCGAAAAGCGGGGACCTGTCGGGGAGTAAGTCGCGTGGAAGTGAACCGGACGCGACCCGGGATTCCGGCGTCGACTATCGAAGGCGACGGCACCGTTATCGGGGGAGAGGTCGATTCGAGCGTAATAGTAGGGGAGGTGGTGGAAGATGCGGGCACCGAGGACACTGAGGATGCCCTGTGCGTCGAGACTGAAGAAGTAGACGCCTGGTTCGCCGTCGCAGGTGACGTACGTCCGGAGGTTGAGTTCGCGGAGCGGAAATCCCAACGAAGCGGGGACTCCTCGCGGCCGAACCTCGACGTTAGTGAATGGAACGGCCGAGAGCCAGGCGTCGCCGTCGTACGCGTCTACCGTGAGTGTGTCTGGAACCTGTCTCGCGACGAGAGCGGGATCGATCGGCCAGTTGGCGAACAAGAGGTATCGCCATCCCATTTCGAGCGGAAGAACCATCAGTAGACACAGGTCGGCGGCGAGAGCGTTAATACCTAGGTGTCGAAAGTATACCGATTCACGCGACGGAATAACCGTGACCAGGACGGCTCCACTCGGGTGAAGTATCTGAACGTGGGTGTCGCCGAGTGCAATGGTGTACTGTTCTGTCACGACCGGTTCCGACCACGAGGAGTACCGCGTGAAACGCGACCGTAGAGTGAAAGCGATAGTGTCGGTTAATTGAACACCAAACAACCACGAAGATTCGCACCATCACGACATAAATAATTAAACCAAAGACTGTTGGCTCATCGACTATTTGCGTGTGATATCACCAGAAGAATCGAGTATAGTATCACTAGAGAGAGGCGGCTGAGACGATTCGCCGACGAGGTAATAGAGAACATCCCCCAGCCAGGAACCGCGGATGGAATCGAAACATTCGCTGGTTTGAGCCGTAATTCGGTCTTCAGACGAGATGATACCGATATATCGTCGAGTGTCAACCGCGAATGACGCGTTGGATGTGCTCGTAGCACAGATGCGGTTGTCGACAGTACCGATGACATTTGCTCAATATTCGAGGAGGAGAAACGAGGGTCGAATACTCGATATTATTACGATAATATATATTCTCTTTCGAATCGACCAGACGGCTAAGGATTGTTAGGAGGCAGTTCTGAAAGGAGAAAGAGAACGGTCGAAAATCCGGACTCCACGACGGTAAGTACAGACTCGGTAAGATCGCTGGTCTCGTTGGATGGCTGTGCAAGAACGGCTGGAGACGGTCCAACGGAGTAGGAGGCACTGCACGGTCGTTCGACGCGCTTCGAGACTGTTGAAGTCGACAGCGACCAGCGGCTCTACGTCAGATACGCAACGATGAAGGGTACGTGACCTGTCGCCGAGGGGAGGGAAACGGTCGACTCTGAACGAGATTCGGCGTGGCTAATTGATCGTCATGTCGGGGTCTCCCTCTTCGAGCGTCGACCGCGTGCGGTCGGCCACGACGCCGGGCGTACCCTCGATGGAGTGCTGCCAGAGGAGCATGTGGCCACCGCTGTTTGGAACTCTAATCCACATTACAAGAATAGATTTGTAATACGGGCATATCACACGTTAATAATGTGGCGCAAGAAGGGGCGATTAACCAGCCGAGTACGCGGGTATTCGGCCCGGAACGCCCCTGTCGTTTCATCACTCTCGCACGCGGGGGCAATCGAACACGGATGGTCCCGACCGAGGACCGGGACCGAGGAGGTGGGCAGAAGCGACTGTCGAGAGCGGGAGACCGTGCCGTGACAGAGGAGGTGACCGATAGTGAGCCACGAAACCACCATAAGGGTAACGATTATAGCGATTGGTGACAACCGTCGAGTGAAACTATGAGTGACAAGTCGTTTTTCGAGTGGGGTCACGTGGATGACCTCCCAGAGAGCGAGTTCGAACTCGAAGAGACCGGTGGTTGGAGCGACCGATTCGCGTGGTGGAAGCAGGTCAGCGACATCTTCGGTTCTGAGAATCTGAGTGTCACGTTCGTCGCGCTCGACCCCGGTCAGCAGACGCCGATGCACTCACACGAGGCCCCGACCGAGGAGTACTACTACGTCGTCTCCGGAACGGTCGACATCGAAGTAAAGAACCCGGAGACCGGTGAAATCGAAGTCGTCGAGGGTGCGACTCCGGGAAGCATCGCGTACTTCCCGCCCGGCGTCGAACACCGGCCCATCAACAATTACGACGAGCGGACCGTCGAACTGGGCTTCCGGACGTTCAAGGGGAGTCTGGAGTATCTCGACGAAAACATCAACGTCAGCGACGAAGAGACGGGAGAGTAATCGAGGACTCCCTCGAATCGGCCACGGCGTGTCCCGATCTGGGTACGGTGTGCCAGCACACCGACTTGGGAGGTCAGCTGGTGCCGAGCCACGGCAACCTCCCGGGATACTCGTGTCCCGTTCGACAGCGAACGCTATCGATGGCATTTCGTCAGGTCTGCGCTGACGTATATAAGACCGAGAGGCGACAACGAGGGGCAGAACGAAGATACTTCGGACGAGACATCCGAATTAGAACAGACTTGTGACATCGTTCGGACGACGCTGGGGTCGTTCGGTACGAACAGGACGGTCGTTCAGCTGGACGGATCAGTCGGCATTACGTCGTCGGACGCGGTCCTGCTGAAACCCCTCGCCACTCGAGACTCTCTCGTCGCGGTGACACCACCGAGCCGGCAGATCCCCCCATATGGCCGAAATAGTTACGTCCCCTCGTGGTACCGTAGTGCTATGGCAGAGAAACCTGACCGTGTCCAATCGATTCACTACGAAGACATCCCCAGAGGAGACAAATTACAGGAGTTTTTCACCCACTGGTGGAACCCGGGAGAGTACTTCGGTGCAGAGACGGTGAGTATGTCCGTCCTGCACATGGAACCCGGAGATGGTGGGCCGATGCACTACCACGAGGAACCGGTGGAGGAGTTCTACGTGGTCCTCTCGGGGACGGCCGTGATGGAGACGCCGGAGGAGTCGATTACCGCCGAGACGGGGTCGATTACCTACTTCCCGCCAGAAGCCAGGCACCGACCGACGAATCCGCACGACGAAACGGCCATTGTCCTCACGTACAAGTCGGTCGACGAGGAGGGGAGCAACAGGCACCGCCGTGTCTGAACAGCTTGTAGTACTGGTGCGTCCGAACCGGGCGACGGCGTGCTCGACTCGGTGAAAGCCAGCCACTGGGCGATCACGAACCGACCCCGACCACCGAAATGCAGGTAGTGCCGCCCCGTACTGCTCGACACCGCAGCACAGACTGCAGAGAGAACGGTGGAACTGACTCTGACCCCGGCCACTTACGTTTCGAACGCGACAAGGGTTGACGAGCTCGAACGCAGTGACGGAAATTCAGATAGGAAAAAGAGAGCCAGCGAGACGAGATTCCGTGATTCGAAACGCTTTTCCACGTAGTCCCGGAGAGACGTGCATGGGAAACGTCGGGACAACGCACGGGCGGGTGAAGTCGGTCGAACGACTGCTCAGAATCATCGAGGGACTCGAAGAATTGGACGGTGCGGGAATCACCGAGCTTTCAGAGTACACCGACATTCCGAAGAGCACCATCCACCGACACGTCTCAACGCTCGTCGACAACGAATACGTCGTACAGAGAGGGATGACGTACCGACTCAGCCACCGCTTCCTCGAACTGGGTGGTTACGTGAGACAGACGGAGGAGATATCCAAAATCGTCCGCCCCAAAGTTGAGCAACTCGCCGAAGAGACCGGAGAGCGGGCCAACTTCCTCGTCGAAGAGGCGGGTCTCGGCGTGATCGTGTACACTCGAACCGGAGAGAACGCGGTTACGACCGGTGTTCGAGTCGGTAAGCGGATTCCTCTGCATTGCCTCTCGTCGGGCAAGTCCATGCTCGCACATCTCCCGGACGAGCGGGTCGACCAAATCATCGAGACGCGGGGGCTGGACCCAGTGACCCCCGAGACGATAACGGAACGAGAGCAACTGCTGGACGAACTCGACCGAGTACGTGACCGTGGCTACGCCTTCGACAAGGGAGAGTCCATCGAAGGCCTCCACTGTGTGGGCGTTCCGGTCATCGGTCCGAACGAGGATATTTTGGGCGCACTGAGCGTCGCAGGGCCGGCACATCGCATGAAAGGAGAGTGGTACGAGAGTACCATCCCAGACCTCATTCTCGGCATGGCAAACGAAATAGAACTCAATATCCAGTACTCCGAGTAATCCGGCACCGGGCCGTTCTACTGCTTGGTACGAACGTCTCGACGTCCGGTCTGTGGTCCGTAGAATACGTCCTTGACGGTTGCCATTACACAGATAGTAGTGTAACGAGAGCTACCAACACTACGACGATGCGCGAGGGATCGAAGACCCTCGCGTGACCGAACTGCGATGGTCGTCGTTCTATTCTACGGAATCATAAACTGTTCTTCGGTATTGCGTAACATCGACCGAAAAACAGCCCGTCGCTGTTTATACAGCCCACGCTCACCTGCAATCCAGAATATTGTGCTTCCAAACTGTGGGAAAGTTTTTTCGATATGGCCAGGAATTCGTTTCGGAAGAAGAAATCGAAACGGCCACTCTCTCGTCGAGAGTGCGACGTAACTAGCCGGACGATTGTCCCCCGGTCTTGGGCCCGGAATCGTTGAGAGGGACACTGCAGGAGCCGATTACAGGCAGGACCTTCGGATTTTTCAGTAGTATTTTATTCGGTTGTGTAATTGCTCTAGCTATGGCACAAGAACCATACAAGTCGGAGTCGTTCTGGACGAGTCACCACAACTGGACGAACCCACCAGAACTGCCCGACGCCAGCG
>JBNJGG010000108.1:0-9726 GCA_051747545.1 Halobacteriota archaeon | reverse complement strand
CAACGAGGAGGGCTTCGTCGACGAGTTCAGCCGGCGACTCCGCGACTTCGGTGGTCGACCGACGCCGCTGCAGCACGCCGAGGCGCTCTCGGAACGATACGGCACCGAGATCTATCTCAAGCGCGAGGACCTGCTCCACGGCGGCGCGCACAAACTGAACAACGCGCTCGGCCAGGTGCTGCTCGCGAAGTACATGGGCAAAGAGCGCATCGTCGCCGAGACGGGCGCGGGCCAGCACGGGACGGCGACGGCGATGGCGGCCGCCCACCTCGGCATGCCCTGTGAGATTTACATGGGCACCCGCGACATCAATCGACAGCGCCCGAACGTGTTCCGGATGCGTATCAACGGCTCTGCGGTCAATCCGGTCTCGGCTGGTCGGGGCACGCTCAAAGAGGCCATCTCGGAGACGATGCGCGACTGGGCGACCACGGTCGAGACCACCCACTACGTCATCGGGTCGGTCGTCGGGCCGCACCCGTTCCCGTCGATGGTGCGCGACTTTCAGGCAGTCATCTCCGAGGAGGCGGGCGAGCAGTTCCGAGCGCGCACGGGTGGGCTTCCCGACGCCGTCGTCGCCTGCGCGGGCGGCGGGTCGAACACGATGGGCGCGTTCGCCAACTTCGTCGACGACGAGGACGTGTCCCTCTACGCAGTCGAGGCGGGTGGGAGTTCGCTGCGCGTCGACGAGGCGCGCGGGGTCGCGCCCAACTCGGCGTCCCTGTCGACCGGCGGCGAGGGCATCCTCCACGGCGCGCGCACGAAACTCCTGCAGGACACCGACGGCCAAATCATGGAGTCCCACAGCATCTCGTCGGGCCTCGACTACGCCGGCGTCGGACCGGAACTCGCGGCGCTGGTGGACGAGGGACGCGTCACCCCCGTCACCGTCGACGACGACGAGGCGCTGGCGGCGTTCCACCGACTCTCGCAGTCGGAGGGCATCATCCCCGCGCTAGAGACGGCCCACGCCTTCGGCTATCTGGAAACCGTCGCGGGACCCGACGCGCAGTCGTCGGAAGACCTCGGCGAGTCGGTCGTCGTCAGCGTCTCCGGGCGCGGCGACAAGGACCTCGAATCGGTCATCGAAGAGACGGCGGCCCGGAACGTCCCCGGCGCGCCCGACATGGACGTGTTCACGGGAGGACTGTGATGAGTCGAATCCCGGACGCCTTCGCCGACGGCCCCGCGTTCATTCCCTACCTCGCCGCTGGCGACCCCGACTACGACTCGTCGCTCGAATACGTCGAGGCGTTGGCGCGCGGCGGTGCCGACGTCATCGAGTTGGGGCTGCCCTTCTCGGAACCCATCGCGGAGGGGCCGACGATTCAGGCGGCCGTCACTCGCGCACTGGAGGGGGGCATGACGCCGACGCGCTTTTTCGAGTTCGTCGAGGAGCTCTCGGTCGACGTCCCGCTCGTCTGTATGACGTACTACAACCTCATCTACCGGTTCGGCAGCGCGGAGACGGGGGCACCCGGGCCGAAAGCGTTCGTCGAGCGCGCCGCCGCAGCCGGCATCGACGGCTTCGTCGTCCCGGACCTGCCCGCCGAGGAGTCAGAGCCCCTGCGCGAGGCGTGCGACGAGCACGGCCTCGACCTGATATTCATCGTCGCGCCGACGACGCGCGGCGCGCGCCTCGAACGCATCATGTCGCAGGTGTCGGGCTACGTCTACGTGCAGGCCCGCCTCGGCGTGACGGGCGCACAGGACGACGTGTCCGACCAGACGGCGGCGAGCCTCGACCGCATCAGCGAGTACGACGTGCCCAAAGCCGTCGGATTCGGCATCAAGACGGGCGAGCACGCCGAGCGAATCGTTGCCGCGGGGGCCGACGGCATCATCGTCGGGAGCGCGCTGGTCGACCTCATCGCGGAGGGAACGGCCGCCGGCGACGACGTGGAGGCCGTCGCGGCCAGAATCGAGGCCCTCGCCGCGGAGTTGAAAACCGGAACCGACCGGGGGGCCGAGCAACGAGTACCGCATCCGGAACGCACATAACCAGACCGCGTCACAGTTTCTCATATTATGAACGCAGGATTGCAGGCACGACTCGACCGCGTCTCGACAGACGGCCGCTACCTCGTCGTGCCCATGGACCACGGTATCAGTCTCGGGGCGATAACCGGGCTGAAAGACATCGAATCGACAATCGCCGGCGTGACACGCGGCGGGGCAGACGCCGTCCTGACGCAGAAGGGAATCGCCCCGCGCGTCCACCCGAACAAGAACGGCGCGGGCTTCATCGTCCACCTGAACGCCTCGACCTCGGTCGGCCCGGACTCGAACGACAAGCGACTCACGGGGACCGTCGAGGAGGCCCTGCGCGCCGGGGCCGACGCCGTCTCGTTCCACATCAACGTCGGCAGCAACTACGAACCGACGCAGATAGAGGACCTCGCGCGCGTCACCGACCGGGCTGGCCGCTTCAACGTCCCCGTCCTCGCGATGACGTACGCCCGCGGGCCCGGCATCGACGAACACGACCCGGAGGTACTCGGACACGCCGTTCGACTCGGTGAAGAAATCGGCGCGGACGTCATCAAGACGGCCTACAGCGGCGACGCGGACAGTTTCCAGCACGTCGTCGAGTCGACGCGCCTCCCGGTCGTCATCGCGGGCGGCAGTCGCGGCACCGACCGCGAGACCATCGAGATGGTCCGGGGGTCGATGGACGCGGGCGCGGCGGGCGTCTCGATGGGCCGGAGCATCTTCCAGCACGAAGACCCCGAGGCCATCACGCGCGCCGTCTCGGCGGTCGTTCACGACGACGCCGACGCCGAAGACGCGCTCGTCGCCGCCGGACTGTCGGCAGAAGTCTGAGGAATCGCTCAGCAGCCACCGCGGAATCGCTGCTTTTGCAGGAGGTCGACCTCAACCGAGGTCGGCCACCTGAAACCGACGCAGACCGAGGAGAAACGGCACTGCGCCGAAGCCCAGGAGCACGACGATGCCGAACAGGTTCGGCAACACCTGCGTGACCGGCCCCGCCGAGGTTGCCACCGAAGCGACCCAGTCGCCCCCGACCACGAACGACGCAATCGGATTGAGTCGCCCGACGTAACTGTACCACAGCGGTTCCTGGCCCGTACCGAGCGAGGAACCCGTATACGTCGACAGCGTCCCCGTGAACACGAAGACGAACAGGGGCACGACGAGCAGACTCCAGATGTCGACCAGCGAACTCAAACAGAGGTACGTGACGGCGACGGCGGCGAGCGTCCGATACCACGATGTGAACGCCGCGGAGACGCCGACGGTGAACGTCGTCCACACCAGCCCGTAGAAGAGCATCCAGAGGGCTATCGGAGCGAACGTATCGAGGTAGAGCGAACCGAACCTGACGAGAAGAATCACGTCGAGAACGACGAAGATGGGGACGAGCGTGATGGTCAGTGCCGCGCACCGCGAGAGCAGTTTCCCGACGACCACGTCCCGCCGCGTCCCCGGGAGGCCGAGCAGGAGGCGGATGGTTCCGGATTCGCGCTCGCCCACGACGGACGTGAGAGCGACTGTCGCCACGAGAATAACGACGTACAGGCGGAAGTTCATCGGAAGGTGGCCAATCGTCTCGCTCGTGGTGTACACACTGCCGTTCAGACTCTGCCAGAACGTCGGAATCATGAGCAGACACAGGAGTGCGAAGGCACCCCAGACCAGTCGGTCGTGGAGGATGCGTCCGAAGTCAGCGCGCGCGATGGTCAGCGTTCGAGAACTCACGCCGTCCCTCCCGGGGTCGCGAGGTCGACGAACAGGCGCTCCAGAGACACTGACTCGGTGTCGATATCTCGAACGGTCGCGCCGGCGGCGGCGAGGTGGTCGATGACGACGGCCTTCGCCGTGGGGTCGGAGCAACGGACGCGGAACTCGCGGTCTCGAACGGTCACGTCTTCGACCCCGTCGAGCGACCCGACGGCGTGGCCCTCGGGGACGGACTCGACGGCCACGACGAGCGTTTCGGGTACGCCCGCGGTCGAGCGAAGTCGCTCGATAGTGTCGACCGCGACGAGTTCCCCGTCGTTCATGATTGCGACCCGGTCACAGAGCGTCTCGACCTGCGATATGATGTGGCTCGAGAAGAACACCGCGGCACCGCGAGAACGCTCCTCGCGGACGACATCGCGCAGGAGGCGCGCCCCGCGCGGGTCGAGACCGGCGAGCGGTTCGTCGAGGACGAGCAGTTCCGGGTCGCCGACGAGCGCCAGTGCGAGACCCAGACGCTGCCGCATGCCAGTCGAGAAGCCAGCGACCGGTCTGTCGGCGTCGTCGAGCAGACCCACTCGTTCCAAGAGTACGTCGGGGTCGTCGCCGACGCGCTTCATCTCGACGGCGAAGGCGACGTGGTCACGAGCGGTCGAACGGTCGTAGTAGCCGGTGGCCTCCGGGAGAACGCCGACTCGTTCGCGGACGACGCGCGGGTCTCGTTGCGGGTCGACCCCGAGAACGGACACCGTTCCGGTGGTCGGTCTGACGAAGTCGAGCAGCATGTTGATCGTCGTCGACTTTCCGGCACCGTTCGGGCCGAGAAAGCCGAGCACTTCACCTCGTTCGACGCGGAGGTCGACATCGCGTACGGCGTGGAGGGCTCCGTATCGCTTTGTCAGCGAGCGGGTTTCGATGGCGGCCATACGATTTTCGCGTGACGTGGACTGTAGATAAAACTACACGTCACGGCGGTGGACCGATGGGGATGCAGTTTGTGGGTCTCGCGTTAGCGACCGTCGAGAACCGACGAGATGTCACCGATAGAATCGAGGGTGTAGTCGGGTCGCGGGCGCACAGCCGAGGCGTCGCTCGCCGATGGGGTGTCCTGGTCGTAGGGGACCCAGACGCTCCCGATGCCGGTTCGGTTCGCCCCGGCTACGTCGGCCGCGAGCGAATCGCCGACGTGGATGGTCTCGCCCGGTGAGGAGTCGAGAGCGTCCAGGGCGCGTTCGAAGGGAGCGGCGTCGGGTTTCACCCCGTAGACGGGGTCGGCGAAGACGTGGGTGTCGAACACGTCGGCGATGTCGAGCGCGTCGAGTTTCTGTCGCTGGCTCTCCGGGCCGCCGTTGGTGACGAGACCGAGTTTGAAGTCGTCGGCGACGGCCGAGAGTGCGGCCGCCGCGCCGTCGAGGAACCGAACGTCGGAGTGGTCGACGAGGCCACCGTACGCGCGGGCGACGTCACGTGCGTCGTCTGCGTCGAGCGGCGTGGACGCGCGCTCGGCCGCTGCTCGCAGACAGCGCGAGTAGAACTCTGACTCGTCGGCAGTCGTCCGCACGTCGCTGGCGACGGCGGCCATCTCGTCGACGCCGCAGAACTGCTCGACTCCGGCGCGTTCGAACGCACGGCTGAGGAGGGCGTCACTGTCCTGTCGGTGAACACAGAGCGTCAAATCGAGGTCGAACAAGACCGTAGAGAGGGCAGTCAATACCACTCTTACCAGTGCGGCGAGTAAAAACGTCTCGGCTCCGCCGGTGACGACCGACCGAGACGTCGAAGCGGGGTGAACGCTGTTGCATCCAACACGTTCAAGCCGCGCGACTGAGTGGCTTCGGTAATGACACGCAGCGTTTGGCTCAAAGCCGACAGCAGCGTCGGCGACTGGGAGGCTCGGAAACGACGCATCACCGCGGGCCTCGAAGCGGGCGTCGACTGGGTGCTCGTCGACGAGGCCGACATCGACCGCGTCAGAGAACTCGGAGACGTCCAGATTGCGGCCTTTCGGTCGGACGCCGACGTCCACGTGATGGACGCGGAGGAAGACGACCAGACGGAGGCGGAGGCGGACACGTACGTCGTCGGCAAGGGTGGCGAGGGCGACGGCACGGTCGACCTCCCCTCGGACTTTTCGGGGTCTGCCGACCTGACGACGCTTCGCCGCACCGACAACGATGTCGACGGCGCGTACGTCCGCATCTTCGACGAGGACTACGAATCGTTCGCCGAGGCGGCCGCCCACGACGCCGACTACACCATCGTCATCGGAGAGAACTGGCAAATCATCCCGCTGGAGAACCTCATCGCCCGCATCGGCGACGAGACCGAACTCGTCACCGGCGTCACCTCCGCCGAGGAGGCCCAGACCGCCTTCGAGACGCTGGAACTGGGCGCGGACGGGGTCCTGCTGGACTCGGACAGCCCCGACGAGATACGCGAGACGGTCGCCGTCCGCGACGCGGCCGAGCGAGAGCAACTCGAACTCCGGTACGCCGACGTGACCGCCGTCGAGCGAGTCGGGAGCCCGGGTGTGCGTCGACACCGGGTCGCTCATGGAGCACGACGAGGGGATGCTCGTCGGCAGCATGGGTCGGGCGCTCTTTTTCGTCCACGCGGAGACGGCCGAGTCCCCCTACGTCGCCTCGCGCCCGTTCCGCGTCAACGCTGGCGCGGTCCACGCCTACGTCCGAGCCCCGGACGGGTCGACGCGGTACCTCTCCGAGCTAAAGAGCGGCGACGAAGTCCAGCTGGTCAACACCGCCGGGAAGACCCGCGAAGCCATCGTCGGTCGCGTGAAGATCGAAAAGCGACCGATGTTACGCGTCGAAGCCGCGGTCGACGGCGACCGCGTCGAGACGCTGCTACAGAACGCAGAGACCATCAAGGTCGCCACCAATGAGGGCCGAAAGGCGGTGACAGACCTCGAAGCGGGCGACGAGATACTGCTCTACTACGAACAGACCGCCCGTCACTTCGGCGAGGCAGTCGAAGAGAGCATCATCGAGAAGTGAGCTCCTCTTCGAGGTCGATGTCGCTCGGTGGGCCACCCGAGGTCGGAAGGGCGTACCCACACCACGGGCAGAAATCCAGCGTCGGGTCGAGTTCGGAACCACAGGACGCACAGTGAGTGCCGTCGCTTCGCCGGCCGAACGTGCCGGCCGCGAGGTAGTACGCGTCGACGACGCTGAGTCCCGCGAGGAAGACGAGCGGGGCGGTCACCTCGACGGGGAGCGTCTGGGGCATCACCGTCGACGGGTTCGAGAACACCGACACCCGTATCAGTCCGGTACCGAGGACGAACGAGAACCACGCGATGCCGCGGTGCCACTCGCGGAGGTAGATGTGTCCCGCACCGGCGACGCCCACCGTGGCTGCCACGGCACCGATGAGCACGGCGTAGAACGTTCGACGAGCCTTTTCGACCACGCTACTCCCCGCGAGGGACCGCCTCCCTCTTAAATCTCCGGTTACAGTTCGTTCGCCGACAATTTCTTCACGAGTGTAGACAGCGTCGCGAGGTCGTACTGACCAGGCGCAGTCGCTCGTTCGGGGTCGACGGGGGCGTAGCCGATCTTCGAGCCGTACAGCGGAGCGACCGCACGGGTGTGACGCCCCGCCTCGCCCATAGCCATCGTCGCCACGCGGTGGCCCCGTCGAGTTGCCGCGTGCGTCGCCGTCAGCAGGGCCAGCGCGTCCGTCGAGTCCGTGGCGGTGACGGCGAGTTTGCCGACGTCGCCCTCGGTGGCCGCCTCGACGAGGAGCGAGCGGAGGTCTGCGACCGGTGGCGTCGCCTCGAAGTCGTGGACCGAGACGATGACCGAGGCGCTCTCCTGACGGGCGCGTGCGACTGCCTCGGTCCCCTCCGGAGTTCCGAGACTCCGCAGTTCGACGTCGACCGCTTCGACGGCGTGGTGGGTCGCCGCCGCGACGAGGATGTCGAGTCGGCCGTCGTCGTCGGCCTCACCGCCCTCCCAGCGAGCGCGATTGGTGACGATGAGCGGTAATTCGCCGTCGTAGCCGGCGATGGAATCCAGCGGGTCCGACGCGAGGTCCATGCGAAACTCCACGGCGTCGGCGTGCTCTCGGGCCGCGGGCTCCTCCGAGAGGTCGGCAGTGCTCGCCGCGAGAACGAAGGCGTCGAAGTCCATACCGTCCACTCAATCGGGGGGCGTAAGTCGGTTCCGCCCGAGTGTCTGAGGGGCGTAAGTCGGTTCCGCCCGAGCATCGGGGGGTGTGAAATCGGCGGTTCCGCCGGATTCGAAGAGGCGCGGTTTATCCAGCGTCGCCGGCAGGTGCGTAGTCCACTCGGTACCGCTCTGTCGGGGGGACTTCGTCGCCGTCGAGTCGCTCCACGACGGTGGCGACGTACAAGCGAATGTCGCGTTCTTGCCTAGTGACGACCGGGAAGTCGTAGTGCGTCGCCTCGTACCGCGGGTCGCTCCCGTCGGCGCGGCGCTCTGCGACGAACGACCGGTGCGCGTCGAGTCTCCCGTCGACGACCGCCTCCGACAGCGTCGTGAGTGAGCCGACCCGCTCGGCGAAGACGGAGAGAAAGTCCGAGTCGAGTTCGTAGCCGACCGAGTTGCGCCCCGCGACCATCGCCGCCAGCGACGTGGTTCCGGTCCCCCAGAAGGGGTCGAGGACGGTGTCGCCGTAGACCGAGTACATCGAGACGAGGCGATACGGAATTTCGAAGGGATAGGCCGCAGACCGGTCGCGCGCGCCGTCGATTTCGATTCCCTGAGTGACGCCTCGCACGTCGGTCCACACGTCCGAGAACCACTCGTTGCGCTCCTCCCAGAAGTACGCGCTCTCGTACCGACGGTCCTCGTGGGGTCGAAATCGGCGCGCGGAGCCGTTTCGAAACACCAGCAGGTACTCGTGTTCGAGCGTTGCGTAGGCGTTCGTCGGAACCATCCCCGACCCCATGAACTTCGTCAGGCTGTTGGACGGTTTTCGCCACACGATGTCCGGAAGCGGTCGAAGGCCGTGGGCGGTCACTCGACGGACCACCTCGGCGTGGTTCTGGTAGACGCGGAACTCGCCGTCGAGCGTGCGGGTGGCGTCGCCGACGTTGATGCAGGCGATACCGCCGGGCGCGAGGACTCGCGTCACCTCGGCCCAGACGGCGTCGAGCTGGTCGTGCATCGCCTCGAACGCAGCGTGACCGTCACCCGCATCGAGCGCGTCACCGACGGCCGGGTCCCGCCCCGAAAAGAGCCCGTCCCACATCTCTATCATCGGGTACGGCGGGGACGTGACCACCAGCTCGACCGAGTCGTCCTCGAGCGAGTCCATGTCGGCGGCGTCGTCGACTCGGATGACGTGTTCGGTCTGCACGACTGCCCGGTCGGAGTGGCGACTAGTAGGTGTTTGGGTCCGTCGGTTACCGCACGAGGTCCTACGGAGAATCGAACCCGACCTGAGAACGTGACTCGACGGGGCGGCACGACTCGGCCGGACAGTCGGATTCGACTGACTCAGGCGATGCCGAGGCTCTCCTCGGCTTCGAGCAGTTCGTGGTAGCGGTTTCGGATGGTGACTTCGCTGATGTCGGCCACTTCGCTGACCGCCGCCTGCGTGGTCTTCTCGTTGGTCAGCAGGGCGGCGGCGTAGACGGCGGCCGCGGCGAGGCCGACGGGGCTCTTCCCGCTGTGAACGCCCTTCTCCTTGGCGTTCTTGAGCAGTTGCCGCGCGCGCATCTCCGACTCCTCGGAGAGGTTCAGCGCGGAGGCAAATCGCGGGACGTACTGCTCGGGGTCTGCGGGCTGTACTTCGAGCGACAGTTCGCGCACTACGTACCGATACGTGCGGGCGATTTCGCTCTTGTCGACGCGGGAGACGTCGGCAATTTCGTCGAGCGACCGCGGGACGCCCGCCATTCGGGCAGCGGCGTACACACTCGAGGTTGCGACGCCCTCGATAGAGCGTCCGGGGAGGAGGTCCTCGTTGAGCGCGCGTCGGTAGATGACCGAGGCGGTCTCGCGGACGTTCTCGGGGAGGCCGAGCGCGCTGGCCATGCGG
>JBNJGG010000107.1:0-9751 GCA_051747545.1 Halobacteriota archaeon | reverse complement strand
TCAGATTGGTGTTCGTCTACAACCCGGTCGTCTCTCGACACGATACTCTGCTACTCGGTCAGTCCAGCGTTGGTTAAGTATTTCTCTGCTGTGAAATACCGCGTCGGCGTCGACGGGGAACCCAGTGTGGGAAGTGGTGTGGACGCCGCCCGTGGACGAGACCCCGGCGTCTGCAGTCAGCGCAGAGGAAGAGACCCGGTGTCACCAGGCAGCACGAAGGACCGCCGTTACGTCTTCGACCGTCGGGTCCAGCTCTGACGGTCCGTTGTCGACGAACCAATCGTCGACGATTGCTTCGGCCACGTCGGCGAACTCGGCTCGGTCTGGACCGTCGACGTCGCGGAGTCGTCGCGGGAGTTCGAGCGCCTCGACGAGCGCCTCGACGGCGGCGACGACCGCATCGGCGGGGTCGGGCGCGGCGTCGACGCCGAGCGACTCCGCGAGGAGGTCACGCCGTGCGTCGGCTTCCTCGAAGACGTAGCGAAGGACGTGCGGGGCGACGATCGCGTGGGCGGCCCCCTGCTGGACCTCGTAGTTTCTCGTCAGGCCGTGACCGAACGCGTGGATAATCGAGAGCGTCAGCACGCCCGGGCGGGCGATGCCGTACTGGACGAGTATCGAGCCTTCGACGACGCGTTGTATCGCCTCGAAGTCGGTCGAGTCGTCGGCGAGAGCCGTCAGCCCGTCCTGGTACAGACCGAGTCCCCGCATGGCCGTTGCATCGGTAATCGCCGTCGAGTGCCGCGAGTAGAGCGTCTCGATACCTTTGTCGAAGCCGTTCATCGCGGAGGCGGTGAGAATCGCCTCCGGCGTCGTCGCGAAGATGGCCGGGTCGTAGAAGACGGCGGTCGCCATGAGTCGGGGGTCGGCCGCGCCGCCGACCGCCGGTTCGTCTACGAGTCCAGACGCGGGGGAGGCGGTGACGCTTCCACCCATCGATAGTTCCGCGCCCGCGAGCGTCGTCGGAATCGCGACGATCGGCGTCAACGAACCCTCGGGGACGGTGACGGACCCGGATTCGACGAGGCCCCGACCGACCGCTTCCGGCGAGCGATCCGAGGCGGCCAGCACGCTCATGAACTTCGCGGCGTCGAGACTGCTCCCGCCGCCGAGACTCACGAGCACGTCGGCGTCGACCCGCCGCATCTCCTCGATGCCGTCGTAGACGGTGTCGAGGCGTTTCTCTGGCGTCGTCTCCGCGAACACCCCGCCGAGGCGGTCGCCGAGACCTTCTGTCACCGGGTCGATGACTTCGGGCGTGGTTCCGACGGTGGACCCGCACACCACGAGTGCGCGCTCGAGTCCGTGCTCGTCGAGTTCCGCCGCGAGGCCGTCGACGGCCCCCGTGCCGTAGGTGATAACGGGTGCGTGGTAGTCGAATCGGAAGGGTGAACCGCCTCCGCGCTCGTCGTCAGCGTCCATGCAGGTTGGAACCACGCCACACTCTTAACCTCACGGGGAGGGTTCGACGCACTCGAACGTCAGTCGTCGACCGTCTCGACGCTTGGGCCGTCGAACGCCGGGAGTTTCGCCTCGATTTCCTCGCGGCGGGGTTCGAGCCACTCCGGGAGCGTGAGTCGAGTGCCCAGTTCGTCGAGGTCCTCGTCGGCGTCGAAGCCGGGGCCCATCGTGGAAAACTCGAAGAGCACGCCGCCGGGTTCGCGGACGTAAATCGCGTTGAAGTACTTCCGGTCGATGACCTCGCTCGGGGCCAACCCGTGCTCGGCGAACGCGTTTCGCCAGCGCTCCTGTTCGTCCACGTCGGAGGCTTTGAACGCCACGTGGTGGACGGTGCCGACGCCCATCCGGCCCGGTTCGTCGATTTCGATCAGGTCGACGACCGAGGCGGGGCCACCCGAATCACTGCGGTATCGGTGTCGGCCATCGTCGGACGCTTCGAGCTCGTAGCCCAGCACGTCGACGAGCAACGACGCGGTCGGTTCGAGGTCCGCGACGCCGAGCGTGACGCCGTAGAAACCCCGGAGCTGGTGTTCCACCGGGACCGGGCCACCCTCCCACGGCTGGAAGTCGCTCGCCGCGTCGGTCGCGACCAGTTCGAGTCCGATGCCGTCGGGGTCGTCGAAGCGAAGCACCGCCTCGTCGAAGCGTCGAACCCGCTCGACGTCGACGCCGCTGGATTCGAGGCGGTCGATCCAGTAGTCGACCGACCCCGGGCGAATCAGGTAGGCGGTGTCGCGGGTCTGTCCCGCGCCGACGCGTCCCCGGGGGCCGGTGTCGGTCCACGGGAAGAACGTGACGTTGGTACCGGGCGTGCCTGCGGCGTCCCCGAAGTAGAAGTGATACGTGCCGGTGTCGTCGTGGTTGACCGTCCGCTTGACGAAGCGCAGGCCGAGCGTGCCGACGTAGAAGTCGGCGTTCGCCTGCGGGTCGCCGGCGATGGCGGTGACGTGGTGGAGACCGGGCGTCGTGGGGGTCATTCGTTCACCAGTATGTACCGCAGGGAATTACGCTTTTTCTGACACCGGTGTCACCGGGTGACGTGGGCGTCACCACGTGATGACTGCGTGGACGACGTGGCGTCTGAACGCGCGACGACTCGCTCACGGGGAGCGGCTTGCTCGAAAGAGTGCGACAGAGGAGTCACGCTTCCGGAGAGAAGTCGACGGCGTCACCCGAGTCTTCGGACCAAGAAATCCACTCGTCTGCCCACGTTTCGATGGCATCGAACACCGGACACAGGGACTCGCCCTTGTCGGTCAGTGAGTAGTAGGTCGCGACCGGAGCGTCCGCCTCCATCCGTCGGTGGACGAAGTCCATCGTCTGGAGGTCGTCGAGGACGCGCGAGAGCGTCCGCGAACTCGCGCCGGTCGAGCGCTTGAGTTCGTTGAAGCGCTTCTCACCCGCCTGGAGGTCGTACAGCACGACCAGTCGCCACTGTGACCCGATTTGCTCGAGGGAGTCGACGACGCTGCAGGCCCCCTCGTCCCGTTCGCCTTCGGTTCCGCGAGCGTGTGTTGCCATAGTACTCCACGTAGCCCGCCGGCGCACTTACCGGTTCGGATTCGAACCAGGTGGCGTGAGGCTACCGCAATCGCGGGAGCGTGAGGCTACCGCAATCGGTCGTGAGTCGGCGGTATCGCGTCGTCGACGACGAGTCGATAAACGGCGTCCTCAGGCGTGCGGATTCCTTCGTTATCTGGGTCGACCCAGAGCGCGTGAACAGCTGACGCGGCGGATGAGGGCAGCGACGGGGGTGACCCGTCGACACAGCGCGGGGTTCACTGGAAGTCTCTGACGAATCGCTCTGGAAGCCAGCCGACGACGTGGGCCGGGAGCGCGTCGACGATGGCCTCCGCGACGGTGACCATCGGTTTTCGAAGCAGCACGTAGGCCGCCGAGACGACGAGTGCCCCGACGATCGCGAGTTGAACGAGGCCCTCGAAGGTGTACACGGACGGCACAGCGACCACGACGGCTAACAGCAGGTCCTCCGGCGACCCGTCGTAGCGAACCCACCGTTTGGGTGGGATCCAGCGCTGGTTGTAGTGGTCGTAGACGGCCCGCTGGGAGGTCCCGAGCCACGGCCGCAGTTCGAGTCCACCACCGGCGATGTCCATGACCGAGTGGACGGCGGCGGCCGCCAGAAACAGCGCGATCGCCGTGGTAAACGGTCCCGGGCTGGCGGCCGCGAGAGCCAGCGCTGGGAGGGTCGCCACAGTGAAGTAGACGGGGAAGTGTAGCGTCCGTCGGTGCCCGGCGTAGAGGTCGAAGTCCGGAAACAGGCCGCCGAGTGCAGCGGCGGCGACGGCGAGCGGACCGACGCCCGGGAGGAACAGCGACGCGCCGAGAGCGAGCGCGACGCCGACCAGGGCGTGCGTAGTTGCCATCATCGGACCCGTATAAGCGAGTGAAGAGAAAAACTGTGTCGGTAGTATTGTGTACACCCCACACAGACATTTCGCTCGGCTCCTCCGGGACACCGTTTAACCCCGAGCCCTGCCCGGGGACGACAATGAGACGGGTCGGGATGACCGCACTAGCCGGATACGTCGCCTTTCCGTCGTGCAGGCGGCCATCGGTGTCGGGCTCGCGTGACGGAACGTGAGCGTCGCCCCCAACGCGTCGATAGCGCTGACAATCACCTCTCTGACCGCACGTCTCGACGAGCGAACCGAGTAGACGCCCAGGCGACAAACGTCGGTCGATACGTCTCGAAGACGAACTGACTCGAGGGCCGACTTTTTCACCTCCGCGGGCGTAACGCGTGTATGCAATTCGTTATCGTCGGGTACGGTCGGGTCGGGGCCCGGACGGCGCGCGTCCTCCGCGAGGAGGGACACGAAGCCGTCATCGTCGAGAACGACCCCGAGAAGGTCGAACGGAGCCGAGAGGCGGGCTTCGACGTCGTCGATGGTGACGGCGGTAACGAGGCCGTGCTTCGGAAGGCAGACCTCGGCAGCGCAGACGCCATCGGGGGACTCACGGGCGACCCGAACACGAACTTCGCCGCGTGCATGATCGGCAAGCAGTTCGGGTGCCGAACCGTGATGCGCATCAGTGAGGACTACCGGCAGGAGATCTACCAGCAGTACGCAGACGATGTCGACGAGGTGATCTACCCGGAACGCCTCGGTGCGGCGGGGGCGAAGACGGCCCTGCTCGGTGGCAACTTCAACGCCCTCGGAGACCTCACCGAACAACTGCAATTGACGACGGTGGTGATTCCCGAGGGGTCGCCAATAATCGGCAAACGTGTGACCGAAATCGACCTCGGGAGCGACGCGCTCGTGTACGCACACGGGCGAGAACGAGCGCCGATGACGATACCTCTCCCGGGGACGACCGTCGAGGAAGGCGACCAGTTGGCGCTCGTCGCCGAACGCGACGCGCTGGAGTCGATTCGAGTGAGGCTACTCGGAGTGTAACTTCGGGCGAAGCCACTCGGCGTGTAGTGTCGACGACACTCCAAAACGGGGGTCAACGCCGTGGGGGCACGACGCCTCGTCCCGGAGTGTCGCTTGGGGTGTCGGTGTGCCGGGCGCGCGGGGTGGGAGGATGGGAAACTGAGGCCGTCAGTGCGCGCCCAAAGGGGTCTACGGCAGGGAGGTGACTTAAATCCGCGTCAGACGGACGCGCGACGAAAGGCAATATACATGCGGTAGAGGGCCGTCTACGGCGCTATGGACGGAGTTGGCATCCCCCTCGCCACACCCTTTGACGACGACGGAGCCCTGGACGAACGCGCACTGGAAGACCTCGTCGAGTGGGTCACCGACCGTGGCGTCGACTTCATCGTACCAGTCGGGTCGAACAGCGAGTCGGAACTCATGACCGCAGCAGAGCGCGCCCGCGTCGTCGAAGTCGTCGTCGACGCGACCGACGCGCCGGTCCTCGCCGGGACGGGCCACCCGGGATTCGTCGAGACGCGAGAGGCGACCCAGCGTGCGGCCGAGGCCGGTGCGGACGCCGCACTCGTCGTGACGCCGTTTTACTTCTCGCACGAACAGGAGGCGCTCGAAGCCTACTACCGCGACCTCGCGGACGTCGCCGAGATTCCAATTTACCTCTACAGCGTGCCGGGCTACACTGGCGTGACGCTCTCGCCCGCCGTCGCCGGACGCCTGGCAGCGCATCCAAACGTCGGGGGCATGAAAGACTCCAGCGGCGCGCTCGAACCGTTCATGCAGACGCGGGAACTGACCCGGGATGCCGACTTCGACCTCTTCATGGGCAACGGCAGTATGCTGGCGACTGCACTGGATGCAGGTGCCGAGGGCGGCATCAACGCAGTCGCGAACGTCGCACCCGAAGTCGCCAGCGAGGTGTACCGTCTCCACCGCGCCGGCGACGACGACGCCGCACGCGCGCTGAATCGCGACCTCGTCGAGTTGAACCGTGCGGTCACGAAAGAACACGGCGTCCCTGGGCTGAAGGCGGCCATGCGCGCTCGTGGTGCACCCGCCGGAACCGTTCGCCGTCCGCACCGACCGGCCGACGAGACGACCCGAGAGCGCGTCGAGACGCTGGTCGAGGCGGTCGAATCCAAAATCGACGCGCTCGCCGACTGACCCGGAGACCGGGGTCAGGTGGCCGTCCAGTCGGGAGCCTCGATGGCGACGGGCCGGGGGTCGTACTGGTAGGAAACCGACTGCGTGACGGTGGTCCCGCTGTTCAGCAGGTAGTGGAGGTACGTCTCCGTCCCGCGGGTGAGGTCCCACCTGACTGCTGCGGAGTGAAGTGCGTCCGTCTCTGCGTTGGCCCGAACCTCGCCATCGGCGTCGGTGAGCCGATACGACTCGCTCCCCGCGTACCACCCACTGCGCGGTCGGAGGCGTCGAACCGCCGAGTCGGACGCCTCGACCGGGTCGTACTGGGCCAGCCGTAACTGGGTCGTGACGACCGACACCGACCCGGCGAGGTCGTCGGCGAGGTCCGTGTGCAAACCCTCCGTGACGGCAACAACGGTCAGCGTCTCGCCGTCCCACCGCTCGCGGACGATTTCCCTGTCTGGGTCTGACTTCAACTGTCGAAGGCGACGTTCTGCGTAGTCGCCGTCGACGATGGTTCTGTCGAAGACGACATCCTCGTCGCTGTGGCTCTGGTACCGTTCGGTCACGACGCCGTCCTGTCGTTGCCGCACGTATCGCTCGCCGGCGGTCGTCACGACGCCCTCGACGACGAGAAACGGGTCGCCGTCGATCGTGAGACTCGCGGCGACGCGGTATTCGTCGCCATCTCGGTGCGCAAACGACTCGGTGGCCGGGAGGGGACGCGCCTCGGAGAACGGATAGACCACCGCGGAGATAAGATCGACGTTGACGGCGGCCAATCCAACCGAAACTGCTCAGAGCAGCTGTCGACGGGAGGACGGCATGTGACTCTACGTATCGCGTCCCCGACAAGTACGTTGTGGTCGCGCGGCTGTCACCCGGAACGACGGCCGCCCAACGGTGTCGAAGCTCCCGACGTTCGTTCGTAGACGTACACGGCACGCTTTTGAGGTCTACGCTGGAACGTCCTGTATGTCCAGCGGTCGGCTCTTCGCGGTCATCGCCTTCGCCCTCGGCGTCTTTTCGTTCGTTCACGCCGCGTTCGCGTGGCCGCTCGAAGCGGCAATCGCGTTCTTCGCTGCCGGTGCAATCGTGGCGTTTCTCGCCGAAGCAGTCGTCGTCAACCTCGGCTGGCTGGAACACCACATCGGCCCGAAAGTCGTCGGCGTCCCGCTGTACGTCCTGTTCGGGTGGACAGTGACGATTTACGTCGCGTTCAGGGTCGCGCTCCTCGTGGCCGACGGCTGGCCGGCCGTCGTCCTCGCCGGCCTCTTCTCGACTGCCTACGACGTCTTCACCGACCATCGTGGCGTCGAAGACGGGTACTGGACGTACACCGACGACCTCCCGGGGCCCCACTACCGCGGCGTCCCGTGGTGGAACTTCGTCGGCTGGTTCGTCATCAGTTGCCTCACGGCGACGGCGGCCGTTCCCTTCCTGTGAGCGAATGATGTTCGTCTCGGAACCCACTCTCGTTCGTGTCGGGACCCACTCTCAAATCTCGGCGTGTTCGGTCACCTCGACCGACTGGTTGTCGTGGACGGTCAGCGTGTAGGACTCGAAGGCCGCTATCGGGCGATCGAATCTGACGACGCCGTCGAGAAACAGTTCGACCCGATGTACGTCGTCGGGGGCGTTGGCGGGGAAGTGAAGGGTCGCCCACCGCTCGACGTGAGTGGTCTCGTCGGCGACGACCGTTCCGTCGTCGTAGTCGGTGACGCGCATCCGAATTTCGATGGGATCGTCGACGGCGACCTGCACTTCAAGGCGCTGTTCTAGCTCGATGGTTGCGTCGGCGGCGTCGGAATCGGTGGAGGGGAGGCCCGGGGTGGTACACCCCTCGAGGAGGGGGCTTCCGGCCGCGAGCAGACCGACGCCCGCCGTGAGGACCTGTCGGCGGCGCATACAGTGTGAGCGAAATCGGTTGATAACTGTCTTGTGGTGCCACCTCGAACGTCGACTATGACGTGGGCAGGGCTGTTCGAGCGCGCCGCAGAGTACGACGTGTCCGAAGCCGAGGTACGCGAGTGTGTCGCCGACGAGACGGGCGAATCCACAGGCGACGTGGATGAGGAAACCAACGCGAGTTTCGCCAGAGAAGACGCCAGCCCCGCCCGAATCGTCGTCGACGCCGACGTCCTCGCGGCGGACCTCCTCGTCGGTGGCGACGCGCGCCGAGTCGTCGACCACGTGCGAGAGCACTCGTGGATGACACTGCTGGCCAGCGACGCGCTCGTCGACGACGCGGCAGCCATCGTCGAAACGCTTGCCGACGCGTCACTGGCGGCTGACTGGCGGCAACAGATCGACACCCTGCGGAGGCCCGTCGACCACCCTCCCGGCGACCACCCGGCGCTGGCCGCTGCGTTCTACGGCGGGGCGATGCACGTCGTCACGTTCGACGAGCGTCTCGGGAGCGTCGAGACCGGGATGGCCCTCCGCGACCAGTTCCCGGTGAGTATCAGACACCCGTCGGCGTTCGCCCGTCTCTTCGATGCCGAGAGCCTCTACGGCGTCGTCGACGAAGGGGACTACCCCGGTCCAGACCGTGACCCGCGGGCCTGAAAAGGGGTCACAGCGGATCAGGTCAACGACCCGAATCGCGGGCTACGGCGCTTCGTACCACTCTGCGAACTTCGCCAGCGCCCGCCCGCGGTGAGAAATCGCGTTCTTCTCCTCGGTGGTCATCTCCGCGAGCGTCTTCCCGTCGTGTTCGAAGATGGGGTCGTAGCCGAAGCCACCGTCACCGCGCGGGGCGACGATTCGGCCCCTGACGACGCCCTCGAACAACTTCACCGGGAGCGACTGTGCCTCTTCGTCGCTCGAATCGCCCGCCGCCGCCGCGGCGACTCGGTCGTCTCTGTCGATTGGGTCGGGGCTGGCGTCGAACCCCTCGCCGTCGCAGTAGGCGATGATCCCCCGGAACGAGGCCCGGCGGTTCTCCTCGGCGCGGGCGAGTTCCCACACGCGGTCGACGCCGAGGGTGTCCTCGACGTACGCCGAGTACGGCCCGGGGAATCCGTCGAGCGCGTCGATGAATATCCCCGAGTCGTCGACCAGCACGGGTTCGCGTGCGTGACGGAACGCCTCACGAGCGCCGTAGGCGGCGATAGGCCCCAGGCTGTCGGCCTGGATTTCGGTGTAGTCGAAGTCGAGTTGCTCGACGCCGTCGCCCCCGAGGTATCCGCGGGCTTCCCGGACCTTCCCCCTGTTCGTGGTGACGAATCTCAGCATACCTACCGTGGGGAAAGTCCGGCCAAAGAGCCGTCGATACCGCGGTGAAATCAGTCGACGATGACTTCGACGGGACCCTCGTCGGCCCCTTCGGCTTCCTTCTCCGACCGACTCTGTCGCTCGTTCCACAGGAGGACGCCCGCGATGCCGAGCAACACCCACGAGCGCCAACTGGCGAGGTTGAGCGTGTAGCCGATGCCGAATGGCTTCTTCACGAGCATCCCCTTCCCGGGTTGCCAGTACGACGAGAGCATCCGACCGACGCTGGGGCGCTCGAAGTTGTACGGGATACCGAAGATTTCGCCAGACTGCGGTTTGTCTACCATGTGAAATGATACACCGTCATAGAATAAAGAATTTTGGCTCATACCGTTAGGTCGAGAACCGGTGAGAGCGAGCGATTCCGCCGAGACCCACACGTTCGGTGACGACAGCCGCAACCGAGACCCGTCGTGTCTGATTACTGATACCGACCGCGGCCCTCGACCTCGCGGAGTCGCTCTCGA
>JBNJGG010000106.1:0-9767 GCA_051747545.1 Halobacteriota archaeon | reverse complement strand
GGCCATGCGGTCGATCTCGCCCAGCGCCTGCTTTAGGTTGCGCTCTTTCGAGTCGCGGGTGCGGAACCGCTCGTTCCACGTCCGCAACCGCTGCATCTGCTGTCGCTGGCGAGCGCTCAGGGTCTTTCCATAGGCGTCCTTGTTCTGCCAGCCGATGTTGGTCGACAGCCCCTTGTCGTGCATCATCTTCGTCGTCGGCGCGCCCACGCGGGACTTGCTGTCTCGCTCTGCGCTGGTGAACGCGCGCCACTCGGGCCCACGGTCGACCTCTGCCTCTTCGACGACGAGACCGCACTCGCTGCAGACGGTCTCACCGTGCTCGGTGTCACTGACGAGTCGGCCGCCACATTCAGGGCAGACGGTTTTCGCATCCACTCTCTGCCGGTCTTTTCGTTCAGTTTCGGATTCGGTACTTTGGTGCGTACGGATGGTGGTGTCGCTCATGATGGGTCAGACGGCTTCGGCGTCTCGGACGGACGGGGACCTCACCGGGGAGAGAGATACAGAATCCGGTGGCCGTCGTCCTCACTCATAGTAAGTGGAGCAAATACTTAAATCTTTGTCTACTCCGAAAACCGGAATGTCGGGTATAGGGCACCACAAAACCCCAAATTCACCGTTTATGTCTGGGAGTAATCCCAATCGAAAGGTTATTACGTGTTTCGTCCGGTGGGCACAACCGTTTCGCCCGCCTGAAATCGACGACGAGGGTGAGTGGAACTGCGGCCGTTGGGAGTACCACTGCCGGGTGGCCCCGCTCTCACTGGGGACGCGGCATGGCGCCTCGACTGTCGGCGATGATGATGATTCCCCCACACCTCCGCTGATAGAGAGTCTGTCGGGGGTGAACGCCGATTCACGCTCTCTCTGTCACAAGTCGGGGGAACTGCACCTCCTCGGCACTCATCCAAGTGTTTTGACGCCGACCCGATGAGGCCCATCAGGCGTCTCGATTCTCGTCTCTGCGACGAGGTGGGCGCGGACTTCGGTTCGCCACTCCTCGACGGCGGCGACGTGACGTTCTCGGTGCCGTTCCGCGGTGAACGTGCCCGCCCGCCGCAGCTCGTCTTCCGAGTCGTCGGGTTCGGGGTACTCCGGTGCGCTCGAGTCGACCAGGCTCTCGGGGTCGACGTGTATCGGCGCGGCAGGACCGTCGTAGGCTCCTTCACCCCCCTCGCGGTGAATCCGTGCGCGCATTCGCCCGGCGAACGGTGGTGTCACTCGGAGGACGGTTCGCCGGGCGCTCCGTCGGTTGGCTTCGAGGGCAGCGACGACATCGTCGGTCGTCACCGCTATCGACCGAATGTCTCTCGGGTCGTCGCTGCCGTGTGTGTGGTCAGATTGGTCGGGTCGATCACTCACGGAAGGTCTCTCGTTGTCGCCCCAGTGGCCGCGGCCATCGACGACGCGGCCCGAAAAGTTGACCGCCGATTCACGTCGCCGTCGAGTGACCGAGGTTTCCACCACAGTCGGGGCAGGTCGCCCGGTACGACGTGGCAGTGACCGGTCGATTACAGTTCCGGCAAACGTACGAGGGGCGTTCAGTCATCGTGCGACGTATGCGTCGGATTGTGTTAAATATTGTCATGGCCCACGGCGCGAACAAACTACCATCGGCATTCGTGACTGTATCCACAGGTAACCAGTCCCTGTGTTATGATATCGGAACCGGAACGTCCGTCCAGTCCAGCGTTTTTTCGCGTGAACCGGCCGGCGTCTGTCCCCGGCCGAACGCCGCACATCTTGGTTTCACTAGCCGACCTCGGGCCCTGCCTGTCGAAATACGGCTCCGATGTAGCGGGTCAGTTACAATGGTGACATCTCTTCGATAGTGCCCCATGCCGAGAACGGCACACGCAAAGCAACGCTTCATCGCACTCTTCCTGACAGCCCTGATGCTGGGGTCGGTCCTCGGCGCGGGCGTGTCTGGGAGTGCACTGGCACAGTCTCAAGAAGAAGAGAGCGTATTGTATCGAGTCAACGCAGCAGGAGGTGAAGTCACCGCAGTCGACAATGGACCGGATTGGGTGAGCGACACGGCGTATCTGGTCGCCGGCGGTGACGACACCGCGAGCCACGGCCAGCCCTCCCAGATCGACTCCTCCGTTCCGGATAGCACGCCGGGCGGGATCTGGGACGACGAGCGCTGGGACCCCTCGTCCGGTGAGGAGATGCAATACGAGTTCGATGTCCCTGCCGGGCAAGAAGTCGAGGTTCGACTGTACTTCTATGACGGGTACTCGGGGACCTCCTCCCCGGGTGACCGCGTCTTCGACGTCAGCGTCGAGGACCAGACGATCGAGAACTTCGACATCGTCGAGGAGTACGGTGACGACACCGGTGCGATGGAGTCGTTCAGCGTCACGAGTGACGGGACGATCGACGTTGACTTCGCACACGTGACGGAGAACCCGCAGATCAACGCCATCGAGATAGTCGAAGTCGAACCGCAACCGGACACGCTCGGCGCTTCGCCGTCGAGCGTCGACTTCGGGACGGTCGTCACCGGGAACAGCGCGAACGAGACGGTGACGCTCACCAACCTCGGCGAGAGCGGCGACCCGGACATCGACATCTCGGGCGTCTCGGTCACCGGCACCGACGCGGACGAATTCTCGGTCGGCACGGCGTCGCAGACGACGCTCGCGCCCGGCGAGTCCGCCGACGTCCCGGTGACGTTCAGCCCCTCCGACGCACAGGCCAAGAGCGCGTCCCTGGAGGTCAGCCACGGCGGGAGCAACTCCCCGCTGACTGTCGACCTGACGGGTGAGGGTGCCAGCACCATCCCGGTCGGCTTCAGCAAGTCGTCGCTGCAGGGATTCAGCGCCGGTAACCCGACGGCCATCGACTTCGGACCCGACGGCCGCGTCTACGTCTCCACCCAGGGCGGAACCGTCTACGCGCTCGAAGTCGAGCGCACCGGCGAAGATGGCTACCAGGTCGTCAACCAAGAGCAGATCGACGCCATCAGTGACATCCCGAATCACGACGACCTCGGGAACCTCGAAGCCGGACAGGACAACCGGCAGATCACGGGCCTGACCGTCGGCGGCACCGCCGACCAGCCCGTTGTCTACGTCTCATCCAGCGACCCCGAGATAAGCGTCGGACAGGACGACGACTCCACCGACACCAACTCGGGTGCGATCTCGCGGCTGACCTTCGACTGGAACGACGACGGCAGCCTCGCCGGCGTCGACCACGACGTGATGGTCCTCGGACTGCCGCGCTCGGAGGAGAACCACGCCACGAACGGCCTGGACCTCTCCGACGACCAGGACACGCTCTACGTCGCCCAGGGCGGCCACACCAACAAGGGTGCCCCCGGCGACAACTTCGGTCACACGCCGGAATACGCGCTCTCGGCTGCGGTCCTGGAGATAGACCTCGCGCAGATCGAGGTGGACCACGAGCCGACAAGCCTCCAGAGTCACGTCAGTGAGTACCCGGATCTGGACTACTACTACTCCATCCCGACCGTACAGGGCGGCGACCTGCCCTTCGGCGGCAACGACGGCCTCAACCAGGCCAAGTGGATTCCGGACGGTCCGGTCCAGGTCTACTCGCCGGGGTACCGCAACCCCTACGACCTCGTTCTGTCCGAGGACGACCAGCTCTACGTCATCGACAACGGCCCGAACGGCGGCTGGGGCGGCCAGCCGGTCGACGAGGGTTCGAGCGGCGTCTGTACCAACGCACCGAACGAGGACGGGAGCTACGGAACCGGCGACCAGCTCCACCTCGCAACCGAGGGAAGCTACGGTGGCCACGCCACGCCCATCCGCGCGAACCCGGACGACGCCGGGCTCTACGACGCGGACGGGAACCAGTACTTCGACTTCAACGAGTCGAACTCTCCCGTCCCGTTCGACATGGCGAATCCCGTCGAGTGCGACTACCAGGACCCCACCGAGGACAATTCCATCGGCCCGACGTTCGGGTGGACCGGCGGCATCACCGAGTACACCACCTCGAACTTCGGCGGTGCGATGCAGGGTGACCTGCTCGTCGTCGAGAACAGCAACACGATAAAGCGGGTCGAGCTCAACGCGGCCGGCGACGGCGTCACCGACGTCACCTCGCCGCTGAGCCAAAGCGGCGCGTTGGGCATCGAAGCCCAGGGCGACGACGGCCCGTTCCCGGGGACCATCTGGACGGCAAACCACGGTAACGGCGACGTCACCGTCTTCGAACCGAACGACTTCGGCGACGGCGGCGGCGACCAGTGTACCGGTGCCGACGACCCGACGCTCGACGAGGACGGTGACGGCTACGACAACGCCGACGAGATAGACGCCGGGAGCGACCCGTGCTCGGCCGCCTCGACGCCGCCAGACTTCGACGACGACGGGACCTCGAATCTCAACGATCCCGACGACGACAACGACGGCATCGACGACACCGAGGACCTGTTCGCGGTCGACCCGGACAACGGTCTCGACACCGCCCTGCCGGCGACCTACGACTTCGCGCCCAACTCCTACTCGGGGACCATTCTGGACCTCGGGTTTACGGGCGTGATGATGAACGGACAGGACTACCAAGACCTCTACGACCCCGACGAGGTGACTGCGGGCGGCGCGGCCAACGTGCTGACGGTCGAGAACGTCGGGCAGGGTGACGCTCACCAGAACACGAACACCCAGCAGCACGGGTACCAGGTCGGCGTGAACGCGGACGAACCGTTCACCGTCGTCTCGACGGTGAACGGCCTCCCGAACGACGCCGAGCCGTTCCAGTCGCAGGGCGTCTTCGTCGGTACCGGCGATCAGGACAACTACGTGAAGTTGACTGCCACCGGGTTCAGCGACGGCGACGGCTCCGGCGTCCAACTGGCGACGGAGGACGGCGGGAGCTTCACCGACGTGGCGAACCCGCCGGCACCGACCGCCGGCAACGAGACCACGCTCAACATGACGGTGTACCCGAGCAACGGGACCGTCGAGGCGTACTACTCCGTGGACGGCGGCGACGAGCAGTTCGTCGACGAGACAACGGTCCCGACGAGCTGGTTCGACACCACCGACGGCAACGGCACCGCCGTGGGCGTCATCGCGACGTCCAACGGAGCGTCCTCGACGTTCGACGCGACGTGGCAGTACCTCTACGTCGAACCGCTGGCAGACGACGGCCCGACGCTCGACGCCGACGCGGGCGCCGACCAGACGGTCTCGGAGGGCGACGGGGTCACCCTCGACGCCACCGGGTCGGCCGGCGAGGGGCTGACCTACTCGTGGACGCAGACGGCCGGCACGTCGGTCACCCTCTCGGGAGCCGACACGGCCACGCCGACGTTCACCGCGCCCGAGGTCGACGCCGACGAGACGCTCACCTTCGAGGTCGAAGTCTCCGACGGCAGCGCGACCGACACTGATGCGGTCAACGTGACCGTGCAGGACACGGATACCGCGGCCGGTGACGTGGTCTACCGCGTCAACGCCGGCGGCCAGGAGGTCGCGGCGACCGACGGCGGTCCCGCGTGGAGCGCCGACACTGACAGTAGCCCCTCGCAGTACGTCAACGCCGACGGCGACAACGGCCTCAACACGTACAGCACGGGCGACACCATCTCCCTCGACGGTTCGGTGCCGTCCAGCACGCCGATGTCGGTGTTCCAGACGGAGCGCTACGACGTCAACACTACTGGTTCGTCCGCGGACGACACGGAGATGCTGTGGTCCTTCGACGCCGAGCAGGGCGCGACCTACGAGGTCCGTCTCTACTTCGCAGAGATATTCCTCGACTCCTCGAACGTCGACAGCCAGGGCCCGCGGACCTTCGACGTCGTCGTCGAAGGGACGACGGAACTCGACGACTACAACCTCTACCAGCAGTACGGCCACGACGTCGGCGTCATGGAGTCCTCCGAGGTGACGCCCTCGGACGGCACCATCGACATCGAGTTCCTGCACGAGGAGGAGAACCCGAAGATCTCTGCCATCGAGATAGTCGCGGTGGAAGACACCTCCGGCGCCCAGACCGTCGAGGAGGCCGTCGCGAGCTACGGTGACGGCGACGACTCGGTCATCGAGTTCGGCGAGGTCCAGCAGGCCATCAACTGGTGGCAGACCGGGGAAGAGGTGCCCGGAACCGACGGCGAGACCATCGACTTCCAGAAGGCCCAGGAGCTCATCAGCCTCTGGCAGACCGGCGAGACGGTCGGCGACGGCAACGAATCGCCGACCGCTTCGTTCGACGTTTCGCCGAGTTCGCCCACGGTCGGCGAGACGGTGAGCTTCGACGCGTCTGCGTCGTCCGACGCCGACGGCTCGCTCGCCAGCTACGAGTGGGAGTTCGGCGACGGCGAGACCGACACGGGCGAGACGGCCACCCACACCTTCGACGCCGCCGGTGACTACGACGTCACGCTCACCGTCACCGACGACGACGGCGCGACCGACAGCGTCACCCAGACCGTGACGGTCGGCGAATCCGCGACGGCAGGTGCCGCGTCCGTGAGCATCACGCCGGACAGCGGAACCGAAGCGAGCACCTACGGCGGCGGCTCCTTCGAGGTCACGAACACCGGCGACCAGCAGATTTCGTCGGTCGCGTTCGACCTCTCCTCGGCGGCGATGCCGGACATGGTGTTCGACCCCGACGGGACTGCCGGCGACCAGGCGGCCAAGGGGCTCAGCATCGACTCGGAGTCCGGTGACGGCGTCGGCGTCGTCAGCACCGCCGACGACGACGTGTTCAGCCAGCCGCACAACGGCGTCGACGGCGACGACGGCTACGACGTGCTGACCATCGAGTTCACCGACTTCGAACCCGGCGAGACCGTCTCGTTCTCGGCGGACAACGACCCGACCTCCATCAAGAACGCGAGCCTCAGCTCCCAGGAGGCAGGACCGGTTTCAGGTCTCGAACTAGCCCGCTCGACCGTGAGCGTCGACTACGCTGACGGGAGCGCCCAGGAGACGCAGCTGTTCGGCGACGGCAGCGCTGGCGGCGCACAGGCGACACTCGATTCGTCCGTCGCGCCGGCACCGAGTATCGGCGTCCAGAACGTCTCCCTTGACGACTCCGCGCTCCGGGACCACCACAGCGCCGCGACCGTCAGCGAGGCCGACCAGACCGTGACGGTCAGCGGTCAGCCCGGCGAGACGGTCACGCTGCTGCACTTCGAGGCCGAACTCGAACTCGCCAACGTCCCCGAGTACGACGGCACGCCCGGCTACGACATCGAGGCCTACGAGGCCAACAAGATAGAGCAGGTGAACTACGAGACGGTCACGCTCGACTCGAGCGGCGAGGCCGAGGTGCCCGTCACGCTGTTGAACACCACCGACGTCGGCGGCTACAACTACTTCGTGGCCGCCCACGGCGAGCCCGGGTCCGACACGGGGCTCGACTCGAACGTGGTCGTCCTGAAGTACGAGGAGGACGTCGAACTGCAGACGCTCCACCGCGTGAACGCGGGCGAGAGCGAGACGATAGCCGCGACCGACGACGGTCCCGACTGGACCGGCGTCGAAGACACGTCTTCGCCGTATCTCGCCTCCGTGGCGAGCAGCAGTGCCGGAAACTACTGCGCTGGCGACGAGGTCACGCCCGACAGCACGGTCCCGAACTCGACGCCCGACGGGGTCTGGGACTGCGAGCGGTACGGGAACATGACCTGGGAGTTCGATGTCGACGCCGATCAGACCGTCGAGGTCCGACTCTATCTCGGAAACTCGTTCACCGGCGCGAGCGACCCCGGCGACCGCGAGTTCAACGTCTCCGTCGAGGGCCAGCAGGTGCTGACGCAGTACGACCCGGTTGCCGACGTCGGCCACGCCACGGGGACGATGAAGAGCTTCCCGGTGACCGACGACGGCGACGGCTCGGTCACGGTTTCCTTCGAGCAGGGTGACGTCGAGAATCCGGAGGTCAGAGCCCTCGAGATCGTCGAGACGGAGGGGAGCTCGACGTAGCCATCTCGAAACGTAATCGGACGATGACGGGAACGCGCCACGGTGCCGGGGGTGATCGCCTGGGGTCGACCGGACTGGTCGACCCTGACGACGGAGCCGCCGGTTCGCCGACCGATGACGGCCCGGCCACCATTGGTGTGTCGGTCGTCAACTGCGTCCGGCGTCCGACGAGGGTACCCCGGCGGACGCTGAACCGCGCCGGTCGCCCCGACGCAATCCAGCCCGAGGTTCTGCCCCTCACCGGCGCACTCCCGACACCGAGTCCCGACGAGTCCACGACACGCATCGCGCACCGACCAACACTAACGACACACGACGGCAGTAAACCCAAATGACGAACCCATACCGAACGCGAATGAGACAGACGACCGCTGCGGTCGTCGCGCTGTTGGTCGTCCTCTCGGTCTTCGGACCGGTCGGGACGGTCTCAGCACAGGAGGTAACGACACTTGAGCAATCCCAGAGCGAGGTGACCGCTGCGCCCGGAGACACGGTGCAGTTGACGACGACGTTCGCCGTCTCCGACCTGAACGGGCAGGGACTGCAGGTGTTCCTCCCTGAAGGGTGGCAAGGAACGCTCACTGACACCGACGGCGGTGCCGGCAACCCACAGTCGGGGAGCGCGAACGTCCTCGAAGTCGTCTGGCTCCAGTCGGGCGAATACGAGGTCACCTACGAGATAGACGTGCCCGAAGACGCCAGCACGGGCGATTACGTGGTGGACGTCGAGGGCTCCGGCATCAACCCCAACGACGACTCTCGGGTCGTCCAGTCGACGCAGACGACCATCTCCGTCGAAGAGCCGACCCAGAACGCGCCGCCGACGGCATCGTTCACCTACAGTCCGGATTCGCCTGAGACCGGCCAGCAGGTCTCCTTCGACGCCTCGGGGTCGAGTGACTCAGACGGCAGCATCGCGAGCTACGAGTGGGACTTCGACGGTGACGGCACGACTGACGCCACCGGTGCCACCCCGTCGACCAGCTTCGACGCGGCCGGCGACTACGACGTCACGCTCACCGTCACCGACGACGACGGTGCCACCGACAGCACGACCCAGACCGTCTCAGTCAACGAGACGCCACCGGAGAACCAGGCACCGACCGCGGCGTTTACGGTCGACCCGGCCTCGCCCGAAGTCGACGATAGCGTCACCCTCGACGCCTCGGGGTCGAGTGACGCCGACGGCAGCATCGCGAGCTACGAGTGGGCTGTCGACGGCGCAGCACTCGACACGGGCGAGCAGGTAACGACTAGCTTCGACGCGGCCGGCGACTACGACGTCACGCTCACCGTCACCGACGACGACGGTGCCACCGACAGCACGACTCAGACCGTCTCGGTCACCGAGGAACCGTCGGACGGACCCGCGGAGACGACGGTGAGTCTCCAACCGGCGAGTAACGAAGTCGGCGTCGGCAGCACCGGCACGTTCGACCTGGTAGTCGACGACGCCGACGGCGGCGTCGGTGCCTACGAGGCGACCGTCGAGGTCGCCGACCCGAGCGTCGCGACCATCACCGACGTCGAGGTCCTCGGCGGCGCGGGAGAAGGAACGACCAACGTCGACATCGCCGCCGACGGTTCGTCGGTCGAGATCACCGCGGCGACGATGGACACCGACGACACCGGCAGCGTGCCCATCGCGACGATTATCGTCGAGGGCGGGGCGGCCGGGTCGACCGACCTGACGCCCACCGTCGACGCCCTCGGCGACGAGCAGGGCAACTCCTACGCCGTCACCGGGACTTCCGGCGCGTCCCTCTCCGTCGTCCAGAAGTCGACGACGGTGACGCTGCAGCCCGAGGAGAACGAAGTCGGCGTCGGCAGCACCGACACGTTCGACCT
>JBNJGG010000105.1:0-9817 GCA_051747545.1 Halobacteriota archaeon | reverse complement strand
CGCATCGATCGCAACCGAAGGGGCAACGGGAAGGAGCGTCCCGAGAACCTCCCGACCGACGAGGAACTCGACAACCCCCTGCGGTGGTTGACGCGGGTGAACCCCTGACTGCCGCCCTGACGGTACCGACCGTCCGGTAACGAAGTCGATTGCCCAGTAATCGTAGTAGAGGCGACTCGGTGTTGAGAACAGATTGATGTGACGACATTGTAATTCGTGTGGGTTCGAGTGCACTCCCGTGAGACACCGGTGTCGTGTCCGGAATGAGTACTTTTTTCGTTTCCGAATGTGACGGTTCACCGACCAATGAGACGTGCGACAGCGACGGCCCTGATAGTCCTCGTAGCTCTCCTGCTGTGTGTCCCCGCGGTAGCTGCGGCGTCGGTTCCTGCGGGCGTTCGGCCACGTCCGCAGGAACCATCGAACGAGACGGGTACCGAGTCGACGGCGACCCGAACGAGCGGGTGGACGATGCCCGGCGGGGGTCCGGGTCGAACTGGATACAACCCAGTTTCGGCCGCCCCGGAAACGAACGTGACACGGCTCTGGACTGTCGAACGGTCGAGTTCGCGCTCGCCGGCCGTCAGCGGCGACGCCGTCATCGGCGTGGTCTACGGTCGCCTGAAAGCCTTCAACTCTCGAACCGGTGCGGGACAGTGGACGGCCGCGAGGACACCAGGCTACCCGATGGGCGTCTCGGTCGCCGACGGGACCGTCGTCGTGCCGACGAACGACCTCGAACGAGGAAACGGGTTCGTCCTTGGGGTCGACGAGGGGAACGGGACGATTCGCTACAACCGGTCGCTCGTCGGACCGCTCGAAGGGTCGGCCGCGATTGCCGACGGCACGGCGTACGTCGCCGCGCGGGCGGGGCGAGCGTACGCGCTCGACCTCCGGACCGGGGAGGTGCAATGGAACGTCTCGGTCGGCGAGGGCGTGACGCCGCCGGCGGTCGCAAACGGCACCGTGTATCTGGGCGGCGACGGTCTGGTGGCGCTGGACGCGGTGACGGGAGAGACGCAGTGGTCGAAAGCGGTGACCCCAGACACGACGCCGGCGATCACCGATGGAACGGTGTACGTCGTCGACGGCGACTCCCTCAGAGCATACGACGCGTCCACGGGCGATCAGCAGTGGACTGCGCCGATTCCCCGTGAAGAAGACGTGTTCTCTCCAACAATCGTCGGCGACACCGTCTACGTCGCGACGTCGGAACGGTTCGACGGCGGCACGATAGCGGCGTTCGACGCCACGACGGGCGACGAGCAGTGGCGCGAGACGGTCCCCCTCGGAGTCGCCGCGTCACCCGCCGCCGCTGGCGACCTCCTGTACGTCGGGACGAACGGCGGGAACGTAACCGCGGTGGAGCGAGCAAACGGCAGTTCGGTCTGGGAGTTGTCGGTCGCGGATGGGAATTACCAGACGCACCTCGCCGTCGGAAACGGAATCGTCTATGCCGGGTCGATGGAGGGCTTTTCCGCGCTCGGCGAGGCCGGGGGAGACGATGGCGCGAACGTCACGCTGGCCGTCAGCGAGCGGTTTCCCGAGGAGTACGAGTGGGTACGCGTCGAGGCGCAGGTGTCGACGAACCCCGACCAGTACACGTATCGATGGTTCCGCAACGGGACGCGCATCGACGACTGCGACATCGACTCCTGCAGAGTCACGCCGTCTGAGCACGACGGCGCCGTGAACGTGACCGTCGTGGCGACGCGCTCGGACGGCTACGTCGTCCGGGACTCGACGGTCCTCCGGGTCTCGGACCTCCGACTCAGTCGGCACGCGGCGGGGACCGAGCGCGGGCCGACGGTGCTGGCCGACGAACCGCTCACAGTCAGACTCGACCGAAACCGAATCAATCACGAACTCGTCGACATAGAGTGGCGCGTTCGCGGGCCGAGCCGCGTGACGGAAACGTCCAACGGCGGAGCGACCGCCCACCTCGACTTCGAGGGCGACGGTCTGGTCCGGGTCGAAGCCGACGTGACGCTTCGCGACCAGTGGTCCGGCGTCGAACGGACCAAGAGCGTCGAGACGCGGGCGTTCGCGGTCGGGACGCACGATGACTCGCGGTTCTCCTTCGACAACCGAACGGCGGTGGAGACGTACGACCAACGGATCGACTTCGCGGAGCTCCAGTGGGACCTGCGGCGGACCTACCCCCGCCTGGAACAGCGAACGACCCGGGGACTCCCGGACAGAATCGAAGTCGTCGTCGCCGACGACGTGGAGTCGGCCGGGTGTACGGAGGGCGCAGCGGCCTGTGCCCGTGAACCGAACACCATCGTCGTCGACAACGACACCACGGCGTACACCATTCGTCACGAGTTGACACACCTCGCGCAGTACGAGGCCGGAGGCGACGGATTCGGCGAGTACTGGGACTTCTTCTCGGAGGGCCACGCCGAGTACGAAGAGAGCTATCGCTACAGGTTCACCTCGCCGACCGAGAAACCCACGAAAGCCGAGATGGCCGACGAGATGACGTTCGAGGAGTACAGCGTCGCGCACCGATTCGTCGCGGCAATCGAAGCCCGCCACGGGAGGGAAGCCGTCCTCGACCTCGTCAGCGCGTCCGGAGACAGGGCGTTCGAACCAGCGTTCCGGGACGCGACGGGCGAGTCCTTCGACGCGTTCTACGAGCGGTGGCGGCCCGACGACCTGGACGCTGGACCGAACGCCGTCCGCACCGGAACCGACGGCATCCGACAGAAGCCCATGCTGTTCTACGAACGCGGACAGCTCACCGTGCTCAACCGCAGTGCACCGGTCTATCCCGACCGGAGCGACCGGGCGTGGCGCTTCCCGGACGACGTGACCGTCTCGTGGGACGTCGACGGCGACGGGGCGGCCGAGTACACCGGGAAACGGGTCGCGTGGCAGCCTCCGGAGGCCGGGGCACACGACGTGACGGTGCGCTACACCCGGAACAATCGGTCGGTGACGGCCGCGCAGACGGTTCGAGTCGACGGGGTGGCGTCGCTGACGACGAACGCAACGGCCGTACCCGCAGAGCCGACCGAAGGCGACCCGGTGAGCGTCGAAGCGACGGTTCGAAACGGCGGCGACGCGGCCGCCGAGCGTACGGTACGAATCGACTTCGACGGTGAGACGGTCGATTCCCGAACGGTCACCGTAGCGGGGGGCGAAACGCGGACGGTCGATGTCGACCTCGATGAAACGCTCGAACCGGGCACCTACAGCTACCGGGTCGTCACCGGCGAATCGGTCACGACAGGGACGGTCACGGTGAATCCCACCGGCGCGTTCACCGCGCCGCTCGCCGGTAACGACTACGTCCCGAAAGACCTGAACAATGATGGCCTGTACGAGGACGTCGACGGAGATGGGCAGGCGACGTTCGACGACGCCATCGCGCTCGCGTTCGCCGACACCCGCGGACTGACCGGCGAACAGGCGGCAGCACTCGACTTCGACGGCGACGGCGACGTGGACTTCTCCGACGCGATTTCGCGCGCCTTCGCTTGACCGACGCCGATGCGATATCCTTCGGTCTCGACTACCGGCAGCTGTCACTGGCTATCGTGACCGTCACGAAGGAGACCGCACCGGTCACCGCGGGGTGAAGTCCCGACCGACCCGGGAGAGAAACAGCATTAACAGGAGACCGATGACGAGGCCGGCGAGCGTCACGACCGCAACATCCACCAGCGTCGCCCCACCCTGTATCGCGATGAGGCCGGCGGACCCGCCGACGAGGACGACGAACCCGGCTTTCAATCGCGTGTTGGCGAGTCGACGTTCGTCCTCGTCGAGGCTCGGTCCGACCATCACTCGTCTCCGGACGTCGGGGTACTCACGTGCATCCCGACGAACACCCACTCGGTGTCCTCGTCGGATGGGCCACCACCGGGTTGCGGTTCGAGCGTCCCACTCCACCGCGTCTCGAATTCGTACTCGCGGTCGGCGTGGAGATTGCTCCACGAAAGCGACACGTCGTCGGAGAACCACGCGTGAGTCGGTCGCTCGACCACCCGTAGATCGGTACTCTCGACTGACCACTCGTCGGTGGTTCGCGTCTGTTCGCGTAATCCTTCTCCAATCGCTTCGTATCCAGTCAGGCGCTCACCGACGCCGAACTTGACCACGTCGGGATGTTCGAGAAAGTACGGATACAGCGGCTCTCCCCGCCGGAGGGATTCGTAATACTGGCGAATCGTCTCCCGAGCAGTCATGGTTGGTCAAACGCCGCCGGGGCATTTCAATCCTAGTAGAACCCGCGGCTCCAGGGGTCAGTAGAATCCACGGTCGACTTCGTCGTCTTCGATGAGGTCGTCGAGTTCGGCGGTGAGCAGTTCTTCGGCCTCCTCGAAGGTCCTCGACAGTTCGTCGAGTTCGTCGGGCCGCTCGGAGAGTTCGAACCGCATGGGACCGAACGCCGGACTGTCGAGGGCCTCCATCATGTCGGTGAAGAAATCGTCCGGCGTCGTCGGTGCCTCTGCGTGGACTCTGACCGTCTCCTGAAGCCTCTTCGCGACTCGCTCGGCATCGCTCTCGTCTTGGGGGGGACGCTGAACGGCGAAGCGTCCGCCCTCGTCTCGAGTGGGGAGAAACGGGTCGATGTCCTCGTCGACCCGGCGAGCGATACGCGTGCCGACGCCGCGAACGTCGTAGGGGTTCTTCGCGTACGTTTTGAGCTGATAGACCCCGACGCTGGGGTGGCCGAGGTAGAGGTCTTCGCCGACGCCACCCTGACGGCGTCCAGCGATAGCCCGCCAACCGTCCGGGTCGGCGTTCCCCTCCGTGACATCGCTAAGAATGTCCTGCCAGTCTCTGACGCGCATACGCCGGACGTTGCGTCCGAATCAACGTATGTGTGTCGGTGTTTGTCGAGGTGACAGTCACTTCGGCCACCCCCCGCGAGTTCGAGTCCCACGGGGAGACGTTCCGCACGGCGTACATTCATAGTTCCAGACCCCGTCGTCGCGCACGAATGCCAGTCATACGGATTTCGGCCGAGCAACGCGAGGACATCGAGGACCTCCAGACGGCGCTGGAAGAGACGGTCGGCCCCTACGGCCACGTCCGCCCACGGGACGCCGTCCAGTATCTCCTCGACCGATACGCGGCGGACGTCGGGGACCTCACAGGGGTCGAGTCGAACCACCCACCACTCCGGGACACGGGGGAGATAGACGCCGGTTTCGACGTGGCAGACACCGACGGCGACGTGGTGGATGGTGGCAGCGACGCAGCGGGCAAAAGCGGTGACGACGAAGCAGAACCCTCCGAGACCGGAGCGGACAGCGCCGGCGACTCGGGGACGTCCCGACTCGACGCGATGATGAACCTCCTGGAGACACACGACGACAAGTGGTGCGACTCCGAAAAGGCCGACGAGCGCTACGAAGTCGACCTCCCCGACGGGACGACCGAGTACGCCCGCACCAAAGACGACGTGCGCGCGCTCCTGTTCAAGCACTACCGATGACCGGGTTCCTGGGTCGACTCCGAAACTGGCTTGGGGGGCTCCTCGGTTCCCGGAGTGAGGAAGAGACACCGACGGAAGCCCAGAAAGCAGGGAGGACGGTCCGTGAATCGACTGCACGGACGCAGGAACCATCCCACCGCTGCACCGTCTGCGGGACGCCCGTCGACGACCCGACGGGAGGGTGCCCGCTGTGCAAGGGGACCGAGTTCGAGGCCGTCGGAGACGAAGGAGGCTCGAAGGCGTCGGCCACGGAGTCGACCCAACTGCGTCCGGACAAAGTCCGAACGAGCCGCACGACAGACGACGCAGCAGCGGTAGACCGACTCAAAGAGCTCCGAAAGCAACAGAAGCAAGGAGCCCAGGAGTCCGGAGACGGTGAGCACGAACAGGGTCAAGGCCAGCACGTCGACGGGACGCAGAACCGACCGCAGGCCGACGACACCTGACCGGCGATGGCGGGCGAAGTCGTTTCACTTTCACTCCGCCATCGACAGGGTTTTTCAGCCGAGGCGACTGGGTGGGAACAGTGAACGTTCGGGGACCAATCGCGTCTGTGGGAGAGGTTCGAACGGTGAGCACGCGCTACGGGGAGCGCGAACTCGTCGAACTCGCCGTGCGCCTCGAGCGAGGTGCGGCAGACCCCGCCACGGTGACGCTGTGGGGTAAGTGGACTCACACCGCCGAACACGCCGAGGCGGGGATGGAACTGCTCGTCACCGACGCCGACGAGAGCGAGTACCGCGGCGAGGTTGGGTACGCGACGACCGGTGACTCCTACGTCGTCCTCGAACCCGACTTCCTCGTGGACGTGACCGACGTGCGCTCGTGGGTCCAGTGTCCCCGAATGTACTACCTGAACAAGCTCTCAGGAATTCCGCTGAACTACCCCGTCGTCAAGGGGACAATCGTCCACGAGGTGTTCGGAGACCTTCTCAGAGGTCGCAACATGGACGCGGCCATCACCGACCGAGTCGAGGAGGCGGGCCTCGAACTCGGGCTACTCGGCAGAGAGGCCGCCGAAGTCGAAGACGAGGTGCGGAGAAACGCCGCCGCAATCGAGGGGTGGCTGGCGCAGGGGACGCTCACCGAGGAGGACGAGTGGCGCTCGGAGTACACGCTCATCAGCCCGACGTTCGGCATCAAGGGTCGGGCAGACGCACTTCGACGCGGGATGCCGGTCGAACTCAAAACTGGAAAGAACACCCGCCGAGAACCCCGGTTCCACGACAAGATTCAGGCGGCCTGCTACGCGCTGATGCTCACCGAACGCGGCGTTGACGCCGACACCGGGACGCTCCTGTACACGAAGAACACCGCACTCGACCGCAACGAGGAGTCGGGCGACCTCTCGCCCGCAAAGGAGTTCTCGGTCGGCAAGGGCCTCCTCGAATTCGTGGTACGCGTCCGCAACGAAATCGCCGCCATGGAGTACGACTCGCAGGTTCCGACCGGGTACGAGGCGAACGCGAAGTGCGAGTACTGCTTCGAGCAGGACACCTGCATGGTCGTCGCGGGACGACTCGGTCAGGAGTCGAAGGCGGGCCGAATCGGGACGCCGGTGCCGGAGGAAGAGCGGGCGTACTTCGAGCGATTCTACCGCGCCATCGAGACGGAGCGCCGGGCCGCCCACCGCGAGTATCACAAACTGTGGGAGCAGTCGGCGAGCGAACGGGCCGACGCCGACAGGGCGCTCGTCGACCTCGAACCGCTCGGGTCGCGCGAACTCGACGACGGGGGGTGGGAACTTCGAGCGCGAAAACCGAACGAGACCGTCTCGAAACTCCGCGAGGGCGACGTTGCGCTGGCGAGCGACGGCGACCCAGTGACCGGACACGCCGAACTGGTTCGCATTCAGCGCCTCGACGAGGAGGTGGTCGTCACGGCGGACGAAGCCGTCGAACTCCGGCGACTCGACGTGTACCCCTCGGAACTTTCGGTCGCCCGTCTGCTCACCGCCCTTCACGACGCCGTGCTGAAGGGCGACCCCGACCGGAAGGACGTGCTGTTCGGACGCCGAGCGCCCGAGTTCGACGACGAGCGGCGCACGTATATCGACAACAACGAGGCCCAGAACGAGGCGGTCAACCTCGCGGTCACCGCCGAGGACTGTGCGCTCGTCCACGGGCCGCCCGGGACCGGCAAGACGTACACCATCGCCCGCATCGTCCGCGCGCTGGTCGAACGCGGTGACCGAGTCCTGCTGTCGGCCTTCACGAACCGCGCGGTGGACAACGCGCTCGAAGCCCTGCGCGAGCAGGGGTTCGAGGACGTGGTTCGAATGGGGAGTGAGACCGGCGTTCGAGGCGACATGCAGGACGTCCGCCTGCGCCGACGGGGCGAACCGAACGACCGGGCGTCGGAACTCGCTCGCGCGCCGGTCGTCGCGGCGACGACGGCCTCCTGCGGGTCGCGGGTCATGCGAGAGCAGTCGTTCGACGTCGCACTGGTCGACGAAGCCTCGCAGTTGACCGAACCGGGGACGCTCGCGGCCGTCGAACTCGCCGACCGGTTCGTCCTCGTGGGCGACCACCGACAGTTGCCGCCCGTGGTTCGCTCGGCGACCGACGAGGGGCGAACCGGGTCGGAAACGACCGGTACCGAGGCGGACGACCGAGGGACGCCGACGAGTCTCGAACCGCCGGTCGCAGACCTCAGTCGCTCGCTCTTTCAGCGCCTCGTCGAGACGTATCCCGAGGCGTCGGTGATGCTCGACCGCCAGTATCGCATGGCCCAGCGGATTCAGGCGTTCTCGTCGGCGGAGTTCTACGACGGCGCGCTCCGACCCGCCACGGGAGCGGTCGCCGCCCAGCGACTCTCGGACCTCCCGGGCGTCGCCGTCGACGACCTGCCGGAGGCGCTCGGGGACCCGGTCTGCTTCGTCGACCCCGGCGGCGAGCGCGTCGGTAACACCAACCCCGTAGAGGCCGACCGGGTCGCCGCGATAGTCCAGTCGTTCCTCGACGCGGGCGTCGACCCCGACGACGTGGGCGTCATCGCGCCGTTCCGAGCGCAGGTTGCCGAACTCACCCGCCGGGTCGACGTGACGGTCGACACGGTCGACCGGTTTCAGGGCTCCGCCAAGGAAGTCATCGTCGTCTCGTTCGTCGCCACCGGCGACCTCGACGGCCCGCTGTTCGAGGACCACCGGCGGGTGAACGTCGCGCTGACTCGCGCGAAGAAGTCGCTCGTCCTCGTCGGCGACGAGCGCGCGCTGCAGTCAGACCCGTTTTACGAGCGGTTGCTGGCGTGGGCGAATCGCTGACGGCGTGGACAGCAGAGCGCGTTCGCACCGCGGAGCGTCGACGGCCGATACCTTGAGGGCGCGCCCGCGACATCACTTCGTATGCAACTTCCGCTCGGTTCGGACGCCATCGACGTCGACCTCGACAGATTCGACGTGACCGTCGCAGAGCGGCCCGGCGGCGACCCGGTCGACCCACGGGAAGCGGCCGAACGCGCCGTGGACTCGCCGCACGGCCCCCGGCTACGTGACCTCGTCGACCCCGAGGACGCCGTCGCCGTCGTGGTCACGGACGTGACGCGCTCGACGCCGGACGACGTGTTGCTCGACGTGCTGATGGACCGACTGCCGACGCCGCGCGAGCAGGTGTCGGTCGTCCTCGGCCTCGGGTTGCACCGCCCGATGACCGACGCGGAGATACGCGACGCCCTCGGCGAGTACGCCGACATCGCGGAGAATCACGACCCGGAGGCGACGACGACGGTCGGAACCGTCGACGACGTGCCGGTGGAACTCAACAGGACGGTCGCGAGTGCGGACGTGGTCCTCTCGACAGGCATGGTCGAACCGCACCAGTACGCGGGCTTTTCGGGCGGCGCGAAGACGGTCGTCATCGGCGCGGGGGGCGAGTCGCTCATCCGGTACACCCACGGCCCCGAGATGCTCGCCCGACCGGGCGTCCGACTGGGGCGAATCGGCGGCAACCCGTTCCGCGAGGCGCTGGACCGCGCCGGCGATCTCGCGGGACTAGACTTCTGCCTCAACGTCACCAAGGGACCGGAGGGCGTCCTCGCCGCGAGCGCGGGACGACCGCGAGACGTGGTGGCCGACCTGACCGCGACGGCGAAAGGGGCGCTGTCGGTCGCGGTCGACGCCGGATACGACGCCGTCGTCGCCGGAGTCGGCGCGCCGAAAGACGCCAACCTCTACCAGACGACCCGGGCGGCGACGTACGTGGTGCTGGGCGACTGTAACCCACTGGCGGCGGGCGGGCGAGTCGTCATCCCGGCCGAGCTCTCGGAGGGCGTCGGCGAGGGGAGGGGCGAGCAACGATTCTACGACCGTCTCCGGGGAGCCGAGAGCGCCGAGGCGCTGTACGAGTCCATGAAGGAGGGGTACGAACC
>JBNJGG010000104.1:0-9867 GCA_051747545.1 Halobacteriota archaeon | reverse complement strand
GTCGAATCGGTCACCGTGAGCGTCACCGTGTAGGTTCCCTGCGTGCCGTAGGTGTGACTCCGCGTCGGACTCGACAGTTCGTCCGTCGACGCACCGTCGCCGAAGTCCCACTGGTACGACTGAATGTCTCCGTTGGGGTCACTCGACCCCGATGCGTCGAACGTCACTGAGTCGCCTTCGACCGGCGACGACGGCGAGAACGTGAACGAGGCTGTGGGCGCTACCTGCGCTTGCTCGACGGCGATTTGCTTCGTCACCGAGTCGGTTCCGCCCTGGTTGTCCACGACGGTGAGTGTGACGTCGCGCTCGCCTTGATTGTCGAAGGTGTGAGTCGTCTCTGCCGAGGACGTCCGTGTGTCGACACTCCCGTCTCCGTCGAAGTCCCACTCGTAGGTCGCTATCTGACCGTCGGGGTCGGCGGACCCGGACGCGTCGAACGTCACGGACTGTCCGGCGGCGGGGGAGGTAGGTGTAAAGGAGAAGTCGGCGGTCGGCTTACTGTTCACCTCGAACGTGTCCGCTCGCGTCCGACTGTCGAGTCGCGTGTGAAGGTCGTCGGGGTCGGACTCCTTCCAGAGCGACACTTTGGCGTCGTACGTGCCGGTTGGCGCATCTTCTGGGACCGCCCAGGAGAGGTCGACGGACTGACTGTCGCCCGGCGACAGCGTTACTGTCTCGCCGGTTTCTCCGCCGTTGTCGCGCCAGTCGCCGTCCGACCCGCGGACGCTGTACCCGACGAAGAACGTGTTTTCGGCGTTCCCCACGTTCTCGACCTCCACGGTCGCGGGGACCGTTTCGCCGTGCTCGTAGACCCCGTCTGGCGCGTCGAGTCCGGTGATGTCGGCAGCGAACTCGTCGACGACGAGGGTCTTCGTCACGGTGTCGGTCCCCCCGTCGAAGTCGGTGACGGTGAGTCTCACGTCGTAAGTTCCGCCGTAGAGGGTCACCGTGGGGTCCATCCCGGACGGACTGAGCGTGTGACCGCCGTCGCGACGTTCCAGGTGCCAGTCGTACGTCTCGACGGCCCCGTCCGAGTCGTCCGAATAGAATCCGAGCAGTTCCACCGAAACGCCGGTTGCGTCACCGGGGTCCTCGGGAGACTCGGGAGTCCACTCGAAGTCCGCAGTCGGTTGATTGTTCATCTCGACCGTTTTGGTGACGGTGTCGGTCGCGCCGTACTCGTCGGTGACCCGCAGGGTGACCGTCTGATCGATCTCGGTGTCGAAGGAGTGCCCCTCCTGCTCGCCGCGCTCTTCGAACGTTCCGTCGCCGTCGAAGTCCCACTCGTACTCGACGATGGCGTCCCCGTCGGGGTCCGTCGATGAAGACCCGCTAAAGATGGCCGTCTGACCGGGGTTCAGCGGGTCGGGGTCGTAGCTGAAGTCCGCGCTCGGGGCCGAATGCGTGCCGATGACCTGCTGGTCGGCCAAATTTTCGAGCGTCCCGAGGTTGTCCTCTGCGGTCACCTGCAGTTCGAGGGTGTCGTCGCCTTCGTCAGAAACGGCGTCCTGGTGTTCCGAGTAGGAGATGAGGTCCTCGAACACGTACTCGTGGCACCCGCTATCGTACGGGATGTACACGTCGTACTTCGTTTCGATAGTGTCGTCGCCGTCGGTGTTGTAGAACGGGTCGACGTCTCTGAACTCGATGCCCAGTGGCGATTGCAGGTAGTTGTTGTTGCAGATGGTGACGGTCACGTCGAGCGTCTGTCCGGGGGCGATTTTGCTCGAACTGACGCTGATGCTACTCACGTAGGGTTCTGCCGCACTCGCCTCCGTCGACATCGCGGCGAGTCCGACCGTCGCGGGAGCGACGACGACCGCCAGCGTCAGCACGACGGTGAGAAACTGTCGCATCCGAGTCTCCGGGGAGCGACGCTTCAGACCCATCCGTCCCCCTCGTCCAGAATCGGCGGGGTAACTGTAGGTACTGTGCAGTAGCTGGGAGCAGCGTTCATCCTTATGACAACTCAACAAACCAACGTCACAAAACGATTGTCGTTATTTTCTGAGAGTTGTCTGTCGGAGTAACTGCGCGGTTCGCGACGAACCACGAAACCTTTGACCGACCCGAGAGAATCTCCCACCCATGTACGACTTCGTCGTGGTCGGCGTCGGCCCCGCCGGGGCGCGGTTCGCCCGCCAGGCGGCCGAGTCCGGCTACGACGTGCTCGCCCTCGAAAAGGGCGACGTCGGCACCCCGCTCGCGTGTTCTGGACACGTCAGCACCGACGTATGGGAGTACGTCCCCGACGACGCGAAAGAGCGTCTCCTCCAGAACCGCGTGTACGGCGCGAACTTCCACGTCGGCGGCCCCGAGAGCGAGGCCCACCAGTTCTACAAGCGCGAGGAGGTGTCGAACGTCATCGACAGAGTGGAACTCGACCGGACGCTCGCAGACGCGGCGCGCATTGCCGGTGCGGACGTGCGCGAGGGCCACACCGTCACCGGTATCGACGAACGATACGACCGCGTCGTCGTCACCGCGAGCGTCGGCGGCGACGAGCGGACGTTCGAGGCACGGATGGTCGCCGGATGCGACGGCCCCGTCTCGCGGGTTCGCCGCGCCGTCGACCTGCCCGAACCCGGTGAGACGCTCCACGGCGTCCTCGCGTTCGACGACGCGCCCGACCACGGCGACTACGTCTCGGTACACCTGACGGTCCCCCGGTTCTTCGCGTGGCGCATCCCGCGCGGCGAGGCGGGCGTCGAGTACGGACTCGCGGCCCCGCCGAGTGCAACAGTCGGGGAGATGTTCGACGCGCTCACCGACGCCTACGACGTGGAGACTGACCACTTCTGCTCGGGGGCGATTCCAATCGGCCCGCCCGAGACGGTGACGACCCGCCGAGTGTTTCTCGTCGGCGACGCTGCAGCGCAGACCAAACCCTTCACCGGCGGGGGCATCCTCTACGGCATGACCGCCGCCGACCTCGCGGTTCGAGAAATCGAACCGACCGTGCCATCGACGCTCGACGCCTACGAACGAGCGTGGCGGCACGCCCTCGCCAGCGAGATACGACTCGGCCACCTGATTCGACGGGCGTACTCGCTTCCCGAACCAGTCCAGTCGCTCGGTCTTCGGACGCTCTCGGGCGAAATCGGCGTTCACATGGACCGCCCCACGTCGCTGTTTTCCCGGTCACACCTGCGGACTTTGCTGGCCCGACTCGCGCCGACGCGCCGAAACTGACGTGAGCGTGTCGTTAGACGTACCGCGGCAGCCGCGTCGAAAGGCCCGACCCCTCGACGAACGGAAGGTCGGTGACGGTCGCTTCGATCGCCTCGTCGTCGACGCGGACGGTCAGATCGGTCGCAACCGAGTCGTAGGGGACGAGCGCCAGTGCGACCGGGCGGTCGAGGCTCTGACTCTCGACCGCGCGCGTGACCTCGCCGATGGCGTCGTCGTCGTCGAGGACGACAGCGCCGGGTTCGGGAAGGCGCTCGGGGAGCAGTCCCGCGAGTCGGCGGCTGGGCTGGCCGCGGTTTTCGACCTTGGAGACGACTTCCTGACCGACGAAACAACCCTTCTGGAAGTCGAGAGCGTTGCGAAGGCCGAGGACGTTCGGAATCCGACCCTGCAGTTCCGGCTCGAACAGGGGCGTCCCGGCTTCGAGCGTCAGCGAATCCCACGTCTGGTAGCCGAACGGCGCGGCGTTGACACCAGTCGTCAGGAGCGTGCTGAATACGTCTGGCGCGTCGGCGGCGGCACAGACCACCTCGTAGCCCACCTCGCCGGTCGGTGCGTCCGTGGCGATAACCGTGACACCGACACCGCTCATCGACCCGCGAACGAACGAGAGCGAGTCCTCGGGGGCGAGTGCGCTGTGGAGAACGCTCTCGATTTTCTCCGTCGCGGCCGGCCCGTGAACGCCGAAGACGCCGAAGTCGGTAGACGCGTCGCGTATCGAAACGTCCTGAACGAACACTTTCTCGCTCCAGTCGTCGGCCAGTGGTCCGGCCACGTCGGGCGGGGTAAAGAGGAGCAGGCGCTCGCCCGCGTTGTAGACGTACATGTCGGACTCGATTCGCCCCTGCGGGTCCAACAGCAGCGCGTAGCGCCCCACACCGTCCACGTCGGGGACAGTGTTCGAGACGACGTTGTCGACGTAGGCGATGCGGTCGTCGCCCTCGACGACGACGACCCCGTACCCCATCTCGATGACGCCGACGCCGTTGCGGACGGCCCGGTGGGCGACGGTCGGTCGACCGTACTCTCTGACCACTCGTCGTCCACCCCGCTCTTCGAACGTCGCGCCGTGGTCGGCGTGCAGGTCGCCTGCGACTGTCATCGACTGTGGTAGGTCGCCAGCCCTAAAACGTCCTGCTCTTCGAACGCGTCTCGCTCTTCAGAGCCCGAGTCGCTCGCGTATCGCGTCCAGAAACCCTCGTTCGTCGTCCACCGGGTCGCTCGGGTCCGGGACGACCCGCTCGTCGGGCATGATGACTACTCGACTTCCGGAGCTCTCGACGGAGATGAGGCTGTCCGATTTGAGCGCTTCGAGCGCCTCTTCGAGCGAGTCGATGTCGGTGTCGACGGCCGCTCGAAGCTCGAAGACGGTCATGCCGTCGTCCACGCGGTCCACGAGGGCGTCGAGTACCGCGACCTCTACGTCCCTCCGATTTCGGTACTCTCGCTTGGCCCGCATACCGTATACATGGTCAGCCGTCCGTTTTACCATTACCGCCGCGCGTCTGCCACGCGTCTGACAACCAGGGAGTATCTTTTAGGTCGTATAATTCAGAACGAAGAGTAATGGGACTCAGGTGCTTGCTCGGTCACGACTTCGACTCCCCAGAGGTCGAACACGAGCGAGAAGAAGACGGCAACGAGATGGTCGTCACGATACGGGAAGTGAAAACCTGCATCCGCTGTGGCGAACAGCAGGTCGTCAGCGAGAACAAGGAGGTGACCTCGATTCGAACCGCCGAGGAGGTGGGACTCGAGGACGCGGGAGAGTCGGTCGACGAAGCCGAACTCGGTAGCACTGACGCAACCGGCGACGTCGACGTCGACGGCGATGCCGCCAGCGACGGCGACGCGAGTGGAGTCGACGACGAGACGGACGACCACGAGTTCGAACCGCCCACGAGCGCGGCGGAAGACGACGGCGTTATCCTCGAGGACGAGGAGCCACCCGAACGCGACTACGGCGAGTGGCCGGACGCGGGACCGCACGGTGACGAAGCCACCGCGGGTGCGACCGGTGCCGACGGGAGTGGGCAGGCCGAGACGCCGTGGCCGGAACACGAAACGGGCGCGAGTCGGCCCGAAGACGGGGAGCAGACGGTTCGAGCGTGGCCCGAGCACACCGCCGAAGACGAGGGCTACGACGCCGCTCCTGGTGGCGACGAGGACGTGGAAGTGGCATTCGGCGGCGGCCTGACGCCGGAGGTAGAAGGTGGAACTCCGGCCCAGGAGGACGTCGAGTTCATCGACAACTCGACCGACGCGGGCGACCTCGGGGCGTCGACTGATGGCTCCGAAGTCGTCGAGGACGCCGGTGACGACATCGTCGAGGACGCCGGTGACGACATCGTCGAGGACGCCGGTGACGACATCGTCGAGGACGCCGGTGACGACGTCGGATTCGTGAGGGCACCGACAGACGAGGACGCCGGAGCACAGGCGATTACCACGAGTCCCACGACGACGACCACTCGACGCCCAGCGCCCAGCGGTGCGACGGAGTTTTTCTGCCCGAACTGTGGACACAGTCGGCCCGTTGGCCAATCGTCGCTGCGACCAGGCGACATCTGCCCGGAGTGTCGCCGCGGGTACATCGCCGAGCGCGAGCGGTGACGCGGCACGAGCGTCACCGACCAGGACGGCACTCGGCGATGCGAAACGTCGGGTGAAACGCGAGGTCGATCAGTGATGCAGTAGCCCAGTCAGTGACGCGGACGGCCGAATTGTGACGAAACAGGTAAACCGTTTCCTCTCAAACCACCTGCGCATGAAGGAGTACAAGATGCGTCGTGGACAGACACTGGAGGAGAATGCCCCCGACCTGAAAGCGACCATCGAGAGCTACTTCGGCCCCGTGACCGGAACAGAGGACGTAGACGGCCACGAACTGTACACTGTCGACGAACCGACGAACCCGGTCTTCGAGCGTATCGTCGCGGGCGCGGCCACGTACAGTGGGAAGAAAGACCAGCTAATGGTTCACTTCGAAGAGCGCGACGCGGCCGAAATTATCGCAGAGGGCAACGCCGACGCCGCACAGGAAGCCGTGAGTGCGAAGAACGACTTCCTCCTCGAAGTCACCGGCCGCGACGCGAAGTCGCGCAGAGAGTCGATGAAGCGTGCGGTCGAAGACGACGCACCGGACGTCTGAGAGGGCAGGGTCCGGAAGAGACGCGCATTTTCTGGAGCGTCAGTCAGCGCAGTACGGTGACGTTACAGCGTCTCGGGGAGCCACCCGCCGTCGACTTCGACGTTCTCGCCGCTGATGTACTCACTTCCCTCGTGGAGGAAGAACAGCGCCGGTGCGACCACGTCGTCGAAACTGGCCGGTCGCCCCCGCGGTAACTCCGCCGGAAACTCGTCGGAGTTCTCGACGACGTACGGCGAGACGGCGTTGACGGTGATGCCGTCGTCGGCCGTGTCGTTGGCGAGCATTCGGGTGAACATCAGCACCCCCGTCTTGGCGACGAAGTACGGGAAGTTCTTCGGATAGACCAGCGCCTTCTCCGACCCCGCGTAGCCCACGTTGACGATGCGCCCGTACTCCCGGTCGCGCATACCGGGGAGTGCTCGTTTCGAGCAGAGGTACGTGCCGTTGAGGTTCGTCTCCAGTACGCGGTTCCACCGCTCGAAGGGGAGGTCGGCCCAGTGCTGTGGGGCGAAGTCGCCGACGTTGTTCACGAGCACGTCGACGGGTCCGAGTTCGGCCTCGACGAAGTCGAACATGGCGTCGACCGACGAGGGGTCAGTCACGTCGGCACCGATGGTCGTCGACGCCGCGGCACCGCGTTCGAGCGCGCGCTCGGCCGTCTCCGCGGCCGCGTGCTCGCTCGTGTGGTAGTGGACCGCGACGGCCGCACCTGCCTCGGCCGTCGCCAACAGCAGGGCGCGACCGATGCCCTTCGCACTTCCGGTGACCAGGACGACGCGGTCCGAGAGGTCGGGTGAGGGCATATCACGTCATCGTCGACCGATACCTAAGATTCCTCGGTCGCGAGCGGGAGAAAGTAGATGTCCGGCGGGCGCATCTATCCGACCACAATGGACCACGCAATCGACTATCGTCCCTCCTACGCTCTGTTGACCGTCTCGCTCGACGCCGGTGAGTCCATCCGGTCCGAGGCCGGCGCGATGGTGAGTTACAGCGACGGCATCGACATCGAAACCAGGGCCAGCGGCGGCATCCTCGACTCGCTGAAACGGAACGTCCTCGGCGGCGAGAGCTTCTTCCAGAACACGTTCGTCGCCAGGGAGGCGGGCGAAGTGACGCTCGCACCACCGCTTTCCGGCGACGTCGTCCACCACGAGCTCGCAGACGAGACCCTGCTGGTCCAGTCTGGGTCGTACATCGCCTCTCATCCCGACATCGAGGTCGACACGAAGTTCGGTGGCAGTCGGACCTTCTTCGGTGGCGAGGGGCTGTTCCTCCTGGAACTGGACGGGACCGGCCCGGCGTTTCTATCGAGTTACGGTGCGATTCACGAGAAGGAACTAGAAGCCGGCGAGCGGTACACCGTCGACACCGGGCACATCGTCGCGTTCGAGGGGCAGACGACCTTCGACGTCGAGACCGTCGGCGGTCTGAAGTCGACGCTGCTGAGCGGTGAGGGGCTGGTGTGTACGTTCACCGGACCGGGTACCGTCTGGTTGCAGACCAGGAGCCCGGACGCCTTCCTCGCGTGGCTCATCCCGCAACTACCGACGAACAACAGCGCCTGAGGGCCACGGAAACGGCTTAGTTAAGTGTCGACAGACACCCTTCACACACAATGGCCTACTACGTAGGCGTCGACCTCGGGGCGACGAACGTCCGAGCGGTCGTGGCCGACGACGACGGAACCGTCCTCGGTCACGAACGACGGGGGACGCCCAGGGGACCCACGGGTATCGCCGTGACCGAGGCGGTACTCGACGTGACACGTCGAACCTGCGAGACGGCCGGCGTCACTCCCGACGCGGTGACCGCGGCGGGCGTCGGGTCGATCGGACCGCTCGACCTCGCCGAAGGGGCCGTCGAGAATCCCGCGAACCTGCCGAAAACCATCGACCGTATCCCGCTGACGGGGCCGCTCTCGAAGCTCCTGGACACCGAACGAATCTTCTTTCACAACGACACCAGCGCGGGGGTCATCGGCGAGCGATTCTACAACGACCGCAACCCCGACGACATGGTGTATCTCACCATCTCCTCGGGCATCGGTGCCGGGGTGTGCGTGGACGGTCACGTCCTCTCGGGGTGGGACGGGAACGCCGGCGAAATCGGGCACGTAACCGTCGACCCGTCGGGGTTCATGACGTGCGGGTGTGGCCACGACGGCCACTGGGAAGCGTACTGCTCGGGTGACAACATCCCGCGGTACGCCCGGGCGCTCCACGCTGAGGACCCCGTCGAGACTGCACTCCCAATCGACGACGCCGACTTCACGGCCGCGGACGTGTTCGCCCACGCCGACGAGGACGACTTCGCCGCGACGATCATCGACCGATTGTCGTTCTGGAACGCGATGGGCGTCGCCACGCTCGTCCACGCCTACGCCCCACTTATCGTCTACGTCGGCGGCGCGGTGGCGCTCAACAACCCCGAGCGAATCCTCGACCCAGTCCGCGAGCACCTCCCCGAGATGGTGATGGCGAACATTCCGGATATTGGCCTGACGACGCTCGGAGACGACGTGGTCGTGATGGGGGCACTCGCGAGTGCGATGACCGGAGGGACGGGTGACCGCGCTCGGCTTTCAGGCCGAGCGTAACGGCCGGACCTCCGCTGGTGGCACCAGTGACCGGGCCCGGCTCACGGGTCGGGCGTGACAGCGAGGCAAAATCTTCAGAGAAAATTGCGACACACATTATTACCGGCAGGTCCCAGTCAGGCAAACCATAACATACCCATACGTGGAGCGCTAACTGCCAGGGAATGACCGACGCGACACTGCGAGAGAAAATAGAGGACTGGATGGTCGGACAGATGCCCATCATCCAGATGCACGGCGGGACGAGCGTCGTTCGGGAGGCAGACCCAGAGACGGGCGAGGTCGTCGTCGAACTCGGGGGGACGTGCTCGGGGTGCGGCATCAGCAACATCACCGCGACAAACATCAAGTCCGACCTCATCCGCGACTTCCCCGAAGTGACCGAGGTCAGCGTCCGGGTACCGAGTACGGGCGAGGTCGGCAGCGAGACCGTCGAAGGAGGCCGCGGCGGAGAATTACGGTTCTCGAACGAATCCGCAGAACACTTCTAGCACCTACCTTTTCCGCATCGAGTGCTGCTTCGCCGCACCGCTCAGCCCAATATCTGAAGCAAAAAGGCCCGAACGAGGCGAACGCCTCGCTCGCGGTCAAATCGCTGGACCGTGAACGCAGTGCCCCTGGGTGCGTGGATTCAAGTGCCAAAACGCGGCCAACCCGCGACGTGACGTAGTGATTCACTGCGGGACGGTTCGCGGGTGTGCGACACCACGTCCAGCAGTACCGAGCCGTCGTGCTCGTCGTGTCGCCTGTCAGCCACTCACAGTGCGTTCTCGAGTGCCGTCGCCACGCTCCGGGCCTTCTCGGCCAACTCCTCAGAGACGTTCCCCACCTCGACTGCGTCGTCGAGTTCGAGGAGGTCCGAACTGATCTCCGGTCGGGACACCAACAACAGGAGGGAGACGGCAATGACCATGACTCCGAGGTCGCT
>JBNJGG010000103.1:0-9973 GCA_051747545.1 Halobacteriota archaeon | reverse complement strand
CACGGGCCGGTCCCCGTCTGCGCTGTTCTCTCCGCGCCGTGCCGCGCCGATCCCCTCGCCGGGTTCGTAGAATCCGATCGACTCGAGCGCGAGCACTTCGGCGATGGTGAAGCAGTCGTGGACTTCCGCCACGTCGACCTCCGCCGGCGTCCGTCCCGCGTCGGCGTAGGCCTGCTCGGCCGCCTTCGTCGCGGCCGGCGTCTGCGCGAGATACGTCCGGTCCTGCAAGGCCATCTTGTCGCCGCCCTGTCCCGACCCCGTGATGGCGATCGGTGCGTCGATGTCGTGCGTCTCGGCGTACTCGTCGCTGACGAGTACGAGCGCGCTCGCACCGTCGGTGATGGGACACGCGTCGAACAGGTGGAGCGGTTCGGCTACGGGTGGGCTGTCGAGCGCCTCCTCGACGGTGATCGCTCGCTGGAACTGCGCGTGGTCGTTCGAGAGCGCGTGCTGGTGGTTCTTCACCGCGATGTGAGCGAGGTCCTCTCGGTCACCGCCGTATCGCTCGAAGTAGGCCCGCGCCATGAGCGCGTACGCACCCGGGAAAGTGATACCGGCTCTCACCTCGAACAACTCGTCGGCGGCGGTGGCCAGTCCGGCGGTCGTTCCGGCGGTCCCCATGACGTGCATTCGCTCCATGCCCCCGACGAGGAGTACGTCGTGTTCTCCCGAGCGAATCGACTGGACGGCGGCTCGAACCGCCGTACCGGAGGACGCACATGCCTCCTCGAACCGCGTCGCCGGACACTCGAGTCCGGCGGCTTCCGCCATCAGTGGTCCCTGGTGGCCCTGGCGCTCGGCGAGCGTCCCCACGAAGTTACCGTAGTTGAGAGCCTCGAAATCCTCGCGCGAGACCCCCGCTTCCTCGCGCGCCGCCAGCGCGGCCTCTGCGAAGAGGTCCCGACCCGTTCGGTCTGGGTAGGCACCGAAGTGTGTCTGTCCAACTCCCGCGACCCGTACGCCTGCCATAGATTTTCACTCACACTCTAGCGGCAAAAGACCTGCCGAATAGTGTGGAAACGACGCACAAACACCGTCTCGACGAGACGTTTCGAATGTGTCGAACTTCGTTCGGCGCTCTCGTTCATCGGCCGGTAAGCGTGTGCTCGTCGGCGGTACTGTCGAACGTTCTCACACACCTGGCGAGCCAACGCGCTCTCACGGGATATTGATTGTCACGCATGGTTCTATCGTGTCAAATTTCGTTCGTGAACCGAATCACGCAGCCTTTTACGCGTCCCCGATGATACACGTCGTGATGAAGGCCAGTCCGGGGGTGGTTCCGTGAAGGTGTCACTCCGTGGTGACGACGGGACCGTCCGGGAGCGGGTCGAGGCGGCGGACGTGGACGTCGTCGATTCCGGTGTCGCCAGCGTGGTTATCGCCGTGGGTGAGGACGGTCTCCTGACAGTCGTCGAGGAGTCGGTTGAGGCTCCGGTTCTCCCAGTGGGCGTCGGCGACGCGAGCCCGTCGATTCCGATGCCCGCACTCTCTGGTGCGGTAGAGGCGCTCGTCGCAGACCGGTATCGAACGGTCTCACATCCGGTAATCGACGTTTCGCTCGGCGACGAGCGAGTCGGTCGCGCACTCATGGACGCCTCACTCGTCACGACCGACCCCGCACGCATCTCCGAGTACGCCGTCGCCGACGAGTTCGGTTCGTTCGAGTCGTTTCGCGGCGACGGCGTCGTCGCAGCGACACCGCTCGGAAGCGTCGGCTACGCGCGGGCCGCCGGGAGTCCGCGCGTCGGACCTGGTGCCGGTGTCTCCGTCGTTCCCATCGCCCCCTACACCACCCACCCGGATATGTGGGTCCTCCGGCCGCCAGTGACGCTGTCTGTCGAACGCGACGAGAGTCCCGTGACGCTCGCCATAGACGGCCGGGTCGTCGCCTCCGTCGACACGTCTCGGCCTGTTCGCCTCGATGTCGGTGCCGAACAGACGTTCGTCCACCTCCCCGGCGTGGGCGGACGGCGATAATCGATTCTGTGTCGAAATTCCTCAGAAGGGGCTGTTTTCTAGAGGACGCGACGTGAAAGCGCGATTAACGGGTGCGATTGGGATGTGTGATCGGGAAATTCGACGCGAAAGTGGGATTGGGAGGTGCGGCAGGGACCGGTCGGAGGGTTCGATTGGTAGGTGCGATTGGAAAAACTCTAATGAGTCACCGTCCGAAGTCCAGTTATGCAACCGCTACAGTTCGTCGTCCCGGTGGACACACTGGAGGCACTCGCCGACATCCTACCCTTCGTCATCCTTGCGCTCGTCGTGGTGAACTTGGGAACGCGCCTGCTTGCACAACGCTCCTACCGCAGACAGGCGGCCGAGGATGACGACGACTCCATCTCGCGCTTCATCCCTCACGAGATTCTGAACGTCTTGCTCATGCTCGCGTCGCTCGCCTTCATGATCGTCGAACCCCACGGCGGGATGGTGCTTTCGGTACTCGTCCTCGGGATGTTCCTGGCCGACTTCTTCGAGTTCGAGGCTCGTAAGGTCGAAGTTCGCAACGAGATGCCACTCGAACCACCGAAATCCGCGCTCGTCGCGTCGGTGTTCGTCTTGCTGTACGCGGCATTTCAGAGCCTCTTCTTCCTCGTCGCGCCGTTCTGGAACGCAGTGATTTAACCGCCCGGAACGAAACGAACGCGCATTCTATTCGTGTTCTCTCCGGCCGACGGACGCTCGTAGCGCCTCACAACGTGACCGTCTCGGCGGTTTCAACGACGTGCCACTCTCGAAGGTCCTACCGCTGTCGCAGGAACTGTCTCTCTCGTGAGTGCGTGACCCCAGATTACTCTCGGCTCGCAAACCGCGGGTCACTACGCCGCTCCCGAGGCTTGTCTCACCGTCTCGAAAACGTCGGTATCAACTCGACCCGACAGGGTGACGGCTCTCGACACGCTGTCTCGAAAAACCTCTCGGAGCCGAACCCCTACTCTGCGCTTCGACGTTCTCGGATGGCAGTCCGAACCTGATTGATCGCCGGTAGGATGACCCAGAACGCGAGTGGGCCCAGCAGCGCGAACCAGAACATGACCTCCATCGTCGTGATGCCGATGGTGTTGAACAGGTCGCCACCCTGGATAGTCACCGGCTCGACGAGTTGTTTCGTGCTCTCGAAACTGCTCGTGCGATACCAGCCCGCGAGGACAACCCACGCGAGGCCAGCGCCGGTGAAGATTCCCAGCCCTTTGATGAACTCGTCAGCCATTGTCTGAGTCTTCGTGGGAGTCCTCTTGAGACTTTCCCATTCCACGAGCCCGAAACCGCGAGCCGATGATGTACACGACAGCGCCGAACCCGATACTTACGAGGCCGAACGCCGCCAGCACTGCGCTCAGCACGTCTGCAGGGGGGACGACGCCGATGACGGCGAGGAGGAACGTGAGAACGTCACGGAACGCGCTGACGCCGAGCGTCGCGGCGTCCAGCAACATGAACCCGAAGACGACGCAGACGACGGCGATGAGTGTCGAGAAGACGATGACCGTCTTGTATATCCGCATCGGGACGACGACATCACGGCGCTCTCTCCGTCCGGAGCGACCCACCGGTTCCTGTGGCTGCTCGGGCACGTCGGTTCCGGAATCAGAATCCATCGGAGGGAGTTACTTCGGCGGGCGCAACCGGTAGTACCGTCGGTTGAGGTCGTACATGTACCCTTCGCGCATCGTCTTTAGCACCGCGTACGTCACGACGCCTGCCACGATTGGTAGCAAGAACGTCAGGTCGAACAGCAGGTCGACGTTCATGGGCACGAGGTTCTTGACCGACAGCACGCTGATGGTGAACGCGAAGACGACGCCGAACATGCCGACGGCCGCCCAGAACGGCTCCTCGACGGGTCGCCGAGCGCTCCCCTTGTTGAGGAACGGTACGATGGCGATGAAACCGACGACCACCAGGTTCGCCAGCACGCCGTAGGTCCGGTCCGCCATGAGTTTCTGGCCACCGAGGATGGCCAGGTCGGGGTTGAGCGGATTCAACTTCAGCAGTCCGAACGACCAGTAGAGGTACCAGTCGGGCAGGATGATGGCGGGCGTGGAACTCGGGTTCGCCGGAGGCCCGATGTGCGGCGGCATCGTCGCCGAGAGGAACAGTATCATCCCGACGAAGAAGCTCGCAATCGAGAGGTTTCTGACTGTCTCGTGAGGCCACGTCGGGAAGGCGAGCACGTCGCGTTCGACGTAGGTCGACTCCGTCCGGAGGTCTTGGTCTTCACGCCGGGCGCGCTCGAAGTACTCGTACGTCAATCGGGACAGTCCGACTCGTCGCTCCTTCCGCTCGCTCCACGTCGGCGTCTCGTTGTCGGGGGCGACGATGCCGGTGCCGTCCGTTCGAATTTCCGCGTCGTCTGAGTGGGTAGTGTCGTTGCTCATGGGTCTCCTCGGTTAGTGTGGCTCCGCGATGCCCTGCATCCACACGATGCCGATGTGAATCGCGATGATCGTCGTCACCACGAACGGCAGGACGAACACGTGCAGGATGTACATCCGCTGGAGTGTGGCCTGACTGAGCGTGAAGCCGCCGAAGAGGAGTTGGGCGACCCACTCTCCTGCCAGCGGTATCGACAACGCCATCTCGACGCCAATCTGTCCGGCCCAGAACGCCAGTTGGTCCCACGGGAGCAGGTAGCCTGTGTACCCGAACACCATGGTGAGACTGATGAGGATGATACCGATAATCCAGTTGAGTTCGCGGGGTTCCTTGTACGCACCGGTGAAGTACACCCGAAGCATGTGGAGGAACACGGCCGCGACCATCACCTGTGCAGACCAGCGATGGATGCTCCTGAGCATGAAGCCGAACTGCAGGTCGCGCATGATGAACGCGATGCTCTGGTAGGCGACTGTCGCCTCTTCGAGGTTCCCCTGCGCTGGTGAATAGTAAAAGCCCAGTAAGGCTCCACTCAGGGCCGCGACTGCGTACGCAAGGACGGAGAATAATCCCAGCGTGTAGAGTGGGTACCAGTACCAGAACTTGTTGTCGAGGTTGTACTGCTCCGTGTGGCTTTTCGGCATCTGGAGATTGACCTTGTAGTAGAGGTTCTCCAATATCTCCAGATAGTCGACGATGCGAAGCCGTTTGTCGAGCCAGATGAGGGCTGTCAGATACGTCGTCTCGACGGGTGACAGGTCTTTCTCCCGCATCCAGGCCTTGTTATCGAGTTCGTCTTTCTTTTCCAGACTCATACGTTACCTCTTGTAGTAGGGGTAGATCGCGCGCTTGACCTGTTCCCACGCGCCGGCACCCATGCCGACACCATCGACTTCTTCTTCGCGGACGTACAGATCCTCCCACTTTCGACGGCGTTTCTTCACGATGATGACGTCTGGGAGGAACTCCTTGCGATACAACGCCAGAATGAACGCCAGGTCGATGAACACGACCGCGAGGACGCCACCGAGGAACATGTTCCCGGTGTCGGTTAGTCCCCACCCCGAGACAAGCCCGTACGTGAACAGGAACACGAAGACGATCTCGATAATCGTCAGGAGGACGATTGCGATAGCCGCGGCGGTACTCTCTCTGGCCGGTTCGTAGCGGTGGATGTCTCCGTAGGTGCTTCCGGAGGTGGACATTATTCACGACCTCCCGTGTTTCCCGTGTTTGGGGACTCGCCGTACTTCAGAATGTAGAAGGTGTAGACGATGCTCACGACGATGCCGAGGACGGTCGTCGACCCGACCCAGTGGGCCTGAATCGGGACGCCGAGTTCTTCGAGTTCCTTCGGTTCGTTCGCCGCGGCGGCCTCCGGGTCCTCTAGTACCTCGATGGTTCCGACCATCCCCGCGCTCAGGTGCGGTTCGCAGTAGTACTCGTAGGTGCCGAGCGTCTCGAAGGTGTAGGAGTACTCGTAACCCGTGTCGTACGTCTCGCTCGGTGCGCCGGGGGTTCCCTCCCAGTTCGCACCTTCGGGTTGGCTCTCGACGACGATGTTGTGGTTGTCGGACTCCCAGACGAAGTTCACCGTCGTTCCAGGTGCGATACGTAGCGGTTCGTCGGTCCCCGGTGTGAACACGAGCGCGTTGCCGGGGCCGACAGCGACTGTGGCAGTCCCGCCGCCGCCCCCGCCCTCGGCGGAGTCGTTCCCGCCTTCCTGTGCCGCCGCCGTCCCGGCAGCGGCGGTGGCTGTTGCGGCGGCAGACGCCCCACCGGCCGCGCGTAGAAAGTCCCGCCTCTTCATACAATTACGCCTCAGAATGGGACGCGCTTAAACCCACCGACTATCGGTCACGGCGCTGGATTATCGGCCGTTCGCATCTCCATCCGAGGTGTCGGTGAACGGGGGCGACGGTGCCTCGGCGGCGTCGCTCGGTGGCGGTAAGAATTCCGGACGGGCTCCGCCGTCCCCGCTCATCGCGCGGAGACGGTTGCGGTACTCCTCGGCTCGGAATCGGTCGGAGAGGCGAGCGTTTGCGACGACTGCGAAGAGAAAGAGTCCGGTTACGACGAAGAACAGCGCCGCAGTCGGTGGCACGATGTTCAGGGTTCCGCGCGGTCCAGTCGGAATCCAGTCGGTGAAGCCCCAGATTGCGGCCAGACCGATGCCCGCCACCAGTTGCGCGACGGCGACGACTTGCAGGAGCTTGTTTCCGAGTTGGCCCGACCCCTCAACGACCTCTTCGGGGCCCGGGAGTTCGAAGTTCGACGGTGGCTCGGCAACCTCGTAATCTTCCATCGAACAGAGCGCAACCGACGGTTCCACGTCGCGGAGGACTGTCCCGCTCCCCTCGACGGTACCGTCGGGGTAGACGATTGCGTAGCCCTCGTCGGAGTACGCGAGGATTCGACTCTCTCCGTCTTCTTCGATGCGTTCGAGCACTGCGAACACCTCACGGCTGGCGATACGGTTCTTGAGTTCGTCCTCGACTCGGTCGAGGAGTACATCGCCGACGATCCACGAGTCTGGGTCGAACACCGCGTCCCACTCCTCGGGGCTCATCTTCGCCATGTCGGCTGGGCCGAAGTTGTCGAAGTCGTACTTCGCTTCGACTTCTGCCCGCAACGACTCCAGTTCGTCGGAAGTCGACTCAGTCTCGCTGTTCGACTCGGTTCCGCTGTTCGACTCGCGTCGGTGTGAGTCGTTCTCTGCTGTCCTCTCGTCGGGCCCATCATCGGTCGCCTCGGCCGTCCCTCCGGGGCGGTCGGTCGTGGGCTCCCGGTCCGTCGACCCCCCGTCGGTCGAGTCGGCCGCGGAAGATGACGAGTCGTCCATTGGTCGACTATTGTTCCCACAGTCGTATACGCTTTCCGACCCGTTGGGAACGGATTCGGTTAGCGAACTCCGACGCTTCGCTCGAGACGAACACCCGATGCACTCACGTCGACAAGTCGGGTCATTTAGGCCACCCGGTTGCAAAGTATCACCGATGGTAAGCGAGACGGCGCTCGCGACACTCGCCGCGGTGACCGTGACGGTGAGTTTTCCCTTCTACCTCTACGGGGCGTGGATTATCCTCGACGCCGAAGTAGTCACGTGGGGCGTTCTCGTCCGACACCTCAAAGTCATCGTCCCTGGGCTGATCCTCAACACGGTCCCCGTCGTGACGTGGATGGTCCCCCGACTGCTCGAACAGTTCGGTGGGCTGGCGGTACTCCACGCGGTCTTCGGGTTACAGGCGTACGCGATGCTGGTGTTCGCACTCACGGGTATCGTGCGTATCTTCCAGGTCAAGCGTCGAGCGAACCTCTATCTCGACCCCGACCAGGAAGTCGAACTCGACGACCTCCACGAGAACATGAGTTCCTGGCGCACCAGACTCCGAGTCGGCGTTCTCGGCTACGTGTTCTTCTGGCTCGTCGCGTGGGTACTCGGGATGTTTCGCTACGCGACCCAGTACGTCTTCTGAGTTCGATGCTCCGGGGACTCACCACGCCGTACCGTCCGCGAGGTCGACGTCGTGTTGAAGCTTCGACGACGGGCAGACGTCTTCGAGGACGCACGCCGAGCAGTCGGGATTTCGAGCCGAACACGTCGCCCGCCCGTGGCTGATGAACAGGTGAGTCAACTGCTTCCAGTCTCCCTCGGGGACGATACCCATGAGGTCTCGCTCTATCTTCTGTGGGGTCTCTTCCTCGGTGATTCCGAGTCGCCGCGAGAGGCGCTGAACGTGCGTGTCGACGACGATTCCTTCGACCACGTCGTGGCCGTGCTGGAGGACGACGTTCGCCGTCTTTCGACCCACGCCCGTCAACGCGGTGAGTTCTTCCATGGTGTCTGGGACGGCTCCGTCGTGTTCGTCGACGATGGTCCGACAGGCGCTTCGTATCCACTTTGCCTTGTTGTTGAAGTAGGTGATAGAGCTGATGTCTTCGGCCAGTTCCTCCTGAGGCGTGCTGGCGTAGTCCTCGGCCGATTCGTACTTCTCGAAGAGGTCAGCGGTGATCTTGTTGACTCGCTCGTCGGTACACTGCGCCGAGAGCATCACGGCGATGAGCAGTTCGAGACGACTAGAGAAGTTCAGCGAGATGGTGCTGTCGGGATAGGCCCCGTACAACCTCTCCAGCACCTCGACGACCTGTTCGTCCCGTGACTCCAGTGGCGTGCCCATATCCGTCGCTCTACCCACGTCGGTTTGAGTGGTTCGGAGTCGGCCAACAGTTAACTGGTGGTGCGTCGTGGTCGGTTCATGGACCTCCCGGCAACGTTCGAACACGACGCGTGGCGCACCGCTGCAGGCACCCTTCTCGGATACGGAGCGATCCTTCTCGCGATGTTCGTTCTGCTCTTTGTCGTCCCCTTCATCGCGTTCTTCTCGCTACCGTAGGCGTCACCGTCCTCGTTCTCGTCTCCGTGGGTCTCGCCGTCGACGCGACGGCGCAGTGCGGGATTCGTCTCCGACTCGACAGTGAGAAACGGTGCCGGTGCGAACCGAGCGTCGGCAGAAGAGTGAGTTACGCGAACGCTCGAGAGGCTTCGGTCTCGTCGTCGCTTTCGGCCTGAATCTTCCCCCAGGCGTCGAGGAAGTCCTGCATGAATATCTCAGTCCGGTCGTCTCGGATGGCGAACATCCCGGCCTCGGTGCAGACGGCTTTGATGTCCGCACCGGACGCGTCGACGGCCAGTTCGGCGAGTTCTTCGAAGTCGACGTCGTCGGAGACGTTCATGTTACGCGTGTGAATCTGGAAGATGATCTCTCGACCGGTCTCGTTGGGCTTTGGCACCTCGATGAGGCGGTCGAACCGACCGGGCCTGAGGATGGCCGGGTCGAGCATGTCGAAGCGGTTCGTCGCGGCGATGATGCGAATCTCACCCCGCTCGTTGAACCCGTCCATCTCCGAGAGCAACTGCATCATGGTCCGCTGGACCTCGGCGTCGCCGGACGTCTTCGAGTCGGTGCGCTTGGAGGCGATGGCGTCGATCTCGTCGATGAAGATGACCGCCGGTTCGTTCTCGCGGGCCACCTCGAAGAGGTCACGAACGAGTTTCGCGCCCTCGCCGATGAACTTGTGGACCAGTTCCGACCCGGCCATCTTGATGAACGTCGCGTCGGTCTGGTTCGCGACGGCTTTCGCCAGCATCGTCTTCCCGGTTCCCGGCGGCCCGTAGAGCAGGACGCCAGACGGCGGGTCGATGCCGACCTTCTCGAACATCTCGGGGCGTTCGAGCGGCATCTCGACCGTCTCGCGGACCTCCTGCATCTGTTCTTCGAGGCCACCGATGTCCCCGTAGGTCACGTCCGGGCTGTGTTCGACCTGCATTACACGCGCCCGCACGTCCGTTTCGTTATCCAGGCGTTTGACGATTGACAACGAGTTGTTGACCGCGACGCGGCAATCTGGTTCGAGTTCACGACGCATCTCGTCGGTGACTTCGGTAAGGGCCTCCTGGTTGTTGCCGTGCTGCTTGATGATGACGCCCTCGTCGGTAATCTCCTGAACGGTCGCGACGAACAACGGCGACTGCTTCAGTTTCTTGTTCTCGTGGGTGAGTCGTTCGAGTTTCTGCTGGAATTTGCTGTTCTAC
>JBNJGG010000102.1:0-10058 GCA_051747545.1 Halobacteriota archaeon | reverse complement strand
CATGACGCCCATCTGCGCCCCGCGTCGCGTGCCGCCCTGGGCGATTGTCTCGCACATCTGGTCGTACGTGCGCATGAACGTGATCGGCCCCGACGCGATGCCGCCGGTCGAACCGACCGCGTCGCCGTACGGGCGGAGTCGCCAGAACGCATAGCCCATCCCGCCGCCGGACTGGAAGACCTCCGCGGCCTCCTTCGCGGTCTGGTGGATGTCGGTGATGTCGTCGTCGGGAGAGTCGACGAAACACGCCGACAGCTGCTGGAGTTCGTCGCCGGCGTTCATCAGCGTCGGCGAGTTCGGCATGAAGGAGAGGTCCTCCATCATGGCCTGGAATATCTCGCGCTTCTGCTCGACCGCGACGGCGACGTCGTCGGGCAGCGTGGGGACGATGGTGTCGTAGGCGAACTTGTTGACGTTGTAGACGGAGAGCGTCGTCTCCGCGTCCGCGTCGGCGGTGACGCCCGCACCGAACACCTCTTCGGCGAGTTCGTCACGGCGAGGGTGGCCCGGTTTCAACTGGTCGGGCGTGACCGCGAGTTCGAGACCGCGCTGGTCGGCTTCGAACACCGCCTCTGCGAGCGCGATGTTCTTCGCGACGCGGGCGAACAGCTCCTCCTGCGTCTCGACGAGTTGGCCGTCCGCATCCTTGCGTAGATAACGTGCGGGGAGGATGTTGTGATAGGCGTTCGACGTCATCCGCGCTTCGAGCGTCTCCCCGTCGGTACGCTTGATGGGCAGGGTGAGGTCGTCGGCGGACAGGTTCGCGTCGCTCATTTCGCTCCCTCCGGCGTGGAAGCGGCCGTGACACGGCCGATTTCAGATGTAGGTGTGGCGTTGAAGTCGCTCATTTGTGACGGAACAGTCATCGGAATGCGAACCTCATAAATTTTGACTTCTCTGATTTGTGGAATAAATCTGTGAAGATGTTTCTGTCCGTACACCGACGGTGCGGCGTACGGGGTTCGAATGGGACTAGATGGGTGTATGAGATGCCGACGTATAAGCGTATTTAGAGCGGAGTGAAAGTGAAGTAGCGTTGAAACGAACACACAGACACGACGGTGATATCCAGCCGAAACGGAGGGGGGTGAGTCCGAGCGGGAGGAGTTCGAGGCCGAGTGAGGGCGAGGAACGAAGGAAGTCGTGAACGAACCGAAAGATACCCACGGCATCGAGTGGCGCCGCGAGCGCCGCGAACCACCCGATGAACGACACGAGTCTGATAGGTAGGGCCCACAGACTTATTCTCTCGCTGGTGCGTTAGTACCGTATGATGATACCGCTCGATTCGCTGGTTCCGGCACTGCAACTCGGTGGGGTACTGGAGACGCCGCTCGGACAGCTGTTACTCCTCATCATCGCGGTCGGTATCGTCGTTCTCGTCGGTCGGATCGCCCTGAAGATCGCGTGGCGACTGGTCACGATCGCGGCTCTCGTCGTCGCCGTAGTGCTGGTGCTGTCGCTGTTCGTTCCGGGATTGCTGTAGTCGCACCCACATCCGGAGCACCGACGGCGACGACGAATATGAAGTCGAGCGTCGAATCGGAGGTAACACCACGCCGCGCGTGGAATCGAGGAGGGAAACCGAACTCAGGGCTCCGAGCGTTCTTCGATTTCGTAGCGAATCGTGATCTCCTCGGCCGCTCGCATCTCCTTTGGGATGCGAACCACGACAGACCCCGTGCCGTCGATGGTGGTAGACTCCTGCAGTGCGTCGTTGATGTACGCGGTGACGTCGACGGGCATGTACCAGTCTGCCAAACGTAGTTCATTGACTTAAAATTAACAGTTCGTTAATCCAATATATATTGGCGATTGGACACAGAACGCCCGGTCCACAGTAGAGCGCCGCCCTTCGCCGACGGCGGTCAAGTGCGGTTGCGACGGCTCAATCCGCGTCGACGAGAGGGGTGGACTCAATCCGCGTCGGCCACGGGGGTCTCGGAGACGCAGTACGTCAGGAAGTTTCGGATGACGTCGTGGCCGACCGCCGTGAGGACGCTCTCGGGGTGGAACTGCACGCACTCGATCGGATACTCGCGGTGACGGATACCCATGACGAGTTCTTCGCCGTGGTGGTCGGTCGTCGCCGACACCTCGAAGCAGTCGGGCACCTCAGTGGCGACCAGCGAGTGATACCGACCGGCCTCAAATCCCTGGTCGAGACCGGTGAAGACGCCGCGGCCGTCGTGGTCGATGGGAAACGCCTTGCCGTGGATGGGTTCGGGAGCGTGGCCGACGGTGCCGCCGTACTCGTAGACGGCCGCTTCGAGGCCGAGACAGACGCCGAGTGTCGGAACCTCGGGACTGAGTTCGCCCAACACGGTCGCGGTCACGCCCACGTCGCGCTCGTTTTCGGGGTGGCCCGGACCGGGGCTGACGACGATGGCGTCGGGGTCGAACGCGCGAATCTCAGCTATCGACACCGTGTTCTTCAGTACCTCGATGTCGAGCGAGTCGCCCGTTCCGGGGACGCGCTGTTCGGAGAAGTACTCCACGAGGTTGTAGGTGAAGGAGTCGTAGTTGTCGACGACCAGAAGTTTCATTTCGACACCTCCTGGGGAGGCCGTTCGATGCGCTCGATGGCGGCGAGCACCCCGCCCATCTTCTGCTCGGTCTCCTCGAACTCGGAGGCCGGGTCGCTGTCGGCGACGATGCCCGCGCCGGCCTGTACCGTGATAGCGTCTCGTGTCACGCCCTCGGCGTCGTCGCTGTCCCGTTCGACGGTCGCAGTGCGGATGACGATGGCGAAGTCGGCGTCACCCGACCACGAGAAGTAGCCGACGCCGCCGCCGTAGACGCCGCGGGCGTCCGATTCGAGGGCGTCGATGATTTCCATGGCGCGGACCTTCGGCGCACCCGTGAGCGTCCCGGCGGGGAACGTCACCCGCGTCGCGTCGAAGGCGTCACAGTCTGCGGCCAGCGTCCCCGTCACCGTCGACTCGATGTGCTGGACGTGCGAGTACTTCAGGACGTTCATGAACTCCTCGACGCGGACGCTCCCGGGTTCGGCGACGCGCCGCACGTCGTTGCGTGCGAGGTCGACGAGCATCGTGTGCTCGGCGCGTTCCTTGTCGTCGGCGAGCATCTCGCCCGCGAGACGGCGGTCTTCCACGGGACTCGTCCCTCGTGGACAGGTGCCCGCGATTGGGTTCGAGACGATTCGGTCACCCTGCACCGACACCAGCGTCTCGGGGCTGGCACCCACGATGAACAGGTCGTCGTGGCGGAGAAGGTACATGTAGGGAGAGGGATTCACCTCTCGGAGCGCCTCGTAGAAGCCGACCGGGTCGACCTCACCGGAGAGGACGCGCTTGCGGGAGATGACGCCCTGGTAGATGTCGCCCTCCATCACGTGCGCTTTCGCGCGCCTGACCGCGTCCTCGTACTCGGCGCGCGGGCCGGCGTACTCGTCGGTACGGACGAACCCGTTCGTCTCGGGGATCTCGGCGTCGACGAGCGCCTGTCGGATCGATTCGGCTTCGGCGACGAGTTCGTCGTACACCGCCTCGGGGTCGTCGTCGGGCGTGACGATCGGCGTGAAGACGAGCGAGACGTCGTCCTCGACGTGGTCGAAGACGAGCGTCCGGGTCGTGAGGACGAACTGCGCGTCCGGCAAGGGAGTCTCGGGGCGCTCGACCCCGACCTCTTCGAGCCAGAGGTCGTAGACGGCGTCGTAGGCGAGGAATCCGACGAGGCCGCCGTCGAGGTGCTGGCGGTCGGCCTGCGGGAAGCCGACGCGCCCTAACTCGGGGAGCGCGCCGCGGAGAACGTCGAGAACGTCGCCCTCGCCGGGAGTCACGAACTCTGCGGCGCGGCCCCCCAAGGGTTCGACCGTCGCCTCGTCGGGGGTGACAGAGACGACCGCTTCGGGGTCGTAGCCGACGAACGAGTAGCGGGCGTGGCGGTCTGCCGGCGCGCCGGCCGGGGCGAACGCGCCAGCGGGGTCGCTCGACGGCGTCTTCTCGGCACTCTCTAAGAGAAAGCCGTACTCGCTACGGTCTGAGAGGGCGGCGTAGGCCGTCAGCGGGGAGGTGTCGACGCCGAGGTCGGCGGCGACTCGAACGACCACCGGGTCGTCGTGCCCGGCGAGAAGGTCGACAAACTCGGCCGCGGTGCGGTCGAGCGTCACGGGCAGACCTCCGAGTGGACCGACGTTCGAGCGCGGGAGACGAACGCTTCGACGGCCGCGTGGTCTTTGATGCCGCCGGTCGACTCGACGCCGCTGGCGACGTCGACCGCGTATGGGTCGACGGCTTCGACGGCGTCGGCGACGTTGTCGGAGGTGAGACCGCCGGCGAGAATCAGCGGCGAGGTGAGCGTCCGTGCGAGGTCCCGGGTCGCTTCCCAGTCGTGGGTCTCACCGGTGCCGCCAGCGCCCTCCTCGGTGGTCGAGTCGACGAGGATTGCGTCGGCCACGCCGTCGTACGTACGGGCGCGGGCAGCGTCGTCGTAGTCGACCACGAGGACGAGTTTCGCGTCCGTCTCTGCGCGGATGAATCGGAGGTCGTCGACCTCGAAGGTGCCGTGTAACTGGAGCGCGTCGGGCTTGACGACGCGTGCGAGTTCGACGGCGCGAGCGGGCGATTCGGGCATCAACACGAGCGTCGTCGTCACGAACGGCGGGGCGGCCGCCGCGAGGTCGGCGGCGACACTCGGAGCGATTTCGCGAGGCGTGTCGACCGGCACGTCGGTGATGAAGCCCACCGCGTCGGCACCCGCGTTCGCCGCGACGTGCAGGTCGGCGACGCGCGTGATACCGCAGATTTTGACGCGCGCCATCAGACACCCCGAGACCGCTCGGCGGGGGTCTTACACAGGTCGGCCAGTTTCGTCTCGGCAGACCCGGAGTCGATGGACTCGCGGGCCAGGTCGACGCCCGCTTCGATGGTGTCGGCGAGGCCGGCGGCGTAGATTGCCGCGCCCGAGTTGGCGAGGATGATGTCCCGCTTGGGACCGGTGACGTCGCCGGCGAGGATGCCGCGGAGGTCGGCCGCGTTCTCCTCGGGCGACCCGCCAGCGACGGCGTCGACGGGGGCGTCATCTAGCCCGATGTCGGCGGGAGCGAGTTCGTATTGAGAGACATCGTCGCCGTCGACTTCCGCGACGGTCGAGGGGCCGTGGAGTGCGATTTCGTCCATGCCCGACCCGTGGACGACGAGCGCGCGTTCGACTGGCATGTGGGCGAGGGCGCTGGCGACGACCGGAACGAGCGCCGCGTCGTAGACGCCGACGACCTGTGCCTCGGCCCCGGCCGGGTTGGTCAGCGGCCCGAGGACGTTGAAGATGGTCCGCATGCCCAGCTCCTTTCGCGGGCCGATGACCGCCTTCATCGCGGGGTGGAACACCGGCGCGAGCATGAAGCCGATGCCGTCGCGCTCGATAGCCGTCTCGACGGCCGTCGGGTCCGCGTCGACTTCGACGCCGACCGTCTCCAGCACGTCCGCGCTCCCCGAGGAAGACGAGACCGAGTAGTTGCCGTGCTTTGCGACGGCCGCGCCGGCCCCGCTGACGACGAGCGCGCTGGTGGTCGAGACGTTAATCGTGTTGTAGCCGTCCCCGCCCGTCCCGCAGGTATCGACGAGCGGTCGGCAGTCCGGGTCGATGGTTCGTGCCGCCGCGCGCATCCCCTGCGCGAAGCCGGCGATCTCCTCTTCGGTCTCTCCTTTCGCCCGAAGCGCCGCCAGCAGTGCGCCGATTTGCGCCTCGGTCGCGTCTTCGAAGACCAGTCGTGCGGCCTCGCGGGCCTCCGCGAGCGTCAGATTCTCGCCGTCGGTCACCCGTTCGATGTAGTCCTGCATTGTGTATCACCAATGTACTTGTTCGAGTTGTAGTGTACAAATCCGTACATTGGCTTAAGCGTATCGGAGAGCAGACCATCCTGCTCCCGATTCGACTGCCCCCAGACCGGGCGTGGGACGGCGACGGCGAGAGGTCTCACCAGTGGGGAGACGATCGAGGTTGATACCGGCCCTCGTGGTCGGGGAGACGGAATCGCCTGCCGGGGTTGGATTCCGAAACCTTCAATTACCGTCCCGGGAAACGAACGGGTGCGGCGATAGAAGCGATAACCGGGTTGGTGGTCTAGTCTGGTTATGACACCTCCTTGACATGGAGGAGGCCGGCAGTTCAAATCTGCCCCAACCCACTACATTTTTGCGGCGAACGACACGGCGAGCACCCTGTGTGCTCGCCTCCTCTTGTGAGCCGCGTGAATTAGTTTCGTTGGACAGATTTGAACTCGGGAGTGAAACGAACCAAGTGAGTGGAACGACCAAAGTTCAAATCTGCCCCAACCCACTTCTCAGCGACACAACGCAGACGAGCGTAGCGAGTCGGTCAGAGTCGACTTCGTAGCGTAAAAACAGCAAAATTGCGTCGGCGTCTACTCCTCGTCGGGTTCGTACCCCTCCTCGTAGTACGCGTCGGGACCGGAGGTGTCGACCGGGTCGCCGATGATGCCGTGGGAGAGGTCCTTGCAGACGTAGAACCACACGTCGCCGTCGGTCGTCGCGTGGGCGGCGTGCTCGGCGTTCGGCGGGATGTAGACGACGGTTCCGGGTTCGGCCGAGTTGGTGTACTCCTCGCCGTCGGGACCGACGATGCGGGCTTCGAGCGTCCCCTCCTCGACGTAGATGAACTGCTCGTTCGGGTGCGTGTGGAGGTTAGCACCGGTTCCGGCGGGCATCCGAACCCGACCGACCTGCATCCGTTCGCCCTCGATGACGCCGCCGTGGGCCGTCGAATAGCCGGTTCCGGCGTCGATTCCCTCGATGTCCGCGAAGTCGAAGAAGGGGTTGTCGACGCTGGCTTTGACCGCGCCCTCGGTTTTCGTCTCTTGACTGCCCCCGTCAGAGGTGTTGTCACCTGACATATTTCGGTTCGACATCATCATCGTAGTACATGATAATAATCGTTGCGCGTGAGAACAGCGGAGGAACCGTCGAGGAGTGGCCGGAAAGGCCGAAGCACTCGGGCAGGTCGGGGACCGAAGGGGAAAACGCGCCGGGAGTGGACGCCAGTCGCTTAGGACCGGACGTACCCGCTGATGGTGATACGTCCAGACGAGAGATTTTCGAGCGTGTCTGTCACCGTGTACGACGAGGTTTCGATAGTCACCTCGGTGTCACCGGTCACGTCGACGAAGCGAACGTGCAAGGTGTATTTGCCGTCGTCGTCCACTTCGGTGGCTTCCTGTTGCTCGGAGGACTCGTGGACGGCCCAGACGGTCTCTCCCGCGTCGCGTTCTGGCACCCGTCCGGTGATAGTCCACGTCTCGGGGACCCGGTCGGTGTCGGTTCCGGCGAGCGGGTAGTTTCGGTCGCGCCACGCGCTGAACCCCTCGTCCAGCGCGTAGACGTTCTCCCAGCCTCGGTTGAGCAAGTCCGCGGCCCGCATCGTCGAGAGGTGGTGCGGGCAATCGCAGTACATGATGATGATGTCGGACTTCGGCCACTGCTCTGTGGGGTCGTTGCGCTCCTGTCCGCGCGGTGCCGGACTCAGGGCCGAACCAAAGATGTGCGAGACGTCGTACTCCGTCGCGCTGCGCGCGTCGGCGAACCGGGCCTCGCCGCGAGCGTACCAGTAGTACGCGACGTCGGTCGGAACGAGCGGAACGTCGTAATCGCCGTACGTCTTTGTCTCGAAGGAGTCGACGTCAATAGCGCGTTCCTCGGGTTGGTTCTCGAACTCCGGGGGGTAGCCGTCCCGCGGCGACGTGTCTTCCGGCAGGTCGTCACCGTCTCTCGGTCCTGCGATGTCCTGTGCCGGCGTGTCGGTCGAATCGTCTGACTCGTTCGACGTCGGCGTCTGGGTGTCGGTCTTGGTGGTCGTCTCAGTCTCCGTTTCGGTGGCGTCGTCTTCGGGCCCCTGTTGGTTCTTCCCGGCACAGCCAGCAATCCCGACTGCGAGGGCCGCCGCGCCGAATCCGACGAACCGCCGTCGGGTCGATTGTGGATCAGTCATCGATTCGAGGCTACCAACCGGTGTCGCATTATTATGCGGCAGATAACCCGCATTGGGGTCAGGACCCACCGGCGGTTGTCGAACCGCCCTCGCGATTGCGACCGGCCCAACCGTACAGTGTGGGCTGTTCTTCCGGCCCGAATCCAGCGACGACGGAGTTCGAAAGTGAGACCAGTCAGCACGGCACGACGTCGCAGTTCGACACGTGCTTTGCCACCATTGTATCTCGCGTGCGGCCGCGACATCGCAGGACGTGAGGGTGTTCGTGTCCGAACGCCGAACCGGTGGTGGGTCGACTTCGAGCGGGTGCCTAATCGCCCAGGAACGAGTGCAGTTGAAACAGTTGCGAACTGTTTGTTTCAACACCCGATTTAGTGTACCCATAGTAACCACACGTCGGTGGGACCGACAGCTATGTTCGGTACGAGCGGCATTCGAGGCGAAGTCGGAGTCGAAGTCACCGCCGACCTCGCGCTCGCTGTTGGACGCGCGCTCGCCTCGGAGGGATACGGGCGCGTCGTCGTCGGACGGGATACCAGAGAGAGCGGGTCGCTGCTCGCGGACGCACTCAGCGCCGGTCTGCGCGATTGCGGCGGTGACGTCCTCCGGGTCGGCGTCGCGACGAGCCCGACGGTCGCACGCGCGGTCGAGTGGCTCGACGCAGACGCCGGCGTGACGATAACCGCGTCACACAACCCCGCCAAGGACAACGGCATCAAGCTCTGGTCGCAGAGCGGGCAGGCCTTCGACACCGAGCGTCGGGCCGCCATCGTCGAGCGACTCGAACGCGAGCGGTTCGATTCGGCAGGGTGGCGCGACCTCGGCAACGAACGCGAGGTCGACGTCGTCGATCGACACCGGGCGGAACTCGTCGATTCGCTGTCGCTGGCGTCGACACTCTCGGTCGTCGTCGACGCCGCGAACGGCCCCGGTGTCCTGACCGCGAAAGTTCTCGACGACGCCGGATGCGAGGTGACGACGCTCAACGGTCAGCAGGACGGAAGCTTCCCCGGTCGGCCCAGCGAACCGACGCCCGATAACTGTCGCGTGCTCCGGTCGATGGTCGCCGAAATCGACGCCGACCTGGGAATCGCCCACGACGGCGACGCAGACCGGATGCTCGCGGTCACAGAAGACGGACAGTTCGTCTCTGGTGACGCCCTGCTGGCACTCTTCGGACGCGACGTCGCCGGTGTGGGCGACCGCGTAGCCGCCCCGCTCAACACGAGTCTCGCCGTCGACGACGCGCTCGAAACGGTCGGAGCGAGCGTGACGAGAACGCGCGTGGGCGACGTGTACGTGGCCGAACGACTCCGAGAGCCCGACGTCGTCTTCGGTGGCGAACCGAGCGGGGCGTGGATATGGGGCACGGAACCGCTGTGTCCGGACGGCCCGTTCGCTGCCTGCAGGGTCGTAGAGCTGGTCGACGGGGGAGACCCGCTGGGAGAACAGGTGTCGGCGCTCCCCGAGTACCCGATGACGCGCGACAGTATCGAGGTAGCCGACAGAGACGCGACGATGCGGCGGGTCGCCCGTCGAGTCGACGACGCCTACCAGAACGTCCAGTCGCTCGACGGCGTCCACGTCGACACGGGCGACGGCTGGTTTCTGGTTCGAGCGAGCGGCACCCAACCGCTCGTCAGGATTACCGCAGAGGCGCGTACCGAGGAGCGAACCGACGAACTGTTCGGACGGGCGACCGACCTGGTTCGAGGGGTCGTCGAGACGGTCTAACTCTCGTGGTACGCACGACCGCGACCGCGACGTGCTCGAGACCCGCTAACGTCGGCTTAGCGCCTGTATAAGAATACTGCCGGAAGCGGTACAGCCGCGTAGTAATGCAGACCGTTATCCTCGCAGCGGGGGAAGGGACTCGAATCCGCCCCCTGTCGGCAGAGACGCCGAAACCGATGCTGCCGGTCGCAGACCGGCCGCTGGTCGCCCACGTCGCAGACGCCGCAGTCGCCGCCGGTGCCGAGGAACTGCTGTTCGTCATCGGCTTCGGGGCCGACGCCGTCGAGGAGTACTTCGGAACGACGTACGCCGGCGTCGACGTGACGTACGTCCACCAGACCGAGCAGGCCGGGACCGCA
>JBNJGG010000101.1:0-10294 GCA_051747545.1 Halobacteriota archaeon | reverse complement strand
CCTCGTCGGTAATCTCCTGAACGGTCGCGACGAACAACGGCGACTGCTTCAGTTTCTTGTTCTCGTGGGTGAGTCGTTCGAGTTTCTGCTGGAATTTGTTGTTCTCCGCGTTCGCGTCGAGGAGTTTGTCCCGCATCTCCTCGTTCTGGGACTCGATTATCTCGAGTCGTTCCTGTAGGGCCTCTATTTTTTCCTGCTGGGACGCCACCTCATCATCGTATGGGAGTTCGACGTCGTCCACAGTGTCGGTCATTGTCCGTCTTAGGATACTCGCTCATAAGAGGCTTCGGGTCGGAAAACCGCTGTGTTCCTGATATTTTTTACCCCGAGTAATGTGGTATTTCGAACGCCGAGTAATAACTGATAGTCATATAAGTGGATAGCAAATATTATCATCCTGTATGTGTGAGTGGTGGTATGAGCACCTCAGAAGCACTCGCAACCGAGGAAGTCACGGATCGCTGGGTCGACGTGAGAGACCTCCCGCCGAGTGCGAAACTCGTCGCAAAGGTTCTCGACTACAACGACACACTCACCCAGAGTCAGATTGCCGAGGAGACGCTGCTGCCACCACGGACGGTTCGGTACGCGCTCAGCCGACTCGAAGAGGAAGGCGTGGTCGCTTCGAGATTTTCGTTCGCAGACGCACGAAAGCGCCTCTACACGCTGAAGATTTAAATCCGAACAGGGGTCCACCCCCCACCGTGACTGATTCGCCGACGGTCAAACGTGCGCTCCGTGCGCTGGCCCTTCGCCGGAATCGTCCTTCCGATTCGGCGCTCCCGCACGAACACCGCGTCTACATCGAGCGAGGTGCGACCGCACTGGGTGACGTCTCACTGGCGGCGTCGTTCGTCGCCGACGATGGGCTGACTCGGCTCGATGCGGCGATCGACGCCGCCCGCCGGTGCGGGGCGACCGGCGTGGCACAGACCGGCGTAACCGTTCGACGTTCGATTCTTCGATACCAGCGGGCAGTCGCCTCACTGCCGTCGACTCGCGGTCGTGCCAACCGATCAAGTCACGGAACGGTTTTACCCGACGCTCCCAAACGGGTGGACAGATGACGCGGGTGATTCACACCGGCGACACCCACATCGGGTACCAGCAGTATCACTCGCCGGAACGCAGGCAGGACTTCCTCGACGCCTTCGAGCAAGTCGTCGACGACGCGGTGTCGGGAGACGCCGACGCCGTCGTCCACGCGGGCGACCTCTTTCACGACCGGCGGCCGGACCTTCAGGACCTCCTCGGCACCCTGACGTCGCTCAGACGCCTGTCCGAGGCAGACGTTCCATTCCTCGCCGTCGTCGGCAACCACGAGGCGACGCGCGGCGGGCAGTGGCTGGACCTGTTCGAGCGACTCGGCCTCGCCGTTCGACTCGGCTCGACCCCGTACGTCCTCGGTGACACCGCTTTCTACGGCCTCGACCACGTCCCCGAATCGAGACGCGACGCCCTCGACTACGAATTCGAACCGCACGAGGCGACCTACGCGGTGCTGGTGTCACACGGCCTGTTCACGCCCTTCGCGCACGCCAACTGGGACACCGAAACCGTCCTCGCGGAGTCGAACGTCGATTTCGACGCCGTCCTGCTTGGGGACAACCACGTCGCCGACACCGCAGAGGTTTCGGGGACGTGGGTCACCTACTGTGGGTCGACCGAACGCGCCAGCGCGAGCGAGGAGGACGGGCGAGGCTACAACCTCGTCGAGTTCGGACGCGACGACGCGTCGGTGGACATTCGGCGACGATCGCTCGACACCAGACCCTTCGCATTCGTCACGGTCGAACTGGCCGAAGGCGAAGGCGTCGAGCGCGTCCGTGAACAGGTTCGCCAGCACGACCTGACAGACGCCGTCACACTGGTCGAACTGACCGGCGAGGGCGACCCAGTCGCGCCGGCCGACATCGAATCGTTCGCGTCCGAACGCGGCGCGCTCATCGCTCGCGTGACCGACCGGCGGGAAATCGAACACGAGTCCGAACTGTCGGTGAGTTTCGCCGACCCCGACGACGCCGTTCGCGAGCGCGTCGGGGAACTCGGCCTGTCGGCGGCGGCGCGCGACGTCGACGAGACCGTCCGAGCGAGCAAGGTCGCCGACTCGAACGTCCGCGAGGAAGTGAAGAACCGGGTCGCGACCCTCGTCGATTCCGAACTGGAAGCGTTCGAGCCAGCACCGGAGACCGAACCCGCCGAGGAGGCGAGCCCCCGTACTGGCGACGAGACGGCCCGTGTCTCCGACGTAGGCGACGCCGACGAGGCAACCGACGGCTGTGCCAGTGGTGGCTCACGGGAAGAAATTGATAGCCGTGACGGCGACGCTATCGACGACGAGGAACCCATCAGTGACCCCGACGACACGATAGTCGACGAGGCGGTAGTGGAGCCGACGGCCGAGGCCACAGTGGGAACCGAAGAGCGCGGACGGGAGCCAGACACAGTCGACGACGGTGCGACTGAAACCGCGACCGATGAAACCGACGACCAGCGGTCGATGGAGGACTTCCTGTGAGATTCGACCGCATCCGTCTCCGGCACTTCAAGCCCTACGCCGACACGGACCTCGGCCTGGGTGACGGCGTGACCGTCATCCACGGACTCAACGGGAGCGGTAAGTCGTCGCTGCTCGAGGCCTGCTTCTTCGCGCTGTACGGGTCGAAAGCGCTCGACGGCACCCTCGACGACGTGATTACGAACGGGGAGGAGGAGTGCGAAATCGACCTCTGGTTCACTCACGCCGGCGGCGACTACCACATCGAACGTCACCTCAAAACCTCCGGTGAGCGGACGCAGACCGCCAAGTGCGTTCTCACCGGGCCGGACGTCTCCGTCGAGGGGGCGCGCGACGTGCGACGCTTCGTCGTCGACTTGCTCCGGATGGACGCGGAGGCCTTCCTGAACTGCGCGTACGTCCGGCAGGGCGAGGTGAACAAGCTCATCAACGCGACGCCGTCGGCCCGCCAGGACATGATAGACGACTTGCTGCAACTCGGGCGGCTCGAAGAGTACCGCGAGCGTGCCCGTGAGGCGCGTCTAGGCGTCGGCGACGTTCTCGACACGAAGCGCGCGTTGCTCGACGACCGTGATTCGAAGATTCAATCGAAAGAGGACGCAGACCTCCACGAGCGCCTCAACGCCCTGCAGAGTCGCCGCAAGGAGGTCGAGGCGGAAATCGAGCGGTTCGAGAGCAATCGCGAGCAGGCCCGGCACACCCGGGACGCCGCCCAGGAGGTCATCGACGAGTACGCCGAGCGCCGCGCCGAACTCGACGACGTCGCCGACGACATCTCGGCGCTGGAAGCGCAGATAGCCGAGACCGAGCGCGAGCGCGACGACGTTCGAGACCGCATCGGTGAGCGGCACGACGAGGTCGAAGCGGCGAAGACCGAGCGCAACGAGCGACTCGTCGAGACCGAACTCGAGAGCCGCGACGCCGACGCCGTCGAGGAGCGCCTGGCGGAACTCGAACGACGCGAATCCGAACTGTCTGAGGAACTCAGCGAGGCGCGACTCGAGGCGCAGGCGTTGGGCAATCAGGCCGAAACGCTCGAAGAGAAGGCCGAAACCCTCTCAGAGCGGGCGACGGAGCGGCGCGAGCAGGCCGACCGTCTCCGGTCGGAAGCCGACGAACTGGAAGCGTCGCTCGCCGAGCGTCGAGGTCGGCTGGCCGACCTCGAATCCGAACTCGAGGACGCGGTCACCCAGTTCGACGAAGCGCCGACGGAGGTCGGTGAGGCGGCTCGCTACCGGTCGGAAGTCCGCGAGGAGTTCGAGGAGATTCGCGAGCGGCAGCGCGAGGCGAGCGTCGAACTGAACACGGTGCGCCAGCGGGTCGAATCCGCCGAGCGACTCCTCGAGGAGGGCAAGTGTCCCGAGTGCGGCCAGCCGGTCGAGGACTCCTCGCACGTCGAGGGTCTGGATGAGGACCGCGAGCGCATCGCCGATTTGGAGTCGACGCTCGCGACCCTTCGGGACGAACGCGACGCGGTCGAAGCGACCGTCGAGACCGCAGAATCGCTGGCCGAGACCGAACAGCGGATTACCCACCTCCGAAGCGACCGGGACACGCTCGAGGAACTCCTCGAAGAGCGTGAGGCGGCGATTGCCGAGAAGCGCCAGGAAGCCGACCAGCGCTCGGCGGAAGCGGCGGACCTCGAAGATCGGGCCGACGAGGCACGCCAAGCGGCCGCTGGACAGGTCGAACGGGCCGACGAGAGGCGCGAGGAGGTCGAGACACTGCGCGAGGAGCGCGAGTCGGTCGAAACTCGGTGCGAGCGTCTGGACGAAATCGCGTCGAGGACCGTCCGAATCGCCGAGTTGGAGGCGGACATCGAGCGTCTCCAGGCCCAGCGCGAGAGCAAGGCCGAACTCAACGACGAGCGTCGAGAGCGATTGCGGGAGAAACGAGCGCGACGAGACGAGTTGCGGGAGGCTGTCGACGACGACGAACTCGAAGCCGCGGAAGCGGATCGAGAGCGTGCGACGGCGTACCTCGAAAAGGTCGAGGCGAAGTTGACTGAGTTGGCGTCTCGGCGAGACGAACTCCAGAACGACATCGGTGGCGTCACGCAGGACATCCGACAACTCGAGACACTCCGCGAGGAACGCGAGGAACTCGCCGCCCGCGTCGACGCCCTCGAATCGCTGTACGAGGAAGCCGAAGCGCTCGAAACCATGTACGGCGACCTCCGCGCCGAGTTGCGACAACGCAACGTCGAGAGCCTCGAACGGATGTTGAACGAGACGTTCGACCTCGTCTACGGTAACGACGCCTACTCACACATCCGTCTCGACGGTGAGTACGAGTTGACGGTGTTTCAGAAGGACGGTCGACCCCTCGCACCCGACCAGCTTTCCGGTGGAGAGCGCGCGCTGTTCAACCTCAGTCTTCGGTGTGCAATCTATCGCTTGCTGGCAGAGGGTATCGACGGGGCGGCCCCGATGCCGCCACTCATCCTCGACGAGCCGACCGTCTTCCTCGACGCCGGACACGTCTCCCGTCTGGTCGACCTCGTCGAGGAGATGCGTTCGCTCGGCGTCCGCCAGATCGTCATCGTGAGCCACGACGACGAACTGGTCGGCGCGGCCGACGAACTGGTCACGGTCGAGAAGGATTCGACGACGAATCGTTCGTCAGTGCGTCGCGAAGACGCTGCTCGACTCCTCGGACTTCCGTCACTCGGTGACGACTGAGTCGCCGTCCGCTGCGCTGGTGAGAAACTCGACCGCCGAAATCGCCGTGTCCGTCGCCCCGTACCCGCGTTCGCCGGCGACTCGGCGCTCTTCGACCAATCCGGCCGCGCGAAACTCCGCGAGGATACCGTAGAGGTCGCTCTCACACCGGTCGTAGCTGTCGAGCAGGTCGACTGCCGGCAATGGACCCCTGACGGCGAGTTCGACGAGGAGACCGAGCGCCCACTCGCTGTGGACCGCGGTGAGTACCCGCCGAACCGACTGGGGGACCGCCGCTGCGGCCGTCTGGAGTGGCGATTCCCCGCCAACCGGTTCGAGGGCGCTGTTCGGGAGATACCGTTCCGACCCGGTCTCGGGGTCCCGGACGCGACTGGACTCACCCGACTCCTTCAGAAGCAGGTAGTGCTTGCCCGACCGGTCACGGACGGTGCGCATGTCGAGGGGAAGGGCGTCGAGTCGGTTAGTCGTTCCGGGAAGTTCCCTCGTGGGTACTCGCGGGAAGCGCTGATAATCAGTCGTTTCGGGTCATGAAGGCCCGATACCGTCGGTAGGTGAACAGGAGCGAGAGCGCGCCGGCGGCCACGAGCCCGAGGCCGAGGTCCCAGTCGCCGCGAAAGAAGATGAGCATCGGCCCGATGCCGAGTCCGGCGACGGCGATGTTGGCGGAGATGACCGCCCCCCAGAACGCGACGGCAACGTCGTTCGTCACCGTTCCCGACGGTTCCGGTGGCTCCGGCGCTTTCGGTACGTCGACGAGGTCCTTCTCGGGGTTTCCCCACCTGTCTTCGGGATTGGGCTCGTCGGGTTCGTCGGGCCATTCGTCGAAGCGCACGTCGACACAGTGGGCCGCTGTCTGGAAAAGGGATTCGGCTTTGACCCCTCCGGACTGAAGATCTCTTCGGCCCGGGCGTCGAGGGGGTCTCTCCCGTGTTCGCTCGGGGGTGGGTCAGGCCTGGTCGCTCAGCAGCAGCGTTCGACTCGCCTGGAGCCACGCCAGCGGGTTCTTCGCGTCATAGAAGACCACACCATTTTCGATTTCGTAGGACTCGACTCGCGCAATCCCGTCGACGGCTGCCTCTTCGGGACGCTCGTTGTCCACGCTATCCCACTCGTCGGCGTCAGTGTGGTTTGACATAGCCAAACCATGGTATGTTGTGGCATGGTATATGTCTTTCCGTCCCATCTCTCCCGAAAATAGATGAATTAACCGTCCACTAACCGGGGTACGTGGTGGGTTTAAACATTGAACCGGAGTTAGTGAACGTCTGTCACATCCAGCGAAAGCGTCGATTGTATCCGCTCGTCGCACCGTCGACTCGGACGAAGAAAGCGAGGTTTTTACCCGACTGGGTGTGCAACTACGGACATGACGCAGACGGGCCTTTCGGATTTCTCAGCAGGTAGCGGGGCCCGCCCCGATGAGGAGGCTGCGGCCGTGGCCGGAAACGGTGGCCACGTCGTCAGCGATATCGTCGATACCTCGGAGTTGAAGTTCCCCGAGGCGACGTCGACGCTCGAACTGGCCGTGACGCAGGTGGACTACACTATCGAGGGACAGGGTGCCGACGAGTACCCCGTCGTCCACGTCTTCGGTCGCACGGCCGCCAACGAAGCAGAGCACGTCCGCGTTCTCGGATTCCGTCCGTACTTCTACGCGCCGACGGCCACGCTCACCGACGAACTCCTGGACCGTGACAAGATCACGGGGACCGAGGAGGGATTCACCAGCATTCGGGGCGAGGAGTTGACCAAAATCTACGGGCAGACCCCGAGAGACGTCGGACAGATGCGTGACGAGTTCGACCACTTCGAAGCCGACATCCTGTTTCCGAACCGGTTTCTCATCGACAAGGACGTCCGGAGTGGGATTCGCGTCCCAGCGCGTCGCCTCGACGACGGCTCTATACAGGTCCCCCACGACGAAGTGACACCCACCGAGGTCACTGCCGACCTCCGGGTGAACACCTTCGACATCGAGGTCGACGACCGGAACGGCTTTCCCGAGGATGGCGAAGAGCCTATCGTCTGTCTCACGAGTCACGATTCGTACCGGGACGAGTACGTCGCGTGGCACTTCGTCGCCCCCGACGGCGACGGACGTCGTCCCGAGAACCTCCCCGCCTACGAACCGCTCGACTCCGGGGCGACTATCGAGGTCCGAACGTTCGAACAGGAGGCGGCGATGCTCGACGCGTTCGTCGCCTACATCGAAGAGACGGACCCCGACGTACTCACGGGCTGGAACTTCGAGGACTTCGACGCTCCGTACTTCCTCGACAGGCTCGAAGTTGTCGACTCGTCGACCGAGCGTGACCTCTCTATCGAGCGACTCTCGCGGGTGAACGAGGTCTGGCGCAGCGGCTGGGGTGGCCCGGACATCAAGGGTCGGGTCGTCTTCGACCTCCTCTACGCGTACAAACGGACGCAGTTCACGGAACTGGAGTCGTACCGGCTCGACGCTGTCGGCGAACTCGAACTCGATGTCGGCAAAGAGCGGTACTCCGGTGACATCGGCGACCTGTGGGAGACCGACCCCGAGCGACTGCTGGAGTACAACGTCCGCGACGTCGAACTCTGCGTCGAAATCGACCGCAAGCAGGAGATTATCGCCTTCTGGGACGACGTGCGAACGTTCGTCGGATGTCTGCTCGAAGACGCGCCCACGCCAGGCGACACCGTCGACATCTACATCCTCCACGAGGCCCACGGTCAGTTCGCTCTCCCCTCGAAGGGCCGCGCAGACGCCGAGGATTACGAGGGTGGTGCGGTGTTCGACCCCATCACCGGCGTCCGAGAGAACGTCACCGTGCTCGACCTCAAGAGCCTGTACCCCATGTGCATGGTGACCATCAACGCGTCGCCGGAGACGAAGGTGGCCGACGGCTACGACGGCGACACGTACCGCGCCCCGAACGGCACTCGGTTCCGAAAGGACCGCGACGGCATCATCCGCGAGATGATCGACGACCTGCTGGCAGAACGCGAGCAGAAGAAAGCCCGCCGCAACGAGCACGACCCCGACAGCGCCGAGTACGAGCAGTTCGACCGCCAGCAGGCCGCGGTGAAAGTCATCATGAACTCGCTGTACGGCGTGCTGGGATGGGACCGCTTCCGTCTGTACGACAAGGAGATGGGGGCGGCGGTGACGGCGACGGGTCGGCGCGTCATCGAGTTCACCGAGAGCGTCGCCAACGAGATGGGCTTTCACGTCGCCTACGGAGACACCGATTCGGTCATGCTCGAACTCGGTGCCGATATCACCAAGGAGGAGGCAATCGAGCGCGCGTTCGAACTCGAAACCGGAATCAACAGTCGGTACGACGAACTCGCCGCGGAGCTCGGGGCCGACGAACATCGCTTCGAAATCGAGTTCGAGAAACTGTATCGGCGGTTTTTCCAGGCAGGCAAGAAGAAACGCTACGCCGGCCACATCGTCTGGAAGGAGGGTAAGGACGTCGACGACATCGACATCACCGGCTTCGAGTACAAGCGCTCGGATATCGCGCCAATCACGAAACGTGTCCAGCGCCAGGTCATCGAGATGATCGTCACCGGAGAGGACACCGACGCGGTCAAAGAGTACGTCCACGACGTCATCGTCGACTTTCAGGACGGCAACGTCGACCTCGACGACGTGGGGATCCCGGGCGGTATCGGCAAGCGACTCGAGGGGTACGACACCGACACCGCTCAGGTCCGAGGTGCGAAGTACGCGAACCTGCTGCTCGGGACGAACTTCCAGCGCGGGAGCAAGCCCAAACGACTCTATCTCTCCCGCGTCAAACCGTCGTTCTTCGAGCGGTTCGAGACCCAAAACGCGGACCTGTTCTCGGGCAACGGCAGCCTGTCCAACGGCGACGAACTCTCGCGAGAGCAACGTCGGAGACGCGACCTCTTCAACGAGTTCAGAACCAACCAGGACGTGATCTGTTTCGAGTACGCGGACCAGGTCCCCGAGGAGTTCGAAGTCGACTGGGACATGATGCTCGACAAGACGCTCAAAGGGCCCATAGAGCGCGTCATCGAAGCGCTCGGTATCTCGTGGGACGAAGCTAAAAGCGGGCAGCAACAGACCGGACTCGGCAGTTTCGTCTGACGTCCGCCGCTCGTCTTTCTACGGGTAACGCACCTCAGTTCGCATCCGATTAGACAGGAAGTCCTGACGACCGACCGCTAGAGTGTCGACGGTGAACCGGGACCACCGAACTTCTTTTCTCCACGGGTAATCATTCGATATTCTGTAACTATTTTTCTCGTCAGGCAAACTCGAAGCGGGTGGATGCGTAAGCATTATGGGTGGCACACACCACCATTCGAGTACGAGGACCAACACAAATGGCCACGCTCGAAATCAAGAACCTACACGCCGAGGTTGCAGCGGAGGACGGCGAGACGATTCTGCGGGGGGTAAATCTCGAGGTGAAAACCGGCGAGATTCACGCCCTGATGGGCCCGAACGGCTCCGGGAAGTCGACGACAGCGAAGATAATCGCCGGCCACCCAGCCTACCGTGTCACCGATGGCGAGGTGCTGCTTCACCTCGACGAAGAGGAGTTCGGCGAGGACTTCGAGATTCCCGAGGACATGCGGTCGTGGAACCTGCTCGATTTAGAACCGAACGAGCGCGCCGCGCTCGGCATCTTCCTCGGCTTCCAGTATCCCGCCGAAATCGAGGGTGTCACGATGACCAACTTCCTCCGCACGGCGCTGAACGCCAAACTCGAAGAGCGGGAGGAGCTCTTCGAGGGCGAGGCCGAAGCCGACGAGGAGGAGGAAGAATCCGGCTACGACACCTCACCGATGGAAGGACCCGTCGACGAGGGAGAGGTCGGCGTCGCCGAGTTCCAGCAGATTCTGAAAGCGAAGATGGACTTGCTGGATATGGACGAGAAGTTCGCCCAGCGATACCTCAACGCCGGCTTCTCAGGCGGTGAGAAGAAGCAGAACGAGGTGCTGCAGGCCGCAATCCTCGAACCGTCCATCGCGGTGCTCGACGAAATCGACTCCGGACTGGACATCGACCGCCTACAGGACGTCTCGAAAGGCATCAACGCGCTCCGAGACGAGCAGGGGACGGGCATCCTCCAGATCACCC
>JBNJGG010000100.1:0-10450 GCA_051747545.1 Halobacteriota archaeon | reverse complement strand
CGTCAAGCACACGGCCGTCGTCAACCCCCACGCCCGCATCCAGTTGAAGGAACCCGGACTGGACGAGTGGCTGAAGTTCGAACGCGCAGAGGGCGCAGAACTTCCCGCCGAAACCACGGAGATTCGTCCCCACCCTCACGGGGTCGAACTCGGGACGCTCATCAAGATGCTGGGGGTCACCGAGTCGTACTCGGTCTCCGGATTCCTACAGGAAGAGTTCACCCGCGTCGGCCGCAAGACCGCCGAGAAGGTCCTGAACAACTTCCGGGACTTCCACTTCGGCCGCGAGATGGCGTGGTCTGCACCCGGTGACGCCGACGGCGACGCCGTCCAGGCGGCGTTGGTCGACGCCGTCGCCAACAAGGGAAAGGAGGCGACTGCCGCGTTCGCCGCCCGCGTCGGGGACACCCTCGGCTCCCGGGAGCGAACTGCACACCACGAACTCGTGGCCATCGTCGACACCGTCGCCGACGACATCGAAGCCGAGTACGAGACCACGTTCGGCGAGACCGTCCGGGAGAACGCCGTCGACGCGGCGTGGGGCGAACTGACGCGATACGACGGGGAGACGGATCGACTCACGTCCGACCTGTACCTCCTCGTCGACGAGGCCACGAGTACCAGGAAAGACGACGCCACCGTTCAGGCGCTCGCAGAGCGACTCGCCGAGCGGTTCGCCGATGCCGAGGACCATCGCCACCGGGCGACGAAGAAGGACCTCGTCGCCAGCGTCGACAACGCCGCCGACCGAACACAGGAGTACGATGACGCCACCGTCGGCGACACTGCCCGCGAGAACATCGTCGAGGCGCTCTGGAGCGTGATGCGAACCGTCCCGGACGACGTACCGAACGTCGGTGCCGTCGCCGACGACCGCGACCTCGCTTCGAACCTCCTCGATGCCATGCGCGTGACCGACATCCTCGCCCCGCCGACCGACTGTCTGTCGCCCATCACCGCCGAGTTGGTCGAGGCCGGTCTCCGAAAGGAGTTCGACGCAGACTTCTACGCGGCGGCGACGCGAGACGCCGAGGTCCACGGCGGCGACCCGTTCATCGTGGAGGCCGGAATCGCCTACGGTGGCGACCTTCCCGCAGAAGGACAGGTCGACCTCTTGCGCTTTGCAAACCGCGTTCCGCTGGTCTACCAGCGCGGGGCCTGTGCCACGACGGACGTCGTCAAGTCAATCGGCTGGCGCAATTACAACCTCGACCAACCGGGAGGCAGTGGAATGCCCAACGGACCCGCGGTCATCATGGTCCACGTCGCCTCGACGAACGTCCCCTTCACCAGCGAATCGAAGGACGCTGTCGCCAACGTGCCCGCTATCGAAGACGAAATCGAACTGGCGATACGAGAGGCCGCTCGAGAACTCAAGTCCTATCTGAACAAGCGGCGGTCGCTGGCGAAGCGCCAGAAGAAACAGGAGGTACTCGGCACCATCCTGCCGCAGATGGCCGACAAACTCGCCGAGGTGACGGGGAAAGACCGGCCGAACATCGACGCCGCGCTCGCTCGCATCATGAACAACGTGAGCGTCGAACGGCGCGTCGAGGACGGTACGGTGACCCTCACGGTTCGGAACCACTCCGACAGGACGGCCGACCTCGACGTGACCGACATCGTCTCCGTCGAACCCGCCGGCCTCAACGGTGAGGCCGAGGTGGTCGACCTCGACGGGGAGTGGTTCGTCCAGTGGAAGCCGTCGATTTCCGCGGGCGAGACGGCGGCGTTGACCTACGAGGTCGGCGATGACGCATCGTTCGACATCAGTGTCGAAGGAGTCGAAACGGAGAAACTCACGGTGAACGCATGAGCAGCGAACAGAAGGCGCGAGAGCAACTCATCGACCTTGCAGCATCGTTTTACGACCAGTTCGACCGGGGCGACATCCCGACGATGACGCTTCCGACGCGGACGAAGAGCAACATCGAGTACGACGAGGAGTCGAACGTCTGGGTGTACGGCGACCGCACGAGTACTCGAACGGCCAACAGCGTCCGGGGGGCCCGGAAGTTGCTGAAAGCCGCCTACACGATCGAGTTTCTGGCCAGACAACTCGACGAAGACTGGTCGTCGACGCTGCGTGAACTGTACTACCTCTCGGAGTCGTGGGACGCCCCCGAGGCGCACTTTTCGGACCAGGACGAGTCGAACCAACTGGTCGAGGATCTCGAAATCGTCTCGAAGGTCACCCGCGAGGACTTCCACATGCGCCCCGAGGAGTCCGGGGCGACCCTCATGGGACCGCTGCTCATCCGCGAGCAGACACGCCGGGGCGAGCGCGAGATTCACTGTCAGGAAGACGTGGGCGAGGGGGGGTACCAGATTCCCAACAACCCCGACACCATCGAGTTCCTCGACGACGACATCGACTTCGTCCTCTGTGTCGAGACCGGCGGGATGCGTGACCGCCTCGTCGAGAACGGCTTCGACGAGGAGTACAACGTGATGGTCGTCCACCTGAAGGGACAACCCGCACGCGCGACCCGTCGCATCACGAAACGACTGCACGACGAACTCGACCTCCCGGTCGTGGTCTTCACTGACGGCGACCCGTGGTCGTACCGCATCTTCGGCTCCGTCGCCTACGGATCTATCAAGTCGGCGCACCTCTCGGAGTATCTCGCAACTCCCGAAGCGGAGTTCGTCGGCATCCGACCGGCGGACATCGTCGAGTACAACCTGCCGACGGACCCGCTGTCGGATTCCGACCGCAACGCGCTCGAAAGCGAGTTGGAAGACCCGCGCTTTCAGTCGGACTACTGGGTCGAGCAGATAGAACTCCAACTCGACATCGACAAGAAGGCAGAACAGCAGGCACTGGCCGCCCGAGGCCTGGACTTCGTCACCGACGAGTACCTCCCGGCGCGACTCGACGAGATGGGCGTCATCTGAGGCGGCTTCTCAAACGCGTGGTACCTCGCTTGGGTGTTGTGTCGGTCGGCTCGTTTTCGACCTCTGTCGCTGGGTCAAACGTCCATTCAGACGCTTCACTCATCCTCCAGTCGGCCAGAACCGATTCCGTCATACGATTTCACCGCGCGGTTCGCCATCCCACGACCTACTGCGTCGCTGCCAGGCGTTCGACTCTGTCGAGCGTCTCGGCGTCGGCAACCGTCTTGTCCGTCCGAACCGAGATGAACCGGGGAAAGCGGAGGGCGTAGCCCGAGTCGTACGTCGGGGAGCGCTGAATCTCCTCGTACCCCACCTCGAAGACGACTTCGGGGTGAATCTCGACGGCCTTTCCCTCCTGTGCGTAAATCCGGGGTTCCAGCAGGTCGGTCAACTCGGCGAGCCGGTCGTCGGTGATACCCGTCGCCACCTTTCCGATCGTGGCGTATCCGCCGTCGGTCTGGACCGAGAGCAGGAACGTCCCGAGGTGGCTCGCGCGTCTGCCCTCCCCCCACTCTGCGCCCGTGACGACGAGGTCGAGCGTCTCGACGTCCGGTTTGCGTTTCAACCAGTTCTTCCCCCGTCGGCCGGGCGAGTAGGTCGACTCGGGGTCTTTCAACATGATACCCTCGTGGCCCGCTTCGAGCGCCCGGGTCTCGACCTCCGCGATATCGTCGGCGTCGGTGGTGTAGACGAGTTCGGAGACGCCGTCGTCGAGGACCGTCGAGAGTCGCTCGTGGCGGACGCGTAGCGGTTCGTCGAGGAGGTCCTGACCTTCCACGTGGAGGCAGTCGAACGCGTGTAGCCGAATCGACACCTCCTCGCGCATCCGGTCGACCTCGTGTTTTCGACGGAACCGACGCAACACTTCCTGAAACGGGAGTGGGTCGCCGTCGCCGTCGACGGCGACCACCTCACCGTCGAGAATGAGTGGGACGTCCACCCGCGACTCGACGAACTCGACCACCTCCGGCAGTGCGTCGGTCACGGTTTCGAGATTGCGAGAGAACACCCATACGTCGTCGCTGTCGGCGTGAACCTGGACTCGTGCGCCGTCGTACTTCGTCTCCACGGCCGCCGTTCCCCACGCTTCGAGCGCGTCCGTGACCGTCCCCGCCTGTGCCAACATCGCCTGCACGGGACGGCCGAGTTCGAGGTGGACCTCCGCGAGTCCCCCCTCGCCCGCATCGCGTGCCAGCGTGGCGACCATCCCGAAATCGTTGGACACCTGCACGGCCCGCTCGACGGCGTCGACCGGTACCTCGAACGCCTCGGCGATGGCGTCTCGAACCGTCCCTTCACCGACGCCGATGCGCATCTCCGAGAGCACGATTCGCGCGAGGTATCGCGCTTCGACCGGTGACGCGCGGTTGAACAGTCCGAACAGCACGTCGAGTTTGCGGTCCTGACTCCCCGCTCCGGCCGCGCCGGCCAGCGCCCGGAGGCGTTCGTCGACGACGGCGACGGTCAGGTCAGACTCCTCGCCGACGCCGAAGGCCGCCAGTCCCTGCTGGCCCCCGAGGTCGTAACTCTCCGCCACCGCCCCGATATCACCGCGGTCGGCCACTCGGGCTTCGACGTCGGCGGCGGAGACGTTCCGACCCGCCGCCCGAGCGATTGCCTCGTAACAGAGTGCCGGCCCGATGTCGAGCGTGGTCGAATCCCACGCGGGAAAGACCCGCCCCTGGACGAATCGAGCGAGCATCGACAGGTCGTCGCCACCAGCCTCGAACAGCGCCGTCACGAGGGCCGTGATTTCGAGGTCTGCTTGCGTCTGCTCGATTTCGTCGACTCGGGCGGCGAAGTCCGCGAACTCCATCGCAAGCAGGTAGTGAATTCCAGCAGTTAAGCGTCCCGACAGACGGTCGTCGCATTCGACGACCGACCCGAACGGTGGGCCGGGCCGAGAGCGTTTCTGCCGCACTCGTCTCCTCGTCTGCGGTTACGTCGAGTGTGATGACTCTGATACCGTCGGCGGGTTCGTGCGAATGGTTCTCGAAGCGACGTTCCTCCACCGGATTCAAGGGCCTCTCCTCGGGATAGTTCCGTATGGCCGATGACCTCGCAGCGCAGGTGCGAGAGGTGCTCGATGTCGACAGGGCGGCGTTCGACGCGCAAGTCGAAGCCGACGCGGCGTTCGTCAAGGAAGCCCTCGACGACGGTGTCTTCGACAATCACCAGTCCATCGTCGGACTGGAGTACGAGTTCTACGCGGTCGGTGACGGTCGGTGGGTCGCCGACGGAGACGGTCACGGGTCGCTCATGCGCGTTCCACGCCGACTTCTCGATCTCATGGGCTTCGAGAAGGAACTGGGCTTGCACAACGCGGAGATGTCGACCAGCCCCCAGCCGCTCAACCAGTACGGTCTTCGAGCGCAGGAATCAGAGGTTCAGGCGCGACTGCAGTCGGCGCTCTCCTGCGCGGAGACGGAGGGGATGCAACTGGTCTCGGACGGCATGTGGACCATCCCTCCGGCGGGGGAGACCGCCGGCGAGTATCTCACCGACAGCATCGAGACCGGCGGCGTCCGCATCGCGACCAACATGAGTAACTCGGTGCGGTACCACGCGATGGCCAACGGGCCAGAAGCTCCGGACGCCGTCGTCGTGGACGCGCCGAACGTCACCCTCCGTGCGGACACGGTGTTGCCGGAGAGTCTCATCACCTCGATTCAGCCGCACTTTCAGGTCGCTCACGCTGCGGATTTGCCGAGATACTTCAACTACGCCCTGCGGATCGCCGGGCCGCTTCTGGCACTCGGCGTCAACTCGCCGTTCTTCCCGCCCGACCTGTACGACGACGTCACGCCGGAGACGATTCTCGAGGACGCCTGGGACGAACACCGCATCTCTGTCTTCGAGTCCGTCCTCAACGACCCGGACGGCGACGGGAAGGTCAGGTTTCCGAGAGACCTCACGTCCCCAGCGGAGGCCGTCGACCGCGTCGTCGACGACGAGATGTTGGTCCCGATGCCCGTCAGGCGAGGCGACCGATTCGACGACCAGTTCGCGACGCTCCGGCGGAAACACGGCACCTTCTGGCGGTGGGTGCGCCCGGTGTTCGACGGGGCGACTCGCTCTGAAGCGAACGCACGCATCGAGTTTCGGCCTATCGCCGCCCAGCCGACCGTGCGGGACTCGGTCGCGTTTCAGGCCGCCTTCGCCGGGTTGATGGAGAGCCTGCCGCGACGGGAGCATCCCTGCAGTACCCTCTCGTGGGAGAACGCAAACGAGAACTTCTACGCCGCGGCGCGTGCCGGCCTCGACGCCGACCTCACGTGGATAACGAACGACGGACACGAGACGACCGACCCAACGACAATCTTCGAAGACATACTGGCACACGCCCGGGACGGCCTCCAGACCGCCGGGTGTTCGTCGTCGACGGCAACGCGCTATCTTCGGCCCCTCAGGGCTCGAGTCGAGTCGGAGGCCACGCCGGCCGACTGGAAGCGCAACGAAGTTCGCAGCGCGCTCGAAGACGGCGACGATTTCGAGACGGCAGTGACGAGGATGCAGCGTCGGTACTTCGACCAGCAGGAAGCGACGTTGCTGGAAGGCAGTTTCGAGGAGTGGCTGTGACGTAGCGGCGACGAGTGCTCGGCGGCACGTCTCATCGGTTCGTTCCGAGGCGGCGTGGAGTCAGCGGAGATGGGAGACTCGACCGGCCGTCGTATCCCATCACGGGAGGTTCGAAGGCGGTTTCGCGCCGGTTCGTAACCAGGTACCTGCGGAGTTAGAACAGTTCGCCGAAGTCCTTGTGTCGGGTGATTTCGACGCCGTCTTCGGTGACGACGGCGACGTTGATGCCGTTACCCGAGGCGAGGTCACGCTCGACGGCACTCTCGATGGCGCGCGCGGCGACAGTTCTGGCCTCTTCGACGGAGAGGTCCTCGTCGTACTCCTGTTCGAGGACACCGAGCGCGAACTGCGACCCGGAACCGGAGACCGTGTAGTCTTCTTCGCTCATCCCGCCGAGCGCGTCGAAACTGTAGACGTGCGCACCTTCGTCGTCGACGCCGCCGAGAATCGGAGCGACGATGAAGAACGCACCGGAGCGCAGGAAGTTCCCCGTCAGCGTCGAGAGCGCCTGCATGCTCATGTCCTCACCGCGACGCGACTCGTAGAGGCGAACCTCAGCTCGAAGCGAGCTAATGAGCGATTGGGCCGCCGAGACCGACCCCGCGATGGTCAGCGCGCCTCTCGGGTGAATCTCTTCGACCTTCTGAACGTCCTTGCTGTGGACCATGTTGCCGAGACTGGAGCGCATGTCCGTCGCGAGAACGACCCCCTCGTTCGTCCGGAGGCCGACGGTCGTGGTTCCCGTTTTGATGCCCTCTTCTTTCGACTGCGACATCTCGCGGGTGTGGTCGGCGAACTCGCCCAGTTCTGGGCCGAACACGTTCGCGGTGTCACCGGAGAGCTGACCGAGGTTACCGGAGATGTCCTCTGTAGGCGTTCGCATTACCTGACATTGCAGCGCGGCGCTGATAAATGCAACCCTTCACCCCTGGGTCGCCGCCGTCATCGACCCGCCGCGTTCGCTTCCGTGGGCCCCCTGTCGACGTGTTCTCGCCCAGAGCAGGCCCGGAGACAGTGCTGGGGACCGACCGAGCAGGCTGGCGTCTGCGTGCCCGTCGCTAGATCGACGTGGCGACGGCTACCGGCGTGTGAAAACTGCGACGAGAACAGTAACTCAGCGGCTGGTGGCGTTCTCGTACGCACCGTCCACCGCGTGGAGGACCCGGTCGAACCGGAGCGGGACGCCGAGGCGGCGCGAGAGGAGGGCCACTGGCATCAGCATGATGCCGAGGGCGATCGTAAGCTGGTACAGGGCCAGCAGGGTTGACCGATAGAGTTCGTCTATCATCTGCTTGCTTCTCGGCTCCACCGACACCACTTAAAAATGTATCGACACGGGCATCGACAGTACCTCGACGCTGTCTTGCGATTAAAGTTAGTTTGGATTGAACCCAACCGGACTGGTTGTAATCTCCGTCAGTCGAAATAGGCGAGGTCAACCACCCGGGTGGTACGCATAACTTATGGCCATTATCGCTGGAGGATGCGCGTCCACTGACCATCACCCTGTGCGGATCACCCCCGTGGCGTCCGTGAGAAATCGTGCCACGTCTCGTGGTCTCGTGGGTCTAGCGACACGCCACGTGGGGTGGGGTGTGACAGTGGGAAACCACAAAGCAAGAGTCGCTTCGCCGCCTGGTGGGCGTATGGGTAATTATCTGGTCGCGCTCGAAGCCGCCTGGTTGGTCCGTGACGTGAAGAACATCGACGACGCAATCGGCGTCGCCGTCAGTGAGGCCGGCAAGCGCCTCAACGAGCAGAACAAGGAGTTCGTCGAGGTAGAGGTCGGTGCGACGCCGTGTCCCGCCTGCGGGGAACCGTTCGACTCGGCGTTCATCGCCGCCAATACCGCGCTCGTCGGTCTCCTTCTGGAAATCGAGGTGTTCAACGCCGACGGGGAACAACACGCGAGCCGAATCGCCAAGAGCGAAGTCGGTGGGGCACTCCGAAACGTCCCGCTCTCGGTCATCGAAGTTATCGAAACGGAGGAGTGAGCCGCGTCGGCCCCAGCGAGTCTCCGTCCCGAAACCTTTTCTAATAACTACTAGTTATTGGGACCATGCAACTTCCGACGCCGCAGGACCTCCGGGAACGACGAAATGCGCTCGAACTGACGCAGAGCGCTCTCGCCGAGATGGCGGGGGTCTCCCAACCGCTCATCGCCCGAATCGAGGGTGGCGACGTCGATCCGCGCCTGTCGACGCTCCGACGTATCGTCACTGCACTCGACGAGGCGGAGGGGAGCATCCTTCGCGCCTCCGACATCATGCACGAGGGAATCATCAGCGTCGCCCCCGACGACTCCGTTCGAGAGGCCGAACAGTTGATGGAGGAGTCCGCTTACTCGCAGTTGCCGGTGCTGCAGGCCGGGCTTCCGGTCGGCTCGATAAGCTACTCCGATATCGTCCGTGCCGGCGACGATGTGGGCGACCTGCCCGTGAGCGAAGTGATGAGCGAACCGTTCCCGACCAAGCCCAGAGACGCGACGGTCGACGAGGTTCGGAATCTACTCGACCACTACAAGGCCGTCGTCATCATCGACGGTGGCACCGCCCTCGGCATCATCACCGAGGCGGACATCGCCCGGCAGCTGTCCTGATTTCCACCGTTTCGGCCGGTGCCGACGGCCCCTTCGGAGGTCCTGGACGGGATGCACTCGAGGCAATCGTTCCGGAGAGTCGGTACACGACCTACGGGTTCGAGTCAGTCACCCTCGATGACCCGGGCGATGCTCGGAGGAGAGACGACGCTCGACCAGACTTACAGGTCCAGTCCGCGAATCGACACGCCTTCGCCCTCCTCGACGCGGCCGACGATTCGACCCTCCGTCTCGGCTGCGAGCGCCTCGGCGTCCTCCGGGGACGCGGCGGCGACGAAGCCGGTGCCCATGTTGAACGTTCGGTGCATCTCCTCGTCGGAGACGCGCCCCTCCGACTGGACGAACTCGAAGACCGGGTGGGGGTCGAACGCGTCGTCGACGACGTACCGAAAGTCGCCGAGGCGCTTCAGGTTCGTCCACCCGCCGCCGGTGACGTGTGCGGCGGCGTGGACGCCGTGTTCACGCATCGGGTCGAGCAAGGTGGTGTAGATGCGCGTCGGTTCGAGCAACGCCCCACCGACGGTGTCGTAGCCCTCGTTCGGGAACGGGTCGGTGTACTCGTGGTCGCGCGTCGCGGCCGTCCGCGCGAGCGTGAGGCCGTTGGAGTGGATGCCGGACGAGCGGAAGCCGACGAGCAGGTCGCCGACCTCGGCCTCCCCCGGAAAGAGGGCGTCTTTGGCGGCCAGCCCCGCGCAGGTGCCAGCCAGGTCCAGACCGTTGATTACCTCCGGCATGACGGCCGTCTCGCCGCCGACGAGTTCGACGCTCGCTTGCGCTGCTCCTGCGGCGAGTCCCTCGCCCACCTGTTCGGCGGTTACCTCGTCGGGGGCGTCGACCGCGAGGTAGTCGACGAACGCGACGGGGCGGACGCCGGCTGCCACGAGGTCGTTCGCGTTCATGGCGATGCAGTCGATGCCGATGGTCGAGTAGTCGCCCAACGCCTCTGCGACCAGTAGTTTCGTCCCGACGCCGTCGGTCGCCAGCGCGAGGTACCGATCCCCGATGTCGAGGAGGCCGGCGTAGTCGCCCGCGCTCTCGCCGACCGCACCGATGAGCGCCGCCGTCGCCGCCTCGCTCGCCTCGATGTCGACGCCCGACTCCGCGTACGTAAGTTCCGTTTCCTCCTCGTCACCACTCATGGTGGAACCGACCGACCGCCGGAGCAAAAGCCCACCGTTCGCGGGGCGGGCGACCGTCTCGAACGGCGCACGCACTGACCCCACGATGACCGTTCGGTGACCGTGGCGACGTGTCGGACCGCTACGACGACCCGGCCGACGACCCGGGGAGGCGCACTTCGACGAGTGAGACGGTGTCGCTGGTGACGGCGTCGTCCAACGCGTCGGCGAGTTCGTCCCACGAGGTCGGCCGGGA
>JBNJGG010000099.1:0-10465 GCA_051747545.1 Halobacteriota archaeon | reverse complement strand
CAGCGCCGGCAGGCGGTCGTCACCGACGAAGAACAGACGAACAACGAGCGTCGCGATGGTGAGCGCGCCGACGGGCTTGCCCGGGACCGCGAAGGCGACGGCGTCGTGGTCGGGAAGCGTCGCCGCGGCGAGCGGCTTGCCCGGGCGAATGCGAACCCGGTGGAACAGCACGTCTCCGAGGTCCGAGAGCGCCCGGATTACGTAGTCTTTCTTCCCGACGCTCGTCCCGCCGGTCGTGACCACCACGTCGTACTCGGCGGCGAGTTCGTCGATGCGGTCGACCACGGTGTCGTAGTCGTCCGGCACGGTCCCCTCGTAGGTGGCGTCGTGGCCCCACGAGCGAATCAGGCCACCGAGCATCGGCGAGTCGAGGTCGCGGTTTCGTCCCTCGTGAATCTCGGTCCCCGTCGCGAGCAGGGCGACGTCGAACCGCTCGAAGACCGACACCGACTCGTATCCGAGGTCGCCGAGCAAGAGGGCGTCCTTGGGGCTCAACCGGTCGCCCGTCGAGAACAGCGTCTCCCCTTCGGCGACGTTGCTCCCGCGTTCGTAGGTGTACGTCCCCGGCGTAATCGACGTCCCGCGCAGGAGTCCGTCGTCCACGTCGGCGTCCTCGCGCTTCAGCACGGCGTTGGCCCCTCCCGGAAGCGGCGCACCGGTGGCGATACGCATCGCTTCACCCGGTTCGAGCGACGGCGGTTCGCTCTCGGGGAACACCTGGTCGTCTCGTAGCGTCAGCGGATATTCGTCGGTCGCGTCGAAGGCGAACCCGTCCATCGTCGCGTGGGAGTGCGGGGGCATATCGGCCGACGCGACGATGGGGTCGCTCACGGTTCGTCCGCCGATCTCGTCGAGGGGGACGGTCTCGGTTCGGTGCGACGACAGCATCGTTTGCCGGAGCGAGTCGGCGTGTTCGACGGCCGCCGACCGCCAGAGCAAGTCGTCGTAGTCGTTGTTCACGGTGGACGAGTAGGCAGTCTCGCGTGTTAAGTTCTGAGGGATTGCCGGGACGACATCGGTGGTCCGTTCGGAGCCTTCCGGGACTGGAGGCTCGCTCCGAAGCGGAGGCTTCAAATTAGGTCATAGTGATGACTAGGTAGAAACTATGGGGCTCCTCACAGATACCAAAGTCTCCGAGAAGAACTTGACTACCGTCCCCAAACCCGTTCGAAACTTCCTCGGTGTCGGGGAGGGTGACCGAATCGAGTGGCATGTCGAGGACGGTCAGATACTCGTCAAGAAGGCCGCGTCGGACCAGTAGTCGTCCACCAGTCTCTCTCCCAACCGTCCCCGCCTCGTCAGGTGTTTTCGCACTTGTTATCCCGGAACTGATTGCCACCAAATCTATAACGAACTTTTATAATGGTGTGTGATAGTCATACACACAGGTCTTAGGCCGTGCATAGGGGTGTACGTATAAACGATGGAATTCAGCGGAGAGTTCGAACTTGAGGGGATACCGCCAGAGGATGCGTGGGTCCTGCTTTCGGACCCGATAGCCGTCCGGGACGCGCTGACGGGCTGTCGGTACATCACGAAAATCGAGGGCGGCTCCTTCAACTTCGACGAGTACGAGCCAGAAACCGACGTCGAGACGCTCCCCGAGGCCGACCCCGAAGTCGTCGCGGCACGGGCGTTCGAGGAGGGCGGTGTCTACGCCGCGCTGATGCAAATCGGCGTCGGGAGCGTCAAACCGCGCTTCGAGACGCGGGTCACTATCACCGAACGCGAGTTTCCGCGGATGGTGGCCTCCGGCGGCGGCGACGCCAGCGACAGCAGCTTCGAGATGGAGTCCGGCATGACCATCTCCGAGACCGAAACCGGCTCGAAAATCGACTGGTGGACGAACGCCGACGTCTCCGGACGCATCGCCCAACTCGGCGGCCGGGCCCTCGATCCGGTTGCCGACCGGGTCGTGAACAACTTCTTCTCGAACATCCAGAAGCAGATGACTGCGGTCGAGGAGAGCGAGCAGGGAAAGAGCCTGACGAGCCGACTACGGAACCTGATATAACATGAAAGCAGCCCAATTCGAACACCACGAACCGACGACTGTCGACGAGGCGGTTAGCCTGCTCGACAGTTTAGACGAACCGACGCTACTGGCGGGTGGGCAGAGCCTCGTCCCACTGATGCGATTTCGGCTCGCTCGCCCCGACACCGTCATCGACCTCAATCGAATCGACGAGCTCGATTACCTGACCGAAGAGGACGGGTCACTCCGAATCGGTGCCCTCGTCCGGCACGTAGATCTGATGCGGTCCGAACTCGTCGGCGAGCGCTACGGCTGCTTCGCGGACGTCGCTCCGCAGGTTGCCGACCCGCAGATTCGAAACCGCGGGACGGTCGTCGGCTCCGTCGCTCAGTCGGACCCGAAGGGCGACTGGGGGACGGCCGTCCTCGCCCTCGACGGTGAAATCGTCGCTCGCGGCCCCGACGGCGAGCGGACCATCCCCGCCGACGAGTTCTTCCTCCTGCCGTACGACAACAGCCTGACCGAAGACGAACTCATCACCGAGATACGCGTCCCCGTCCCCGGCGAGCGCGAGGGGAGCGCCTACCACAAACTCAAGCGAAAGGTCGGCGACTACGCGATGGCCGGGGTCGCGGCCCGTCTCGCGCTCGACGACGACGGCGTCGTCGAGGACGCGGGCATCGCGCTGACCTCCGTCGACATCACCAACGTCGACATTCCGGAGGCCGCAGACGTGCTGGTCGGTGAGACGCCGACTCCCGGGCTGTTCAAGCAGGCGGGCGAAGTCGCCGCCGAGGAGTCGAATCCAGAGACGGACGAACACGGGAGTGCGACGTACAAACGGAACATGGTCCGCGTCCTGACCCAGCGGGCGCTGGCCGACGCACTCGACCGTGCCCGGTCGGAGGGTGCACAATGACCCAGACGAAAGACATCACCATCACGATAAACGGAACCGAGCACGAATTGAGCGTCGAGCCCCGACGACTACTGGTACACGTCATCCGGGAGAATCTCGATCTCACCGGGACGCACATCGGCTGCGACACTGGCAACTGCGGTGCCTGCACCGTCACGATGGACGGCGAGGCGTACAAGTCCTGTCTGTTGTTCGCCGTACAGGCCGACGGAAGCGATGTCGTGACCGTCGAAGGGATGGCCGACCTCCCGGAGGCGGCCGGTGACCTCCACCCCATTCAGGAGGGCTTCCACGAGGAGCACGGTCTCCAGTGTGGCTACTGCACGCCGGGCATGATTATGGCCGGAAAGGCGCTGCTCGACGACAACCCCGACCCGACCGAACACGAGATACGCGAGGCCATCAGCGGCAACCTCTGTCGATGTACGGGCTATCAGAACATCGTCAAGTCGATTCGGTACGCCGCCGACGCGCTCGAGGGCGGTCAACCGACCGGCGCAGGAGCGGAAGCCGCCGCGGACGGCGGTGTCGTGAGCGATACGAACGACACCTCGTCGGCCTGGAAATCCGACGGCGGTGTCGACGCTGCCGACTGTGGCGACGGCTGTGACTGTGCGCCCGACCTCGGACAGGCGTCTCCGACGCTCGACGGTGAGGGAGGTGACCGCCCGTGAGCAGCGAGACTCCCGGTGCCGACGCCGCCTTCAGAACGTCGGAAGACGGCGGACCCAACCCCGAGCGGGACCACGGTCACGGTCGGGGTGGCATGGGCCAGGAGGTAAAGCGCAAGGAGGACCGCCGGTTCATTACCGGGCAGGGCAACTACGTCGACGACGTGAAGAAGCCGGGGATGCTCTACTGCGAAATCGTCCGAAGCCCGCACGCGCACGCTCGAATCGAGGAGATTCGGACGGAGCGTGCCATGGGCGTCGAGGGCGTCGTGGCGGTGCTGACAGCCGAAGACCTCGCCGAGTACGACCTGGCGACGATGCCGACGCTGATGGGCGACACGCAGGACGTCCTCGTCAACGAGAAGGTCAAGTACCAGTCTCAGGAGGTCGCTGCCGTCATCGCCGAGGACCCCTACGTCGCCAAGGACGGGGCCGAGAAGGTGGAGGTCGACTACGACACGCTCGACCCGCTCGTCGACTCCCACAAAGCGATGGATTCGGACGCGCCGCTCATCCGCGACGACATCGAGGGGAAGGAAGACAACCACATCTTCACGTGGGAAGCCGGGGACGAGGAGACGACCGACCGGGCCTTTGAAGACGCCGACGTGACCGTCGAGCAGGACATGTACTACCAGCGCATCCACCCTGCCCCCATCGAGACGTGTGGCTGTGTCGCCGACTGGGACACCGCCGACGAGAAGATGACCGTCCACCTGACCTCCCAGGCACCCCACGCCCACCGGACGCTCTTCTCGATGGTCTCTGGCATCCCCGAACACAAGGTCCGCATCGTCAGCCCGGACGTCGGCGGCGGCTTCGGTAACAAGGTGCCCATCTATCCGGGATACGTCGTCGCGGCGGCCGCGTCGTACGTCATCGGTCGACCGGTGAAGTGGATGGAAGAGCGCGGCGAGAACATCCAGACGACGGCCTTCGCCCGCGACTACGACATGACCGGTCGAATCGCGGCGACCGATGACGGTGAAATCACCGCAATCAGCGTCGACGTGCTCGCAGACCACGGCGCGTTCAACGCGGCGGCACAACCGTCGAAGTTCCCGGCCGGGTTCTTCAAGATATTCACCGGGTCCTACGACATCCCGGCCGCCTACAGCAAGATGGAGGCCGTCTACACGAACAAGGCACCGGGCGGCATCGCCTACCGGTGCTCGTTCCGCGTGACCGAGGCGTGCTACCTCGTCGAGCGGATGGTCGACGTGCTCGCACAGGAACTCGACGTGGATCCCGCGGAGTTGCGGCGGAAGAACTTCATCCCGAAGGAGGCGTTCCCCTACGAGAGCGCCACCGGGTGGACCTACGACTCCGGCGACTACGAGCGCGCGCTCGACCAGGCGCTCGAAGGCGTCGACTACGAGGGCTTGCGCGCCGAGCAACGAGAGCGCCGCGAGGCGAACGACTCGAAACTGCTCGGCATCGGGCTGTCGACGTTCACCGAAATCGTCGGGGCCGGACCGGGAAAGCAGTGCGACATCGCCGGCATCGAGATGTTCGACTCGGCGGAAATTCGCGTTCATCCGACGGGGAAGGCGACCGTCGGAATCGGCGTCCAGACGCAGGGACAGGGTCACGAGACGACGTTCGCCCAGATCGTCGCCGAGGAACTCGGCCTCGACGTCGACGACATCGAAATCGAGCACGGCGACACGGAGACCGAACCGTACGGACTCGGGACGTACGCCTCTCGGAGTACGCCCGTCGGTGGTGCGGCGACTGCCGTCGCGGCGCGGAAGGTGAGACACAAGGCCAAGAAAATCGCCGCCAACGAACTCGAAGTCGACGCCGACGACGTCGTCTGGGACAGAGACAGCGGGGCGTTCCACGTTCAGGGCGCACCGGATCGCTCGATAACGATGACCGAAGTCGCCGCCGCCTCCTACATGAACTCGCCCATCAGCGAGGAACCCGGACTCGAGGCGGTCGACTACTACGACCCGCCGAACATGACGTACCCGTTCGGGGCCTACGTGTGCGTCGTCGAAGTCGACAGAGAGACCGGCGAAGTCGACATCCGGCAGTTCTACGCGCTGGACGACTGCGGCAACCGCATCAACCCGATGATTATCGAGGGGCAGGTCCACGGCGGCCTCGCCCAGGGGATGGGGACCGCCCTGCTCGAAGAAATCACCTTCGACGACAACGGGAACGTCACCGCCGGTGACTTCATGAACTACCTGCTGCCGACCTCGATGGAAATCCCCGAGATGGAGACCGACTACACGGTGACGCCGTCGCCGCACCACCCGATTGGTGCAAAAGGCGTCGGCGAGTCTCCGACGGTCGGGTCCCCGCCGGCCATCGTCAACGCCGTCGTCGACGCGATGTCCCACGCCGGCGTCACGCACGTCGAGATGCCCATGACCTCCGACAGGGTGTGGAGCATCCTCGACGAGGCCGGCCTCACCCTCGACCCCGCCGACACGATCGACATCGGCGGTGAATCCGGAGACGCAACCGCAGACTGACTCTCACCGCCCATCTCGACTTCCAGCCACACGACGATGACAGACGACACCAGAACCTACGACACGAGAGACACCCACCCAAGCAGCCGACTCGATGCGACATCGCCAGAGCGAGTCGAGCAACTCGCCCGCCAGTTCACCGACGAGGGCCGCGAGTTCGCACGTATCACCGTCGTCCGGCGAGAACCGCCGGTATCTGCGAACGTCGGTGACCGGGCGCTCCTCACGCCGGACGGCGACCTCGTCGGGTGGATTGGCGGCGTGAACTGCGCGCAGTCGGTCGCTATCCGCGAGGCCAAAACCGCGCTGGAAACGGGTGACTCCGTTCTCGTCGGACTCGCACCCGACCCCGAGACGATCGCACGGCCCGGCCTGCTCAGTTTCCCGATGACCTGCCACAGCGGTGGGACGCTCGAACTGTTCATTGAGCCCGTGCGCCCGACACAGCGCGTCGTCGTCCTCGGGGACACCGTCGTCGCGCAGTCGCTCGGACGACTGGCCCGAGAGCTGACCTACGACGTGACGGTCGTCACCGACCCCTCAGACGTCGACGACGGCGAGTTGGCCAGCGCCATTCCCACCGGCTCGTACGTCGTCGTCGCCACGATGGGTGGTTTCGACGAAAGCGGTCTGGAGGCTGCAATCCGCGCCGAGCCAGCCTACGTCGGACTCGTCGCCAGCACGACTCGTGCCGAGGAGTTGTTCGACCGGGTGGCCGACCGGCTCGGCACCGATACGACAGTCGTCGAAGCGTCGGTGACGGTGCCCGCAGGGCTCGACATCGGCGCCAAGACGCCCGAGGAAATTGCAGTGAGCATTCTCGCAGAAGTCGTCTCGGTTCGACGGGTCACCGACGGGGTGGGGTCGGAGACGACTCACGGCCCCACAGAATCAGAATCGACCGACGGGTCGCCGCCCAAGACGGCTATCGACCCGGTCTGTGGAATGGAGGTTACGGTGGGCGAGGAGGCCGCAGCGGTTGACTTAAACGGAACGACGTACTACTTTTGCGGACAGGGATGTGCAGACGCCTTTCAGAAAGACCCGGGCAGATTCGTCAACGTGACAGAAGAGGGGTTCGCCTCGTGAATGGGGCGGTTCGGATGCCACACCGAGAGGGCTCGAGTTCGTGAGCGAACCGCAACAGAGCGCGTTCGCCGACCTCACAGAGGCCGACCTCAGCGAGCGGTTGGATGCGACCGACTACGTGGCTGACGACGAACTGGTCACCACATTGTTTCTGGCGCTTCGTCTCGGCAAGCCGCTCCTCGTCGAAGGCGAACCCGGAAGCGGCAAGACGGAACTCGGGAAGGTCCTCGCAGAGGGATTCGACACCGACCTCATTCGCCTCCAGTGCTACGAGGGACTGGCGGCCGAACACACCCTCTACGAGTGGAACTACACGAAGCAGTTGCTCGCAATCCAGTCCGGTGAGGGGACGGTCGACCAGGAGCGCTCGGTCTTCTCCGAGGAGTTCCTACTGGAGCGGCCGTTGCTCCGAGCACTCACCTCCGAGGGACCGGTCCCACCGGTGTTGCTCATCGACGAGGTCGACCGCGCCGACGAGGAGTTCGAGGCCTTCCTGCTGGAAATCCTCTCGGACTTTCAGGTGACCATCCCGGAGTACGGGACGGTCGCCGCGAGCGCACCGCCGGTCGTCATCGTGACCTCGAACCGAACGCGCGGGCTGAGCGACGCACTCAAGCGGCGGTGTCTCTACCTCCACATGCAACCGCCGACCTTCGAGAAGGAGTTCGAAATCGTCCGCCGAAAGGTGCCGGAACTCGACGCCGTCGTGGCCGCCGAAATCTGCGGTATCGTTCAGGAACTCCGCGAACAGGCGTTCCTCCGGCATCCGGGTGTCGCAGAGACGCTCGACTGGGCCAGAGCGGTCGCCGCACTCAGAACGGACGAGGACGCCTCGGACCTCTCTGCCGCGGAGATAGAGCGGACCATCGGCACCTTGCTCAAGGAGGCCGAGGACCTCCAGCGAATCAACACCTCGCTGATAGAACGGCTCGAAGCCGCCGCCCGAGAGGCGCGCGAGACGGTCGAAGCCGAAGCGTAACCCACAATGGCAGTTCCGAACACGCCCGACTTCGTGGCCGCACGCGACCACGTCGTCACCGAAGTCATCTCGTTCGCGCGAACGCTCAGAGCGAACGGTGTCTCCGTCCCGGCGAACGCGTCGCTGTCGGCGACAGAGGCGCTCGTCGAGACCGGGTTCGACGACAGAACGCGTGTTCGCGCCGCGATGCACGCGACGCTCGTCTCGGGCCCCCGCGACACCGAGGTGTTCGAGACGCACTTTCCGGTGTTCTGGTATCGACTTCGCACGGGTCTGGAAGCGATGGCGACCGAGGACCAGGTGGGCGAGGAGTCGGCGTCGACGAACGGACAGACCGTGCAGTCACCCGACGGGACCGAGGCCCCGACGGTTCCAGGCGACGCCGCGGGCGACGGCGACGACACCACCGTCGAGACCGAGACGCGGTCTCGTCGCCTCGTCGACAGCGGCGCTGACCTCGACCCCGACGAGTCGGACGAACAGACGCGGGCGATGACCTACAGCGCGACGGCTTCGACGACGCCGGTCGAAGACGAGTCGGTCGGTACGCCGCTCGACCCGGCCGCACTGCGACGCTTCGAGCGCGCGCTGGCGACGCTCTCGGGGCGACGCTGGACCGCGGGTGCCTCCGGTCACCGACTCGACGCCCGACGGGCGATCAGAGAGAGCGTCGAAACCGGTGGTGTCGCCCTCTCGCTTCCGACCCGTGAACGTCGCAAGACCGAGTTTCGGTGTTCGGTCCTCGTGGACGTGAGCCAATCGGTCCTCGACACTATCGACCGCGGATTCCTGCTCTCGTTCCTCAACGCACTCGTCCGCGACGGGCGCGGCGTCAGGGTGTTCTTCTTCGACACGGACATCCAGGACGTGACGCCAATCTTCTCGCGGGCGTCGGGGGACGCGGCCGCCGCGCTCGAACGGGCGCAGGTCGAGTGGGGCGGCGGCACCCGAATCGGCGAGTCGCTCGGCTCGCTCAGACGGCGGTGGCCCGACGCCGTCGACCACCGAACGGTGACGCTCGTCGTCAGCGACGGCTTGGACGTCGGCGAGGTCGACCGCCTCGAAGACGAACTGGTCTGGCTGTCGCGTCGATCCGGACCGATACTCTGGTTGAATCCGCTCGCGGCGTCGGTGGCCTACGAACCGACGTGTCGGGGCATGGACGCGGCGCTGCCCTACATCGACGGTCTCTTCGCCTTCTCGGGGTCGTCCGACCTGTCGGACATCGCCCGGCAACTCGAACGTCACGGCCCGTTCGGTCCGGTCGGCTACGAGCACGACTTCCGCGAGCGTCCGCGGGGTGACTCGATGGCATGACTGCGGACCAGCCGAGCGTGACCGACGGTCGGTCGATTCTCCGAGGCGTCCGCGCTCGCCTGCGCGAGCGAGCGGCGGCGGCGACCGACCCTCAGCTTACGGTGGGTCCGCGGGTCGTCCTCGTCGAACTCTCGCACCCTCGACACGGATTGCTCGCTGGCGTCGCGCACCGACCTTCGGGGGCGTTCAGAGCGTCGGACGCCTCGGTCGCCGACCTCGCCGCACTGGCGGAGAGTCCTGACGAGGCTGCGACGGGTGCCGATTCCGGCGGAGAGACGCGACTCCGGCGTGCCGTCGGAATCGGCACGCTAAACGCGCTGTCGGTGCCCGACGTCGACTGGCGACCCGGCGACCCGATGGCCGCCCTCTCCGACGACGTCGACGCCGTCGCGACCGTCGGGCTCTTCGGCCCGGCGTTCAAGAAGTTCGGTGCTGTCGACGTGCGAGTCGTCGAGCGCGACCCGGAACGGGCCGAGGCCGCGTTGTCGGCTCACTCGCGCCCGGCGGTCGCCCCGGACATCTCGACTTCGGTGTACGCGCCAGACGAGTGCGACCGGGCGTTTGACGGGGTCGACGTCTGTTTCATCACGGGATCGACGCTCATCTACGGCGGCATCGACCGCTACGTCGCCGCCGCAACCGAGGCCGACGTGCCGCTGGTGGTGCTCGTCGGTGCGACGGCGTCCTTCCTGCCCGAACCGGCGTTCGACGCCGGAATCGACCTCGTCGCCGGCGCGCACGTCACGAACGTCGACAGCGTGCGCACCCGAGTCGTGGCGGGTGACTGCGGGACCGACCTTCACGAGGCCGGTCTGGAGAAAGTGTACGTCGCGGCGAGCGACGACCTGCCACACCTGCGAGAACGAGCGATGCGAACTAAACCCTGCAAGTCCAAAGACAACACATGAACGAGACTAACTGGAGCGTCCCCGAGACCGAGGTACTGGAAAGCGCGCGAGACATCCTTGACGGCAACCGCCGCGGCGTGCTCGCGACGGTCATCTCCGTCGAAGGCAGCGCCTACCGCCG
>JBNJGG010000098.1:0-10525 GCA_051747545.1 Halobacteriota archaeon | reverse complement strand
CGAGTGCGACGAAGACGACGAAGCAATCGGGGGCGAGTCCGGCTACACCACCGGAGGCAAGGTCGACGACGACGACGGCGTCAAATCCGAACCGCTAGTCGAACGCCACCGTCGTTCGATTCGGTGAGACGGAGGTCCCAGTCGTGAGCGTCCGCGATGCGCTGGACGATGGGCAGGCCGAAGCCGGTGCCGTCTCTGGCGGTGGTGTATCCCCGCTCGAATACCGCCTCTCGGTTCGACGGGGCGATGCCGGGCCCATCGTCGGCGACGAAAAAGCCCCCGTCCGAGAGTGGCCCGACGCGTACCGTCACGGGGGTGTCGGCGTGTTGGACGGCGTTCGAGAAAGCGTTGAGAAGCAACTCGTAGAGGCGGGTCCGGTCGGCTTCGACGGACGGAAGGTCGCCCTCGACGACGAGTTCGGCGTCGGGGGCGTCGACCGATTGCCACGCGTCGTCGACGACTCGTCGGAGGGCCAGCGAATCGGTTTCGCCGATAGCCTCGCCCTGGAGGGTGAAGGCGAGGAGGTCGTTGATGAGTTCGACCATCCGGTCGTGGGTGGAGTCAATCGCGTCGACGTGTGCCGTGTCGTACTCCTCTTGGAGGAGTTCTAACCGGCCCATCGCGGCGTTGAGCGGGCTTCGAAGGTCGTGAGAGAGCGCCGTCGCGAAAGATTCCAGGCGTGCGCGTTCGTGGCTGACGGCGTCTTCGACGTCGATGCGCTGGAGGGTCTGGCCCGCCTGGACGAACAGCAGTTCGAGTAGCGCCCGGTCGAAGGCGTCGAAGGCGTCGGGCCGCGAATCGAACGCCTGAACGACGCCGACACCGTCGAGTGGAACGGTGAGCAACGACCGGGGGTCGTCCGGTTCCGCGCGATCTGAGGCGGCGTCGTCCTCGACAGGTGCCGAATCGTCCTCAGCGGGCCGCGAGTCGATGGCGTCGACCGGGTCGAGGGCGTCAGTCGGTGAGTCGGAGGCGGAGGCGTGACCGCTCGCCCCCTGTGCAGTGTCGGTCGCCCGCGACCCGCCGCGACTGGCCCGCAGGTCCGAGATGACGCTCGCGGCGTTCGTCTCGTAGGCGTGGCCGGCGATACCGGCCCCGACCGGAATCGGGTCGCACGACTCGACCGGTTCCTCACGCGAACTCGCGGTCGGCACCAACCGAGCGCCCTCCACGACCGACAACCGACAGCAGTCGGCGTCTGTCACGGCCGTCGCGCCGTCGACGACGCACTGATACACCTCGTCAGCACGGCGCGCACTGCCGAGGTCGACGACGACTTCGTGGAGGCGCTCGACCTGCAGACGGCGGGCACTCGGGTGAGCGTCAGGAGTTCGTTCGGGGTTCCAGAAGCGAACGATTCGAGTTCCGTGGTCGCAGTCGACGACGTCGACGCGGAGCGTCCGCTGGCCATCGCCCGTGTCGACAGTCACCCTCGGGCGGTTCGTGGGTGTCTGAAGAGCCGACCAGATGGAGGGAACGACCGCTTCGAGAGGCCGGTCGACGAGAGCGTCGACGGAGGCCAAGAGCGTCCGAGCGCACCGGTTGCAGTCGACGACCTGACCGTCGCTATCGACGACCAGGACGGCACCGGTCTGCGCCACCATACCCAGTCATGTTGATGATATTGGTATATCAATTTCGATGGCAACGCCGGTCGGCGGTCCCGCACAGCGCAATCGCGGAGAGTGTCCATCGATTGAATAAACCCTTAAACGCGTCCGACCGATAGCGTAGCTATGCAACACGTGAAGGTGCCGCAGGACCGCATCGGTGTCCTCATCGGTGACGGCGGTGAGACCATGCGTCGAATCGAGCGACGTGCGGAGGTTCGACTCGACATCGATTCCGAATCGGGGTCTGTCGCCATCGACTCGGTCGGCGACCCGCTGACCGGCATCGTTGCACCGGACATCGTCCGGGCTATCGGTCGCGGGTTCACGCCCGACGAGGCGCTCTCGCTGCTCGACGACGAGATGCGGATGTTCGAACTCATCGACATCGAGGAAGCGACCCGAAACAAGAACGATCTCCAGCGACAGAAGGGCCGTCTCATCGGCGAGAACGGACGGACGCGCCAGTTGATGGAGGAACTGTCGGGTGCGGACGTGGTCATCTACGGGTCGACGCTCGGCATCATCGGTCAACCGGCGGAAGTCGAGACCGTCCGTCGAGCGGTCGGAATGATACTCGACGGTGCGCCACACGGTGCGGTCTACTCGTTCCTCGAACGCAGGCACAACGACCTCACCCGCGGGTTCGACGTGCAACCGTCAAGCTAACCCTGGCGAATCGCTGCGAACGAGCCCTCGTCACCGAGAGGACCCGCGCGAGGAGTGCGACAAAAGCGAAGAATGATCACGCGAAGCTTTCACACAGCGACCGGACAGACGGTTCCCGCAGTCACGGCCGACGAGATGCGTACGGTGGACCGCGTCGCCGTCGAAACGGTCGGACTGACGCTGTTACAGATGATGGAGAACGCCGGTCGGACGCTCGCGGGAATGGCCCGCGAACTCGCAGGCGGTGAGAGCGTCGTCGTGATCGCGGGAGGGGGCGGCAACGGCGGTGGCGGATTGTGTGCGGCGCGGCACCTCGTAAACCACGGGATCCCCGTCCGGGCGGTCCTCGACCGAAGCCCGGACGAACTGTCGGGTGTCGCCGCGAGACAGTGCCGGTTACTGGAAGAAACGGGCGCGACTGTCGAGTCCGACCCGATGCCCGAGGAGGCCGGGGTGGTGGTCGACGCGCTGATCGGCTACGGACGAACCGGCGTCGTTCAGGGCCGGGCAGCGTACCTCATCAGCCAGTGCAATCGAACACAGACGCCGGTGTGCTCGCTCGACGTGCCGTCCGGTCTGGACGCGACGACGGGAGACCGACACGGACCCGTCGTCGACGCAGACTACACCCTGACGCTCGCCCTGCCGAAGACGGGACTGGGCGGCGTCGGGAACCTGTGGCTGGCCGACATCGGCATACCGAACGGCGTGTACGAACGTCTCGGAATCGACTATCGGCAACCCTTCGACGGACGCGACCGCGTGCGAGTGAAACCGGAGCCCTGAATCACCCCGCTTCCGTGTGCTGATTTCTCACACACTCGAGCGAAGCATTTTTATAGAATCGCAAACAACCCATCGTTGATTATGGCGCAGAGAATGGGTAATCAGCCCATGATTGTACTTTCGGAGGAGAGCCAGCGGACCTCCGGACAGGACGCACAGTCGATGAACATTACGGCCGGGAAAGCCGTCGCCGAGGCAGTTCGGACCACACTGGGTCCGAAGGGCATGGACAAGATGCTCGTCGACTCCTCCGGTGGCGTGGTCGTCACGAACGACGGTGTGACCATTCTCAAGGAGATGGACATCGACCACCCGGCGGCCAATATGATCGTCGAGGTGAGCGAGACCCAGGAAGACGAAGTCGGCGACGGGACCACGACGGCGGTCGTCATCGCGGGTGAACTGCTCGACCAGGCCGAGGAACTGCTCGAGTCGGACGTTCACGCGACGACCATCGCCCAGGGGTACCGACAGGCCGCAGAGAAGGCCAAGGAGATTCTCGAAGGCAAGGCCATCGACGTCAGCGCCGAAGACCGCGAGACGCTGCTCCAGATTGCCTCCACGGCGATGACGGGCAAGGGAGCCGAATCGGCGAAGGAACGGCTCGCCGAACTCGTCGTCGACGCGGTGCTTGCCGTCGCCGACGAGGACGAGATCAACACGGACAACGTGAGCGTCGAGAAGGTCGTCGGCGGTTCCATCGAGAACTCCGAACTCGTCGAGGGCGTCATCCTCGACAAGGAGCGCGTCAACGAGAACATGCCGTACGGCGTCACCGACGCCAACATCGCACTGGTCGACACGGCGCTCGAAGTCCCCGAGACCGAAATCGACGCCGAGGTCAACGTCACCGACCCCGACCAGCTCCAGCAGTTCCTCGACCAGGAGGAAGCCCAGCTGAAAGAGCTGGTCGACACGCTCGCCGACGCCGGTGCCGACGCCGTCTTCGTGGGCAAGGGCATCGACGACATGGCCCAGCACTACCTCGCCAAAGAGGGAATCCTGGCGGTTCGCCGGGTCAAGGACAGCGACCTCAAGCGCCTCGCCCGAGCGACGGGCGGCAAAATCGTCGGCAACGTCGACGACATCACCGCCGACCACCTCGGCTTCGCGGGGTCGGTCGCCCAGCGTGACGTCGGCGGCGACGAGCGCATTATCGTCGACGACGTCGAGGAGGCAAAGGCGGTCTCGCTCATCCTCCGCGGCGGCACCGAGCACGTCGTCGACGAAGTCGAGCGCGCCATCGAAGACAGCCTCGGCGTCGTCCGAACGACGCTCGAAGACGGTTCGGTCCTGCCGGGCGGCAGTGCCCCGGAGGCCGAGCTCGCACTCCAGCTTCGTGACTTCGCCGACTCGGTCGGCGGCCGCGAACAGCTGGCCATCGAGGCGTTCGCCGACGCGCTCGAAGTCATCCCGCGAACCCTCGCCGAGAACGCCGGTCTCGACCCCATCGACACGCTGGTCGACCTGCGCTCGCGTCACGACGCCGGCGAGTTCGGTGCCGGGCTCGACGCCTACACGGGCGACATCATCGACATGGAAGCCGAGGGCGTCGTCGAGCCGCTCCGCGTGAAGACCCAGGCCATCGAGAGCGCCACCGAAGCCGCAGTGATGATTCTCCGCATCGACGACGTCATCGCCGCGGGCGACCTCAAGGGCGGTAAAACCGACGACGGCGGCGACGACATGGACATGCCCCCGGGCGGCGGCATGGGCGGCATGGGCGGTATGGGCGGCATGGGCGGTATGGGCGGCGCGATGTGAAGTCGGCCAACACCAACACACCCCATCACCTACACTCACGGCATAACTCGGCGACTGACCGACTCCGATTTTTTCGAGAACCACCAATAAACCGGTACAGGCGTGTCTCGGTCGTTCTACGACGACATTTTCGGCCGAGTCGTGGTGTGGGTAGAATCGTTAGCCACTGCCGAGTTCAGAACAATTTTGAGGCTCCTCGAGTAGTTGCAAACGATGAAAGTCAAGAGACCTGGAACATTGCTCGTGACAGTACTGGTCCTGCTGGCGGGCGGTGTGGCGGGAAGCGGCGTGACCGCGGCCGCCGACGCGCCGTCTGCGTCGACGGCGGAGTCCATCGAATACGGGCAGACGGTGTCGGGGAACGTTACGACGTCGGACTCGTTTATCGAGGACTATCCCGGCTACGGCTACCACGACAACTACACCTTCACCGCCGAAGAGGGTGACCAAGTGAGTATCGAGCTACGCCTCGACGACCGTTTCAGCGACGAGGGGGAACTGGCGCTGTACGCCCCGAACGGAGAGCGCGTGGCTATCCGGAGTCACAACGCCGAGGACGGTAACGCCGTCATCACCCGCGAGGAGATCGAACAACCCGGGACGTACACCGTCGTCGTCACCGGCCGCGTCGACGACGCCACGTTCGGCTACGACCTGTCTCTGTACGAGGGAATACCCGTCGACCAATCGCTAGCGTACGGCGATACGGTGACCGGGTCGCTCGACCGCTCGGATCGCTACCTCGACGGGTATCCGTTCAACGGCTACCACGACACGTACGCCTTCGAGGCGAGCGAGGGCGACGAAGTGAGCGTCGAGATGCGCCCCGACGACCGCTTCAGCCACGAGGGAGAACTGTCACTGTACGCCCCGAACGGGGACCTGATCCTCTCTGAGAGTCACAACGCCGAGGACGGTAACGCCGTCATCACCCGCGAGGAGGTCGAACAGCCCGGGACGTACAAACTCGTCGTGACCCACGACGGGGGCGACGAGAGCGAGCGTTTCGATTACGAACTCTCCATCTACGAGGGCCTCCCGAACGACGGAACCGTCGCCTACGGCGACAGCGTCACCGGAGATATCGACCGTTCCAATCGCTATCTCGAATTCTACGAGTTCAACGGCTACCACGAGACGTACGCCTTCAACGGGAGTACGGGCGACGAGGTGAGCGTCGAGGTGCGCCCCGACGATAAGTTCTCGACCGACGCACGAGTGTCCATGTTCGATCCCACCGGAGAAACCGTGACCATCGGGGCGAGCAACGCAGACGAGGGCAACGCCGTCATCACCCGCGAGACGCTCGAACGCGACGGGACGTACCAACTCGTGGTGACGAACGGCGGGGCGTCCGACGTCCAGTTCGACTACACCCTCTCGGTGTACGAGGGCCTCCCGAGAGATGGACACGTGAGCTACGGCGAGAACGTCTCCGGGACTGTCGACGCGTCGGATCGCTACCTCGACGACTACGACTTCCGCGGCTACCACGAGACGTACGCCTTCAACGGGAGTGCGGGCGACGTGGTCAGCGCCGAACTCCGCACGCCCGACAACCTCGACACCGACACCCAACTGACGCTACTGGACGAAGACGGAGAGGAGGTCACCGCCGGGTTCGCCAACGCCGACGAGGGCAACGCCGTCATCACCCGCGAGGAACTGCAGTCCGACGGAGAGTACCTACTCGTAGTCACCAACGCAGACAGCTACAGCGGCGACCTCGATTACACCCTCTCGGTGTACGAGGGCCTCCCAGCGCAGGCGACCCTGGAGTACGACGACGAGGTCAGTGGGAACGTCACGACGTCTGACCGGTATCTCACCGGGACGAACTTCGACGGCTACCACGACGTGTACGCCTTCGATGGCAGCGACGGTGACGTCGTGAACGTCACGCTGACGCCGACGAGTCAGAACGACGCGGTTTCGAAAGTCGTCCTCATCGACCCGAGCGGCGACCGGGTGACGTACGACAACGGTGACAGCACCACCGGCGTTGCGACGATCACCGAGGAAGAGCTGTCCGCGACGGGAACGTACCGCGTCGTCGTCACCGACTACGACTGGGCGAGCGAGACCGAGACGTACGACTACGACCTCTCGCTGGAAGCCGAGGGGACCGAACTGCAGGCGGTCGTCGGGTCGAATCCGCCGACAGACCCCGACGGTGACGGCCTGTACGAGGACGTCAATGGCGACGGACAGGCGACGTTCGGCGACGCCATCGAACTCGCGTTCGTGAACGGTGCGGGCCTCACCGACGCCCAGCAGACCGCGCTCGACTTCGACGCCGACGGCGACGTGGACTTCGACGACGCGATAAGTCTCGCGTTCGCGGTCTAACGCCGAATCGACCGACGTCGGCAGGATTCAGTCGGTCGATTCGTGAAAATATCAAATTTCAAGTATTGTTGGAAGAATAACACCACGGGATGAACGTCGCGTCTGCATTCGCCGCCGCCGTGATGGTACTCAGTGGGATGCTCACCGTGGGGACGTTCTATTTGATTTTCCGAGGCCCGTTCTTGGGACAACCGATGCTCGACACCGTCCCGCTCGCGCTCGCCATCGCCGGGTTCTTGGTCGGCCTGTTCGTATTCACGCGGAGTCTGTTCGCCGTCTTCGGCGTCTCGGTTCGAGTGTGACGGATGAAACGGCTTGTTGAAAGCCCCACCTCGGGATAAGTCTCAACGGTCGTGCTGAGAGCGTGTATGCAGCACGCGCCAGCGCGTCAGTGCATGGAGTACTACGCCACCCTTGATGGGCTTGATCGCCGAAGGAAGATCTTGAATCTCTCGCAACATATTCACGGATCTTTAGCGGCCTCGGCGGGCTCAGAGTCGACGGTATCCCTAACTCGATCCCGGAACGCCAATGCAGGATTGCGCTCCCGGATCGGAGAGCCGAATAGCCGCTCGCGAATCGATCGCTCGGAGGGGCGCTCTGCCAGCAATACCGAACAGTCCACGTGGTTGACCACGTCTAGGTGCAGTGAGTCCTGGATCAGCCGGGAGAGCAGACCCTGTTCGGTTGCACCCAGCATGAGCATCGTGCTGTCGGTGGCCGCCCTGACGATCGCCTGCTCAATGTCGCCGGAGTCGACGGTAATCACCGCATCATTCAGTCTGTGCTTGGCGGCCCAGTCTTGGAGGAACGCCTCGCCTGCGCGTTTGTCGACCTCGTCGCCAACGACGTGGAGCAACTCGACCTCCGCGTCCGCAACCTGCTGGAGCGCCCTGGCGACCTCCGCGGTCAGGTCGGAGTCTGGGCCGCCGGCGGTCGGCAGCAGGAGCCGTGATGGGTTGAGACCGCGGTCGTTCGCTATCAGGAAGTCGCACGGCAGTTGGTTGGTTAGCTCGGCCAGCGGTCGCTCGGCGCGGGCTGAACTCCACAGGCCCTCCTCGTCCCAGTCTATGACTACCAAGTCGGGGTTCGTCCGGCGGGCGAGGGTGAAGATCTCCTCGAAGGAGCGGGGAGTGACCACGGTCGAGGTATCCAGGGTCACGCCGTGCTTGGTGCCGAGCCGCCGGACGCTCTCCAGGAGCTGCTCGGACTCGCGTTTGATGCGGTCCTGCTGGGCACTCTGGGTGCCGCCGGGCCACCGCCGAGGTGCCTGGACGACGTGTACCACGTGGACCTTCCCCTGTTCGCGGCTGCTGGCCAGCTGGCAGGCCAGCCGCACTACTCCGGTCTCGGTCCGAGGGTTGGCGATAGGCACCAGGATCCGGTAGGCCTCCGGATTTCGGACGATCTCCTCTACGGTGTCGATCACCGGGACGTACGAGCGTCCGGCCAGCGAGCCCACCAGCCACTCCCGCAGCGAGAGCCGGCGGACGTTCTGGAATCGGGTGATCTGCAGGCGACGATCAGAGGTTTGATAGTAGTTGACCACTGTCACGAGCACCACCCCGCCGAGCGTGTTACCCAGTAGCACCGGGAGCACGAATCCGCCCAGCGCAGGTACCGGGTTGACACCGGTGACCAGCGCCAGGTAGACCACCTCGGTGAAGGAGACGACAACGTGGTACAGGTTACCCATGGGGATGGCCAGGAAGGCCAGGTACACGACGACCAGCCGGGAGATGGTGTCCCGAGCGGCGAAGTTGATCCAGACCACGCCGGCGACGATCAGCCCAGCGAAGGCGGCCTTGACGAACAGGTCCGTGGCGGGGGTGGCGATTCCCTTCTCTGCGAATCCGATCGCCACGTCCGCGGTGGCGGCGTCGAACACGCCCCCGTAGGCCAGTGCCACCGCCCCGAGGCCGCCTCCGAGGAAATTGCCCGTAAGCACGATCAGCCAGTGACGGAACAGCGTGGGAACCGAGGCCAGCCGCTCTAGGGTCAACGCCACCGGTGGCAGCGTGTTCTCAGTGTACAGCTGGTAGCCACCGATGATGATGTAGATGAACCCCAGCGGGTACAGCAGGACCCCGACGATCTTGGTCTGGCTGGTCGCCGTCACCGAGGCGTACAGCAGGAAGGTGACGGTGATCGCGAAGCCGGCAGCCAGTGCGCTGAAGAAGAGCTCTCGCGTTCCGGAGGTGACCTCGTGGTCAGCGTCGGCGACCACCCGCTGGTAGACCTCGTCGGTGGAGAACTGGTCAGTGAGCACGTCGTCCTCCTGCCCCCCGTCAGGTGTGGGCTCGTCAGCGGGCGTGGGATCGGAGTTCGAGCTGGCCATCTCCGTGTATAGGGCTTCTCGAGGAGTGATAAGTAGATTTGTGGTCTGCGGCGAAGGGGGGGAGGAACGTGGTTGCGGTAGACACAAGCGGGATTCGTTTGAGTATCAGCAATTGCAGCCCCCGGATTGTGACAACACACAATCAAGTCGATTGCAGCCTTGCAAATATAAGCTCTGTAGTCAGCACGCGATTCTTGTCAGGTGGAGAGATTTTCAATAGAACCGGATAAACGGGATTCGGTCGCGCTGAACGCTCACGATGCGAGTGAACTGTCTTTGGATACTGTCAAGAGCACGATGGGAGTCCCACGAGGGAACCGAGTGAGACTACATCGTGCGAGCGAACGACGTGAGCGAGCACGATGGGATTTGAACCGCAGTCGCTCCCGTTCGCTCGCGCTGCTCGCTCACCTCCCACTCCCTGATTCAAATCCCACGTAGACTCGTCACTACTGCTCGCTGTCGCTCGCAGAACGTGACGAGCACGATGGGATTTGAACCCACGGCCGTCGGATTAGAAGTCCGACGCTCTGTCCAAACTGAGCTACGTGCCCTACGAAGATTCTAAACAGGACAACTAAAAAAGCCGTTTGGGTTCGGAAGGCGAGTGTCAGACCGTGCCACGAGCGACGAGGGGTCCGACGGCGACCACCCGACGAATTACCCGTTGAACCGGTAGAGACTCGTGACGTACGGCAGCCGGTTGAACATCCAGAGCGCGATTGGAAGGCCGATTATCGTGACGGCGAAGAAGGACGCCGCGTTCGCCCAGAACCAGCTGAACCACCAGCCGATAAAGACGAAGTACACCGCCCGCACGACGAGCGACCGCTGACCCTGTGCGGCACCGGGTTCGACGACCGTTCGCGGCTCTTTCAGCGTCAACACGGTCGGCACGAGGTTGATGAGTTTGATGCTGATGGGGATGAGGACGATGGTGACGCCGAGTAGCCACGCGAGGTTGACGACGAGCGGCGTCGCCCACCAGCCGACGAGGAGAAACCAGAGG
>JBNJGG010000097.1:0-10550 GCA_051747545.1 Halobacteriota archaeon | reverse complement strand
GGTAGGTGTGGATGACGACCTCCCGCCGTCGCTCGACGCCCACGCGGTAGGCGTTGCCGTCGACGACGACGAACTCGAAGTCGGGGTCCGGAACGAGCCTGGATTCGGCTTCCTCGGCGTCGGTGTACACCCGTACCCTTGCGACGTCGAAACCGTCGTTCTGGGAGGCCTCGGCCGCCTGTTCGACGAGTTCTCTCAGCACCTCGCGGTCGCTAGCCGGCAGGTTCCTGAGGTCGACGCTTTCCCCGCCCGTCGCCTCCGGATTCGCGTCGAGTTCGACACCGTAGGCCTGTCTCGTCTCGCTGTCGACCACCGTCGAAGAGAGGGTGTAGTACCGACCCTCGAAGGAGAGCGGTCGGTCGGTCGTCGGACGTGGATCCGGTTCCGTCACCGTCGCAGACCCGTTTTCGACCACCTCCCGCATCACCGATGCCTCGGGGTCGGCGAGGTCGTCACTGGCGCGGTCGGCGAGTTCTGCGTCGGTCACGGTCGTCAACCGCAACGAGGCGGCGGGCCCGGCGCATCCGGCGAGGGTCGTCCCGAGGAAGGCGGTAGCGGTACAGAGGAACCGGCGACGGCGCATGGAGGACGCACGTAGACCACTCTTGAATGTCTTCTGTTGGCTCTGTTGAAATCCGTCGGCGGTGGTCGGTTTCGGGAGTCCCGCCGAACACAGTCCGCGTGGTGGGTAGTCGAATCTAGGTGATCTGGGATGTCGATGTGAGGTACAGACAGCCCGTGCCGTGAAGCGGAATGCTCCGCCGACCGCTCTGGCCGTGGGCCCAACATTTAACTGTCAGTCAACCGACCACAATCCATGGAACATCATCGACTCGTCCCGGTGATGATGGCTATTGCCGGGTGTGCAGCCATCGTAATCGGCGTGCATCAGGGATTAGTCCACGTTGCACCGGGGTACGGGGGTACTATCACGACCGGTTGGGATGGCGATTTAAACCATGAAGAAGTGTTGCTCACCCAGTTGGGAGCTATCGGCGTTGGAGGTGCCGTTGCTGCGCTTCGGTGGAAACGCCTGGCAAGCGTCCCGTTCGTAATGGGTGGTGTCGTCCTGTTCTACGCACTCCGAGCGGTATTCAATCTGTTCCGGTCACGGACACCTCTCTATCGAGAGTTCTCGCTTCATACCCCTGGCTCTGAGGGGGGTTCTGTCATGTTTATCCTCGGTGCAGAGCCGTTCCTGCTCGCCGTTGGCGGGCTTTTGCTCATGGGCGCTGGTATCGCGGGGGCAAAATCACGACCTCCCGGCGGGGATACCGACGACGTGGCTTCGACCCCGTCCCGGGTGTAGAGAACCAGCGTTCAGATATCATATTTTGGGTGGAATGCCGTTCGCTTACGGCATACATCCTCTGTATTCACACGCTATTGCTGACACGTTCTGATTGTTTCAACAGAGCCCTTCTGTTCGACACCGTTGCTCTCCGATGGCTCTCTTAGTTCACCATTTGCCCATATATTGTGGCATATAGTGGTCATGACGCAACTGAATACTCGGTATCGTACTGATACTGATAATACATCTCCACATATGTTTACGTTCTCGCTGTCTGTATGTATCTTCGTTCGTCAATGCACGCACGCTCGCTCACGACGGCGCTCACCCTGTACGGAAGCGGAACGCTCTCGCTGTCGCAGGCGGCCACCCGCGCCGGACTCGCCGACTCGACGATGGCGGCGACGCTGCGGGCCTACGGCATCCCGGTTCGCGAGACTCCGTCCGCAGAGTCCCTTCCGACGGACGACCGTGGGACGACCGCGATTTAGGCGTCGTCCGGCAGGACGTACAGTCCGGCGTTGCTCTTGAACACGGGCACCGTCTCCGCGTCGGCGTCGAAGTAGTCCGGTCGCGGAATCGTCTTCGCCTCGAACGTCTCGGGGTCGAGCACCTGTACCGCGTGTTCGTCTTCGACGGTGACGACGGTCGTCTCCTGGGCGTCTTCCAGCGTCCCGATTGCGTCGGCGTCCGGCGTCTCTCCCGATTCGAAGCCGGATTCGTAGGGCTCCCCCGAACTCAGTCGAATCCCTTTCAGTGTCCCCCTGACGCTTCTGACCAACACCGGTCCCTCGCCGTCGTCGGGGTCGATGACGTCGCCCGGCGTGAATTTCGGCAGTCGGACGGCGAACGTGACGCGGTACACTTCGTTGCCGTCGCTGTCCTCGGTGACGAGTGTGGGGTGGTCCTCGAAGGACCCACCGAGTTCGCGCGTGATGCGAGTGGCGACCGTTTGTCCCAGTCGGTTCGTCGAGAGTTTGATGTCGGGGCCGTCGTCTCGGGGCGTTATCTCCGAGATAAAGGAGTCACGGTCGCCGTCGCTCTCGCGGCCAGCCACGTACTGCTCTGCGATTTCGACGGCGCGAGCGCGCTCCTCGCTCGTGGGCTGTCTGTCGGTCGCCCGCACCTGCACGACGCTCGAGAAGTAGCCACCGGCCACGCGACCACAGCGGGTACAGGTCCCGCGACCGATTTTCACGGGCACGACGACTTCCTCTTCGAGCACCGTCTCCCGGACGACCCCGGAGAAGTGACAGTGCATCCGGATAGTGTTCTGGTCGACTTGCTCCGGTTCGACGCCCCACGTCACCTCGTCGGCGTTCACGTGAACCCCCAGCGCCTCGGATACCTCGTCGATAGCGACGTCGGTGTAGTCGCGAGCACCGACGTCCACCCATCGCTTTCCTCGGTAGACCGCACCGCAGTGGGCGCACACGGTGACCTCGATACGCTCGGGGGCGTCGACGAAGTCGAAATCCTCGAAGTAACACGCGTCACACAGCGCCGCTTCGCGCTCGCGAGGTGCGCCCGGAAGCGGCTCCGCTCGGGGTGGCACCGGGTCGCCACAGCGCGGGCAGAATTCGCGAGAGTCGCTCATTGCCCAGCGTAGGTCGTGGCTCCGTTTAAGTTCCGCGACACGCCGGTCGTCGAGCCGTGTCGCTCTTCCGCATCGCCACAGCGAACCACCGGCCGTCACACCGCTCTGGTGTGTCCTTGTCGACTACTCCTCGGTCGCTTCGAGTTCGAGGTATTCGATGGCTTCCTCGTCGGGAACCTGCCGGAAGTTGCGGTAGTGTGAGCCCACGGCCATGAACGCTCGCGGCGTCTCGACGGCGACGACCTCGTCGGCCTCGTCTTCGACGCTCTCGACGGCGTCGGGCGGGGCGACCGGAACCGCGAGGACGACGTGTTCGGCGTCGGCGGCCCGGACCTGTCTGAGGCACGCGATGGACGTCGCGCCGGTCGCGAGTCCGTCGTCGACGACGACCACGCGCTTGCCTTCGAGGTCGGGTATGGGTTCGCCACCGCGGTACTGCAGCACCTTCTGCCGAGCTTTTTCCGACTCTCGTTCGGTCTCCTCTTCGATGTAGCTCTCGGGGACTCCCATCCGGTCGATGAGGTCGTCGTTGAGCCATCGGCTCCCGTCGCCCGCGACGGCCCCGATGGCGAGTTCGGGATTGTACGGAGCACCAAGCTTCGAGGCGACGATGACGTCGAGTGGGACGCCGAGTGCATCGGCGACGGCCCGACCGACCGGCAGTCCGCCGCGCGGGATCGCGAGGACGATGTCGGCGTCGACCCCGCGCTCTCGGAGGCGCGCTGCCAGCTGTTTTCCTGCGTCGGCTCTGTCGGCGAACATCGTTAGCTAGACACACGCGGCCAGCACACAAAAGCGCTCTCGGCCGCAAACAGTTGATTCGGCGCTCAGCGCACTCCTGTCACGAGGTACGCCACCTCCCTCACCACGCAACCGAGACGATGGGTCGCACGGCAAACGAAAGTTAATCACGCCCTGGTACGCATCGGTGGACGATACTCTTCGATGAATGAACAGGTGCTGAGCGTCTTTCTCCTGGTCGCGACGATGGCGAGCGTGGCCCTCGCATTCTGGCTGGCAACCGTCGGATTTCGGCGGGGGTCGGCCCCCGCCTCGCGCGAGTACGGACTGTTCATGCTGGCGGTCGGGACCTGGTGCGGCTTCGATCTGTTGGCGTGGACGAGTCCGGTCTGGAACGTCGGATTGATGAAACTCACGTACCTCAGCGGTCTCGTAACGATCCCTGCATGGTTTCTCTTCATCTCCACTTACGTCGGCGAGGATCGACTGTTCCCGCGGTGGGCGAGGGTCGCCGTCGGTCTCTCACTGGGCGTCTATCTCGTCATCGCGTTCTCGCCGTTCGAGGGGACCGTGTTCAGTCAGGTTGCGGTCGTCTCGTACGGCTTCATCACGGTTCCAGAGGTCGAACTCGGTTCTATCGGCCAGTTATACCGGACGACGTCTTACCTCATCGTCGTCGCGTCGTACCTCCTCCTCGGCAGGTTCTTCTTCCAGATACGTAACGTCTACCGCAAGCAGACGGGGGCGATCTTCGTCGCGTCGCTGTTTCCGCTGATCGGTAGTCTCGTCCACGTCGACCCGAAGTTCACCCTCGGCCCGGTGTTCACCGCCGCGTTCGGTATCGGTGCGGGCGTGGCGATGTACCGCTACCGACTGCTCGAAATCACGCCACTCGCCGCAGACACACTCATCGACGTGATGCAGGACCCCGTGTTCGTGTTCGCGGCACGGGCGTCCCCCACCGTCCGAGAGCACGAAACCGCCGACGAGACGCCGTTCGAAACCTGTCCCGAGCTTCTAGATAGCAACACGGCCGCTCGAACACTCGTCGGTGGGCTCTCCGAACGCTCTGGAGTCGAACGGTCGGTGGTTCTCGACCGCATCTGCTCGGCTGTCACAGACACCGTCGACCGATTCACCATCGACTGGACCGACGAGCCACACCACACCTACGACGTCACGCGCACGCCCATTCACGACCAGCACGGCATCCGACGGGGCGACGTCGTCGTGCTTCGAGACGTGACGATGCTCGTCGAACGGGAGCGCGAACTGCAACGCGAGACCGAGCGTCTCGACGACTTCACCAGCGTCGTCAGCCACGACCTGCGAAATCCCCTGAACGTCATCACGGGTCGAGTCGAGCTGGCCAGGGAAACGGGCGATACCAAACATCTGGACGCGGTCCAGACTGCCGCCGGTCGAATGAATCGCCTCATCGCCGACCTGCTCACCCTCGCACGCGACGGCGACTCCGAGGACGAGACGACCCTCGTCTCGCTCACCTCGGTCGCAGAAGCCGCCTGGGACCTCGTCGAATCACCGGATGCTGCGCTGGAGGTGGACGCAGAACTCCTCGTCGAGGCGAACCCGACTCGGCTCCAGCAACTGCTCGAAAACCTGTTTCGAAACGCCGTCGACCACGGCGGCGACGACGTGACCGTTCGTCTCGGGGAGCTCTCTGGACACACTGACAGTACCGACGGTGAGTCCGGCGACGCCCGCGGCTTCTTCGTCGAGGACGACGGCCACGGGATTCCACCGGCGATGCGCGAGGACGTGTTCGAACGCGGCGTCACCACCGCGGGGACGGGTATGGGCCTCGGGTTGGCTATCGTCGAGCAGATTGCGAACACACACGGCTGGTCGATTACGCTCTCCGAGAGTGCCGCGGGCGGTACACGCTTCGAGTTCTGGTTCTCCCGCGACTGACCGGCCGTGTCACCGCGGCGATTCGGCCGCCGGTCGCGAGGCTGCGGGGGCGTGGATTTCGTCCGTCTCCGACAGGGTTTATGCCGTCGACTGAGTAGGTCCGTCCATGGAGTGGAAACCGGACTGGGGACTGCGAGGACGGATGTTCCTCACGATGTTCCTCCTGTTCGCACTGTACATCGTCTTCATCGGCGTGCTGGCGTACGCTGGCGCTGGTATCCTCACTATCGTCGTCGTGATGGGGCTGTTCTCGCTCGGACAGTTCTTCTTCAGCGACAAGCTGGCGCTGTACAGCATGGGCGCAAAAGAGGTGTCCGAGTCCGACTATCCGCAGCTACACGCGATGGTGTCTCGGCTCTCCCAGCAGGCGGACCTTCCGAAGCCGAAGGTCGCCGTCGCCGACTCGCAGGTCCCGAACGCCTTCGCAACCGGCCGTTCGCAGAAGCACTCGGCCGTCTGCGTCACCACCGGCCTGCTCCGAACGCTGAATCAGGACGAGCTGGAGGGCGTTCTCGCTCACGAACTCGCCCACGTCAAGAACCGCGACGTGATGGTGATGACCATCGCGTCGTTCCTCTCGACGATTGCCTTCCTCGTCGTCAGGTGGGGGTGGCTCTTCGGTGGCGGACGCAACCGAAACGGTGGTGGGGGTATCGTCGTCGCCATCGCCGCGTCCTTCGTGGTGTGGATTATCTCCTTCATCCTCATCCGCACCCTCTCGCGGTACCGCGAGTTCTCCGCCGACCGCGGCGGGGCGACCATCACGGGCAAGCCGTCGGCGCTCGCCTCCGCGCTGCTGAAAATCTCGGGCCGGATGGAGCGCGTCCCCCAGAACGACCTGCGCGAGCAGTCGGAGATGAACGCGTTCTTCATCATCCCCATCAGGAGCGGCTTCATCGGTCGCCTCTTCTCGACGCACCCGTCGACCGAAAAGCGCGTCGAGCGCCTCCGCGAACTGGAACGCCAGATGGAAGGGTTCTAACCGGTCGGACTCTCCGAACCAGCACCCTCGCCGAGCGGACGATTCCCTCGGCCTCCTCACTCCCACGTGATTACCCGTCGAGGTCGACGTTCACGTGCTGTTCGAACGCATACGCCGCTCGCAGTACCGCGCCGTCGTCGTTCCGTCGTCCGACGAACATCATCCCCACCGGCAGTCCGTTCGCCGTCCCGCAGGGAACCGAGATGGCCGGGTGTCCGCTGACGTTAAACGGGGAGGTGTTCCGAATCGCCCCCTTCGAGCGCGCTTTCCACTCGGTACGAGTCACGGACTCCTTCAGGCGCAGGGCGGTCTTCGGCATCGTCGGCATGGCGAGTACGTCCACCCCCGAGAGCGCGTCGTCGTACTCGAGAGCGAGCCGTCGGCTCAGGTTCTGGGCCTTCGCGTGGTAGTATCCCAGGTACTCGTCGGCGAGGTACGCCCCGAGGACGAGTCTGAGCTTGAGATTCAGCGGGAAGTCGTCGGCGTGGACCCGTCGCGCGCGACCGAACGCCTCGGCGAACTCGGTGTCGTACCAGCCGTCGACGAAGTGTCCGACCCCCTCGGCGTCGACGAGCGCCGTCCCCGCCTCGGTGACCACGGCGTTCCGTATCGCCATCCCGTCGCGGTGCAACGGGACGGAGACGTCCTCCAGTGTGGCCCCCTCGCCGGCGAACGCGTCGAGGGCGTCTCGAACCGTCGCGTCGACGGCACCGTCGTCCACATCGAGGCCGAAGCCCTCCGCGAGAACGCCGACGGTCACTCCGGACGGGTCGTCGTCGAGTGCGTCCACGTAGCTTCCCTCCGGCCGAGAGATGCTTCGCGGGTCGGACGGGTCCTCGCCGGCCATCACGTCGAGCGCCAGCGCGCACTCGGTGACGGTGCGCGTCATCGGGCCGGCGTGGTCGACCGTGGGTGCGACCGCCACGATCCCCGTGTACGGGACGAGCCCGTGCGTGGGCTTGAGACCGACGCACCCGCACATCGCCGCTGGCATCCGTATCGACCCGGCCTGGTCGGTCCCGACCGCGATGTCGACCTGCCCGGTCACGACGGCGGCGGCCGACCCGCCGGAGGACCCACCCGCGAGGTAGTCGGTGTCGCGTGGATTCAACACGGGCCCGCCCAGCGACTGGTCGCCGGTGCTCGAGACCGCCCACGCCTCCATGTTCAGCTTCGCCGTGATCGTCGCCCCGGCGTCGAGCAGTCGCGTCGCCACCGTCGCGTCGGCGCTCGGGTGGTACCCCCGGAACACGCTCGAACCACAGGTCATCTCGACGCCGGCGAGCTGGACGCTGTCCTTCAGCCCGACCGTGTACCCCGCGAGCGGTCCGTCGTCGGCACCACGAACCTCGCAGGCGGTGACGACCGCGTTGTGTGGGTCCTCTTCGTCGCTCGGCCGATACCCCGGGTCGCGGACGGTGTCCGACCGTTTCGGCCGGGGTTCGGTGAGTTCGTCCAGTCGCTCGTAGGCCGTCATCGAGTCGGTGAGGAACTCGTGGAAGTCCTCGACCTCCTCGTCGGTCAGGTCGATGTAGTGCGCCGACGCGTACTCGCGAATTTCCGCTCGCGTCGGTGGTCGGACGGTCGGTGGTATCTCGGACATGGTACGACGCTACTCGCGGTGCTAGCACAAAAGTTGGCACGTCGCACGCACGCCCCAGCAATCCGCCGGTCGTCGCGGCACCAGATGTTTGCCAGCCCTCTGGCCAGCAATCCCTCGCCACGGGCGTTCACAGACCTGGCGTACTGCGTATCGCACAAAGGGAGTACATTAACTTGCTCGCGGGCGCTGGCTCACGGTATGGGTCTACTCGACTCGCTTCGCTCCGCTCTCGGACTCCGCGCGGAAGCGGACGCGACCCGCGCGGCCGACCCCGAAGACCTCTTCGGGATGAGTACCGCCTACGTCACGATGGAAGCCGACCTCGGCTTCGCATCCGTCGACGAGGCCGCCCTGTGTTTCTCCTCGGTCGATAGCACCGACTTCGCCGAGATGGTCGACGAAGTCGAGGCCATCCTTCGGGCGGGCGAAGAGGAGACGGGGACCGTCTTCAGCCGCCACGAGGACGGCCACGGCTACCACTGGGTGGTCCTCTCCGACCCCGACCCCGAAGACCTGCTGACGAGCATCCACTTTGCCGCCGACACCTTCGTCGAACAGGGATACGGGTCGCGTCTCCTGGCGGCCGTCTTCGGCTTCGAGAAGGCCGACACCCGAGCGTACTGGATTTACTCGTTTCGTCGCGGTGGCTACTACCCGTTCGTCCCGAAATCGGGACACGACCGGGACAACAGCCTCGAATTCAAACTCCAGTCGGTCCTCGACGGCGAACGCGACGTCGAAGCCGACGAACGCTTCTGGTATCCGCTCTGGTCGGATCGCCCCGGCGGCCATCCGTGGGAGTGACGAGACGTCGTCGTCGACGCCGTCGAGTCGAGGTCGACTTCGTTCGCCTGACGCGCTGTCGACTTCGTTCGCCTGACGCGCTGTCGACTTTAGCCCCCTCGCTCGCGTCACCGCCGACCGCGACGGAACCGCGCCGATTCGTACCTAAATCCTCTCATCTCTGTCCAGTCGTGGTCGGTTACGTCCTCCGATTTCACTTTCACTCTCCTGTTAACGAGGCTTTATGTGGCATCCGGCGGAAGGTGGGTATACATGCCAGACGTTGACCTCGAAAGTCTCCCCGGTGTCGGACCTGCGACCGCTGACAAACTCATCGACACCGGCTTCGACAGTTTCCAGAGCATCGCCGTCGCGAGCCCCGGCGAACTCTCGACGACGGCCGACATCGGCGAGTCGACGGCGGCAGACATCATCAACGCGGCGCGCGAGGCCGCCGACATCGGCGGGTTCGAAACCGGCGCGTCCGTCCTCGAACGCCGACAGCAAATCGGCAAACTGACGTGGGGGGTCCCCGAGGTCGACGAACTGCTCGGCGGCGGCGTCGAAACCCAGTCGATCACCGAGGTGTACGGTGAGTTCGGCGCGGGCAAATCGCAGGTCTCCCACCAGCTCTCGGTGAACGTCCAGCTCCCCCGGGAGTACGGCGGTCTCCGCGGCAGCACCATCTTCATCGACAGCGAGGATACCTTCCGTCCAGAGCGTATCGACGACATGGTGCGCGGCCTCGACGACGAGGTCATCCAGGCGACGATGGACGACCGAGAGATCGAGGGGTCGCCCGACGACGAGGACGCGATGGAGGAACTCCTCGGTTCCTTCCTCGACAACATCCACGTGGCGAAGGCGTTCAACTCGAACCACCAGATTCTGCTCGCCGAGAAGGCCAAGGAACTCGCCGGCGACCACGAGGACACCGACTGGCCGGTTCGCCTGCTCTCGGTCGACTCGCTGACTGCCCACTTCCGCGCCGAGTACGTCGGACGCGGAGAACTGGCCCAGCGTCAACAGAAGTTGAACAAACACCTCCACGACCTCATGCGAATCGGTGACCTGTTCAACACTGCAATCCTCGTCACCAATCAGGTCGCTTCCAACCCCGACTCGTACTTCGGCGACCCGACCCAGCCCATCGGTGGGAACATCCTCGGTCACACGTCGACCTTCCGCATGTACCTCCGCAAGTCGAAGGGTGACAAGCGAATCGTCCGCCTCGTCGACGCTCCCAACCTCGCCGACGGTGAAGCAGTGATGCGGGTTCAGGACGGCGGCCTGAAGCCGGAATAGAACCTTTTGCGCTGCGCGGCGGCGAAGCCGCCGCTCGGCAAAAGCTTCACCAAAAGCACTCCTCGCTCACTCCACTTCGCTCCGTTCGCCCGTCGGCCCGCGAGCCGGAGGCTCGCGGTGAATCGCTTCGCTCGGACTCTTCGAGCCGCTCGCTCTACGAACAGTGGTGACGTAGTGAGGTCTGGCTCTACTCAGAAAGCTCGTCGTCGTCTTCCGTCGTCGTCTCCTCTATCTCTATCTCACCGCGGTAAATCTTCGCGCCGTCCTGGGCGACCTTCTCCGCGAGCACGGCGCACTTGATTCGCATCGGGCT
>JBNJGG010000096.1:0-10654 GCA_051747545.1 Halobacteriota archaeon | reverse complement strand
GTGACCACCGGTCGATTTCTTGTGACCGAGGCCGACGACGCCGCGTCGGCGCACGCCGAACTGTACCGATTCGACCCGGCTGAGGTCCTCCCCGGGCCGACCCTCCGCAACGACGACGACTTCCTGGCCCAACTCCGGGAGTCGACCGACGCTTCACTCTCCGTCTTCGACGGCGAGGCGTTCGCGCCGGGGCGGGCCCGTCACGCCCTCCGCGACCAGTTCGGCGAAGAGACGCTCGACAGCGTCGGTCTCGACGCCACGGCGACCGTCCGGGCGGCCGGTGGGGTCCTCGCCTACGTCGAGGAGACGGGGGCGGGCGTGGCGCGCTCGATGACGCGGTTACAGACGTACCGCGGTCAGGACCACGTCACCCTCGACGCGACCACCCAGCGCAACCTCGAACTGACCGAGACGATGAGCGGCGAGCGTACCGGGTCGCTCGTCGACACCATCGACCACACGGTCACGAGTCCAGGCGGTCGTCTCCTCCGCGAGTGGGTGACGCGCCCGCGACGTGACCGGGCGGAACTCGCGCGACGCCACGACTGTGTGGCGGCGCTGGCCTCGGAGGCGCTGGCACGCGAACGCGTCCGGGAGTCGCTCGACGGCGTCTACGACCTCGAACGGGTGGCGAGTCGCGCCGCCAGCGGGAGTGCAGGGGCGCGCGACCTGCTCGCAGTGTGTGACACGCTGGGCGTCCTGCCGACGCTCGCTGAAGCGGTCACCTCCTCTCGACTGTCGGAGTCACCGCTGTCCGACGTCGTCGACCGACCGAACCGCGAGGCCGCCGCCGAACTGAGAGCGGAACTCGACGCCGCACTCGCAGAAGACCCACCGGGGACGGTCACGCAGGGTGGACTACTACGGTACGGCTATCACGACGAACTAGACGACATCATCGACCGCCACGAGGCGGCCAAAGCGTGGATAGACGACCTCGACGCGCGAGAGAAGCGCCAGCACGGGCTCTCGCACGTCACCGTCGACCGGAACAAGACCGACGGCTACTACATCCAGGTCGGAAAGTCCGTCGCCGACGGGGTGCCCGACCACTACCGCGAGATAAAGACGCTCAAGAACTCGAAGCGCTTCGTCACCGACGAACTCGTCGAGCGCGAACGCGAGATTCTGCGCCTCGAAGAGGCCCGCGGGGACCTCGAGTACGACCTCTTCTGCGACCTCCGCGACCGGGTCGCCGACGACGCCGAACTCCTGCAGGACGTGGGGCGGGCCCTCGCAGAGATCGACACGCTGGCGTCGCTTGCGAGCCACGCCGCGGGAGCCGACTGGGTTCGACCCACCCTCTCCGACGGCGACGAACTCCACGTCGAATCGGGGAGACACCCCGTCGTCGAGACGACGGTCGACTTCGTCCCGAACGACCTGCACGTCGACGCGGACAGACGGTTCCTCATCGTCACCGGTCCCAACATGGCCGGGAAATCGACGTACATGCGACAGGCCGCACTCATCACGCTGCTGGCGCAAATCGGCAGTTTCGTGCCCGCTGAGTCGGCGACGGTCGGCCTCGTCGACGGCATCTACACGCGTGTGGGGGCACTGGACGAACTCGCGCAGGGGCGGTCGACGTTCATGGTCGAGATGCAGGAGTTGAGCAACATCCTCCACTCGGCGAGCGAGCAGTCGCTCGTCATCCTGGACGAAGTCGGTCGGGGGACGGCGACTTACGACGGCATCTCCATCGCGTGGGCGGCGACGGAGTACCTCCACAACGAGATTCGAGCCAAGACGCTGTTTGCGACCCACTACCACGAGTTGACGGGGCTGGCCGAACACTTGCCCCGGGTGGCGAACGTCCACGTGGCGGCCGACGAACGCGACGGCGACGTGACCTTCCTGCGCACCGTCCGCGAGGGACCGACGGACCGGAGCTACGGCATCCACGTCGCCGACCTCGCCGGCGTCCCCAGACCGGTGGTCAACCGCGCGAGCGGCGTCCTCGAACGACTGCGCGAGGAGAAGGCCATCGAGGCCAAAGGCGGGGGCGGCGACCCCGTTCAGGCGGTGTTCGACCTCGGCTCTGGACAGTTCCAGACGAGCGCGACTGCTGATGGTGGCGCGAGGACGGACGCGACATCGCCCTCGCCGAGCGTAACGGAGTCTGACAAAGCGGACGTGGCCACCGTCGACGACGCGTTGGAAGCGGTACTCGAAGAACTGACCGAGACGAACGTCAACGAGGTGTCTCCCGTCGAGTTGATGGCGAAGGTCCAGCAGTGGCAAGAGCGACTGGAGGAGTGAACATCCACCGAGGGGGGTGAACATCCCGCCAAGAGGGGCGAATAAGCCGCCACGATTACGTAGTCGGGGCGTGAACTCGGAGGAGTACAATGGGTGAAGAGCCGTCGATTCGGGCCCTGGACGAGGCGACCATCCAGCGTATCGCCGCTGGAGAGGTGGTAGAGCGTCCCGCCTCGGTCGTCAAGGAGTTAGTCGAAAACAGCCTCGACGCGGACGCAGAGCGGGTGTCGGTCAGCGTCGAGTCGGGTGGCATCGACGGCATTCACGTCCGTGACGATGGGGCGGGGATGACCCCTGCGGAAATCGAAGTCGCCGTCGAAGAGCACACGACGAGCAAGATTTCGGACATCGACGACCTCGAATCCGGAGTGACCACCCTCGGATTCCGGGGGGAGGCCCTCTCGACGATCGGGGCCGTCTCGCGGATGACCGTCCGGAGCAGACCCCGTGACGCCGACACCGACGGTGCAGAGCTCACAGTCGAGGGCGGGTCCGTCGGGGACGTTGCACCCGCCGGATGCCCGCCGGGAACGGTCGTGGAAGTCGAAGACCTCTTCTTCAACACGCCGGCCCGAAAGAAGTTCCTGAAGACGCGAGCGACCGAGTTCGACCACGTCAACACCGTCGTCACCCAGTACGCGCTGGCGAACCCCGACGTGGCGGTGTCGCTCGAACACAACGGCCGAGAAGTGTTCTCTACCGACGGTCGGGGGAGCCTCGAATCGACGATTCTTTCGGTGTACGGCCGCGAAGTCGCCGAATCCATCGTCACCGTCTCGGCTGACGGCGATGCAACTGACGACGGTGACACCGCCATCGAGGCGATCTCGGGCGTGGTGAGTCACCCCGAGACGACGCGCGCGTCCCGTGACTACCTATCGACGTTCGTCAACGGACGCTACGTCACCTCGGCCACGCTTCGGGAGGCCGTCCTCGACGCCTACGGCAAGCAGTTGGCCCCGGATCGGTACCCCTTCGCCGTCCTCTTTCTGGAGGTGCCGACCGACTCGGTCGACGTGAACGTCCACCCCCGAAAGATGGAAGTTCGCTTCGACGACGAGTCGGCGGTGCAGAGAGCTGTCGAAGGTGTCGTCGAGTCCGCGTTGCTAGAGAGCGGACTCGTCCGCTCGTCGGCACCGCGAGGGCGATCCGCGCCGGCGGAAACGCGCGTCGCACCGGAAGCCAGCGGAGGGAACGACGGCGTCGACGACGGTGACAGAACCGAACGGGAAGGCGTGGACGCGTCGGTCACCGACGCGATGGACGCGACTGACTCGGCGTCGGCGACCGATGCGGCGTCGAGGGCCTCCGCCGACACGGCGACGGCCCCGACGGACTTCGACGTGGTCGAGTCGCCGTCGGGTGGGAGCGACCGCAGACACGACCTGACAGGAGACACCACCGACGAGCCGACCGGGCGTCCACCGGGTCAGGAGGCCAGCGCGCCCACCTCGTCAAGTCGAACACGACCGTCGACGACGCCGAGCGAGCCACGACAGTCGTCACCGGAGACGCCGACCGAGTCGTCGCCGTCTTCGACCGGGTGGGCGGCCGACGGCGTCGAAGGCCAGTCGCCGATCTCGCCCCCGTCGACCCAGCAGACGCTGGCCGGCGACGACGCGCGGGCGGACGAGTCGTTCGAGCGCTTGCCGCCGATGCGCGTACTCGGGCAGCTACAGGAGACGTACATCGTGGCCGAGACGGCGGATGGACTCGTGCTCGTCGACCAGCACGCGGCCGACGAGCGGGTGAACTACGAGCGACTGCGCGGAGAAGTCGAAGGCGACACGCCGACGCAGGCGCTGGCCGAACCGGTTCGACTCGAACTCACCGCCCGGGAGGCGGCGCTGTTCGACGAGTACGCCGACGCGTTGGCGCAAGTCGGCTTTCACGCCGGGGTGACCGACGCGCGAACCGTCGAGGTCCGAACCGTCCCCGCCGTCTTCGATTCGGCCCTGGACCCCGCCTTGCTGCGTGACGCGCTCACGGCCTTCGTCCGTGAGGAGCGCGAGGGGGGGCGAGAGACGGTCGACGCCGTCGCCGACGCCCTGCTGTCGGACCTCGCGTGCTACCCGTCCATCACCGGAAACACGTCGCTCACGGAGGGGTCGGTCGTGGACCTGCTCCGCGCGCTCGACGACTGTGAGAACCCATACGCCTGCCCGCACGGTCGCCCGGTCGTCATCGAGTTCGACGGCGAGGAGATTCGAGAGCGGTTCGAACGCGACTACCCCGGCCACGCCGGACGACGCCGCGAGTAACGAGACGGCGAGCGGCGACGACGACAGACGCGAGTTCGACGCGACCGACGGGAGTCGACGGCGCACACCACTTATGTACCAGACGCGAGAACGGCGGGTATGACAGGTGGGAGTCACGACCTCGTGTGCTTCGGCGAGTCGATGCTCCGGTACTCGCCACCACGAGGGACGAGACTGGAGACGACAGAGACGCTCGACGTGGCCGTGGCCGGAGCCGAGAGCAACGTCGCCGTCGCGACCTCGCGTCTCGGTCTCGACGTGGCGTGGATTTCCAAACTCACTGACTCGCCCCTCGGACGCCGGGTCGTCCGCGAACTGCGCGCACACGGCGTTATGCCGGCGGTGAGGTGGTCCGAGGAGGGGCGGGTCGGGACGTACTACGTCGAACACGGAGGGACACCGCGCGGGACGGCGGTCCACTACGACCGCGGCGACAGTGCCGTGAGGACGGCGACACCCGACGAACTCGCACTCGACGCACTCGACGGGTCGACGGCGTTTTTCACAACGGGCATCACACCCGCGCTGTCGACGACGCTGACGGAAACGACGGCTACCCTCCTCGCGGCGGCGCTCGAAGCCGGGGCGACGACCGTCTTCGACCTGAACTATCGGTCGAAACTCTGGTCGTCCGCCGCCGCACGCGAGCGACTCGAGGCGCTCTTTCCTGGCGTGAACGTGTTGGTCACGGCCGAGCGAGACGCCCGCGAGGTGCTGGGACGCGAGGGGGACGCCGTCTCCGTGGCCCACGGATTGGCGACGGAGTTCGAATTCGACACGATCGTCGTGACGCGCCGAGAGCAGGGCGCGCTGGCGCTGCACGACGGGTCGGTGTACGAGCAACCGGCCTACGAGACCGAGACGCTAGACGCCGTCGGCACTGGTGACGCCTTCGTCGGCGGGTTTATCGCCAGGTACCTCCGGGACGGGCCCATCGACGAGGCGCTCGCCTACGGTGCGGCGACGGCGGCGTTGAAGCGGACCATAGAGGGCGACCTCGCGGTGGTGACGCCCGAGGAAGTCGAAGCCGTCGTCGACGCTGGGGGGACGACCGACATCGTTCGGTGAGAGCCGCGACACACCGACTACGTCTCTCGACGGCCAGATTCGACTCGCCAATCGACGACTCGATTGACTCACCTGCAGGTCGGAGCGAGTGCTGGCGTCAACTACCACCGTCGGAGTCGACGGCAACGGCGTCGACCTCCGGGAGTCGGCGGATGCGAACACGACTGATTCGGTGGCCGTCGACGCCTTTGACGATGAGCGAGACCCCGGCCACTTCGACGACGTCGCCCACGTCGCCGATGCGGCCCAGTTCTGAGTTGATGAGCCCAGCGACGGTTTCGAATTCACCCTCTCTCGGAAGTTCGACGCCGAGAATGCGATTTATCTCGCCGATGGTGACTTCGCCTTTCACCATGAGACCGTCGGGCAACTGGCGGATGAAGCGCTCTTCGCCCACCTCGAATATTTCGCCGACGATCTCTTCGAGGATGTCCTCGACGGTGATGACCCCCTCCGCCTCGCCGAACTCGTCCCGGACGATGACCATCGGAATACGGCTGGACTGCATCTCCGAGAGCAGGTCGTCTATCTCGGTCGTCTCCGGGACCTGCAGCGTCGGCAAGAGCACGTCACGAATCGACTTCTCCTCGCGGACGGCGCGCTCTGCGTCGCGCACGTCGACGATACCGAGGACGTGGTCGAACGTTCCCTCGTAGACGGGCAGACGGGTCAGGCGGCGTTCCGAGCAGATTTCGAGAACCTCCGACAGCGAAGACGACACGTCGACGCCGACGACGTCGACCCGCGGGACCATCACCTCTCGCGCCCGCGTCGAACTGAGATCGAAGACTCCCTGCACCATCTCGTGTTCGGACTCGGCGATAGCTCCGACTCGCTCGCCGGTCTGTAGGAGCGCCTCCAGTTCTTCGCGGGTGACGTACGGTTGCTCGATTTCCGTCGCGCCACCGGTGAGACGGTTGATTCCGCGGGCGAAAAGGTCGAGAACGGCGACGACCGGGTACAGCAATCGCTGAACGGTCGCCACTGGTCTGGCGACCGACAGCGATAGAGAGTCGGCGTTGGCGACGCCGTAAGACTTCGGTACGAGTTCGCCGAACAACAGCACGAGGACGCTCACGACGAGCGTAGCAGCGACGACGGCCACCCAGTCGGGATACGCCGCGGCGAGCAGAACCGCCACCATGCTGGCCAGGAGAACGTTGACGACGTTGTTGCCGACCAGAAGCGTCACCAGTAGCCGATGCGGATTTTTTCGGAGGCGTTCGAGGACGGAAGCCCGCGACTCAGACAGTTCGAGGAGCGCGTCGAGTCGGTGACGTTCGAGCGAGAAGAGCGCGATTTCCGAGGCAGAGAAAAACGCGCTCAGTGCGAGCAAGACGACGAGCGCGAGCAAGCTCGCCAGAACGACCGACTCAGAGACCACCATGAGAGGGGGTAACACAAACGCGAGGTTAATGTCTTCCGCCATGCCGCGTTCGGAAAGTCGAACACGCGTTTGAAAAAGCGTCCGCGTCGTCTCGGTTGCGAGTGTCCGCGTCGATTCGGTGGCGACCGTTCGACCGAATCACCCGGCTTATACCCGACGCGGTGAAACGAAGCGCCATGGAACTGCGGACGAGTGGTCGATTCCGGGTGTTCGACAGCCCTCGGGAGGCCAGCGAACTGCTCCTCATCGACGTCGAAGGGGGCGAGTACGATCCGGCGTACGTCCGCACGGACGGACACGAGAATGCCCTGAGAGAGGAGGTCACCGCACTCCGCCCGGGGTATCTCGTCGACGCGACGCTGGAGTGGACCGACGGGACGCCGCGAGTCGCCGGCGTCGACATCGTCCGACCGACGCTGTTCGAGTTCGTCGACGGCGTCACTGGACTCTTCGAGGCGGCCAGGGAGACGTGGAAAAGCGCGGTCGAGACGGGGGCAGCGATGAACGCTCGGGTGACCTACGACACCGACGGGCAGGCCAACGGGGTCCTCTACGTCTTCGCAAAGCAACCCGGTGCGACCGACCTGTACGAGGAATTCCACCGCGGCGTCCGACCGCTCGAACCACTGGTCGAACGGACGAACGAAGCCGACGACGGTCCCCGCGAGGTGTTCGTGATGCGACCGGTAGACGAGGAGTTCATCCTCGTCTGTATCGCCCTCCAGAAAGGCGGGCTATTCGCGGACACCATCCGCGACACCTACGACTGTCCGCGTCCCGACTGACTGAATGACTGAGTGAGTGAGAGAGTGACTGACTGACAGAGAGTGTGACCGACTGAGTGAGGTTGGTACGAAGACGCCGAATCGCGGTCGACGGACACACGCTGTGAACCGTCGGATTGGGGACGCCATACGAACTGCTCAAGTGGTGTGAGGCGTATGAGCGAGTTTGTCACGTCCTCGGCAGTTGACACGGTACTCGCTCGACATGCTCCCGGCACAGGTGGCGGTACTGGACGAAAACGAGGACAGCCTCTACACGAATCGGGAGTGGCGAGAGTTCGGTTCCGACAGCGGCATCACCGACCTCGTGTCGGTGACCGAAACCAACTATCTCGACGTGTATGATGCGAGCCAGGGCCGCAACGTTCGACCTCGACGAGTCGACCCCAGACGTTCTCGGCTTCGTTCGCCGAACGGCCGACCTCGTGCCCGGGGGGACTACCACTTTGGAAACTATCGTTTCAGGTCGCCAAAACGCTAGAATCACAGGAGCAACACAGTTCAACGATGCCGACGTACCCTTAATCGAGGCGCGAACGCGCCGGCAGGTGTGACACCATGTCAACCAACACGACAAACAGGACGCTGATAACGCTCGGGCTCGTCATCCTCGCACTCGTCGTCCTCGGCCCGCTCCTCCTCGTGGGGGGGATGGGTACCATGGGTGGCTACTGGATGGGTGGCACCGGGATGCCGATGATGGGCGGGTCAGCCGGGAGCGGGTCGGCCTTCCCGTTGTGGATGGCCGTGTTTGGACTGCTCTCGCAGGTGCTGTTCTTCCTGCTCTTGTTCGGCGGTGGGTACGTCCTCTACCGGTCACTCCGCAGTGACGAGTCTGAGTCCGAGACCGACCCGGCACTCGAGGCGCTCCGGGTGGCGTACGCCCGTGGCGACCTGACCGACGAGGAGTTCGAGCGTCGTCGAGAGCGACTAGAGAGCGCCGACGCGTAGGGTCGCCGGGGTCTACTCACCCTCGGGGTCGACAACTTCGATGCGCTCGCAGAGCCACGCGGCGGCCGCCTCGACGGCGTCGGCGTCCCGTCCGGAGACCTTGAGACGGTTGTAGTCCCCACGAGATGGATAGCTGCCAACCGTCACCGTAAATTGCTGGTGAAAGTAGGCAATCGTCTCCGTCATCGACCCCTCTGGGGCGGGGGTGTAGATGATCTCTGAGACCATGTCGCCGCCGAAGTCGTCGGCGACCGTCTCGAACATCGCGTGCATCTCCTCGGGGATGCCCGGGAAGACGTAGACGCCCTCGATGGCGCATCCCGGACAGAGGCCGACCGGATTCAAAATGACGCGAGAGCCATCTGGCATCGACGCCCACTCCTCGATTTGGATTCCCAGATTCGGGTAGCGCTCTTCGAGTTCCGGGCGCGTCTCGCGGTAACCCCGCATCGTCTCCTCCACGTCGGCCCGTGCCTCCGGGTCGACGACGAGTTCGCGGTCGAAGGCCGCGGCGACGGCGTCCATCGTCACGTCGTCGTGGGTGCCACCGAGGCCGCCCGTGACGACGACGGCGTCGAACGCCTCGCTCCACTCTCGAACCGTCTCTTCGATGAGTTGCAGGTCGTCCGGGACGACGAGGATGCGAGCGACGGTGACCCCCCGCGAGGTTAGCTGCCGAGCCAACCACGTGGCGTTCGTGTTCTCGATGTCGCCTGCGAGGAGTTCGTCGCCGATAGTGAGTACTCCGACATCCATCACTCGTTGGTGGAGGTGCGACGGCGTAAATCTGTCTCGTCGAATCGCTCTCGCGGTGAAGCCGTCGGGGAAGAAAGGGCGGGAGTGGTCGGGGGAAAACGGACGAGAGTCGTCGGTGCCGTCGGGGCAATCACCCCGTCAGCGCCCGACTGCGTCGTCGCCGGTACCGCCGTCGGCCGAGAGTTCGACGCGCTCGTGAATCGTTCCCGGGCGCTCTCTGAGGTGTTTTGGCTCGCGGTCGTTCTGCACCGCGAGGACCTCCGCGACGATGCTCAGCGCGATTTCGTACGGGGACCCGCCGCCGAGGTCGAGGCCGACGGGGGTGTAGAGGGACTCCAACTCGGCTTCCGGAAAGGTCCGCCCCTCGTCTTCGAAGTCGTCGAGCATCTCCTCGAACCGTTCGTGGGGGCCCATCAGTCCGACGTAGGGGACGGGCGTCTGGAGGAGTTCCTCCATGGAGAGTCGGTCGTCGACGTAGTTGTGGGTCGCGACGACCACGTAGGTGTCCTCGTCGAAGTCGAACGCCTCCTGGATGCGCGCCGGTGACGTCGAGTGGACGGCGTCGGCTTTCGGGAAGCGCTCGGGGCGCGCGTTCGCCCCGCGGAAGCCGACGACGGAGACCCTGAACCCGGCCTGCTTGCCGAGTTCGGCGATTGGGTTCACGTCGGGGCCGGTACCGACGAGGACGAGGTCGTCGGGCGCGGTGACGCCGTCGACGAACACCGTCGTCTCGCCGACCGTGAACGAATCGCTGTTACCGAGCGCGGTTAGTTTCGCGACCGCGTCGCGGAGGTCGTCGACGAGGTCTTCGGGAAAGGACTCACCGAGCGAGAACGCGTCCGACTCGGGGTCGTAGTACGCGCGTGCACCGACGAGGTCCTCCTCGCCCTCGACGACCGTGACCACGCCGACGTCGTTGCCGGACTCGAAGGCGTCGATGACCGGTCGGTACGACTCGTCGAGCGGTTCGAGGACGATTTTGATGATGCCGTTACAACCGACGCCGAGGCCCCAGATGTCGTCGTCGGCCTCGGGCATCAGGTCGTAGGTCACGACACGCGGTTCGCCCGCTTCGATGACGTCCGCGGCGAGGCCTTGCACCTCGTCTTCGAGACAGCCAGCCGTGATGTGGCCGACGCCCTCGCCGTCTTCCGGGATGACCATCTTCGCGCCGGGGCGGCGGT
>JBNJGG010000095.1:0-10782 GCA_051747545.1 Halobacteriota archaeon | reverse complement strand
CTCGAAGAACGGCTCGCCGTTCGCCCGACCAGCGAGAGCATCATCGCACCGTACATGAGTCGCTGGATTCGCAGTCACCGCGACCTCCCGCTCCGACTGAATCAGTGGTGTAGCGTCGTGCGGTGGGAGGCGACAGAGACCAAGCCATTCTTCCGAACGAAAGAGTTCCTCTGGCAGGAGGGTCACACCGCGCACGCGACGAGGGAGGACGCCTGGGCGGAGACGATGACCCGTCTCGACCAGTACGAGTCTATCTACGAGGACGTGCTTGCGATTCCGGTCCTCCGGGGGCGAAAGCCCGAACACGACAAGTTCCCCGGAGCCGACACGACCACCACCGTCGAGGCGTTGATGCCGGACGGCAAGTCGGTTCAGGGCGCGACGAGCCACTACCTCGGACAGAGCTTCGCAGAGGCGTTCGACATCACGTATACCGACAGGGACGAGGCGGAACACGCCGCCCACACCACCTCGTGGGGACTGTCGTGGCGGGCGCTGGGGGCGCTCATCATGACCCACAGTGACGACCAGGGACTGGTACTTCCTCCGACGATGGCTCCCGTACAGGTCGTCATCGTCCCAATCTGGCAGGAGGAGACGAAGGACGACGTTCTCGACTACGCAACGGGCGTCACCGAGGACCTTCGCGAAGCGGGCGTCCGCGTCGAACTCGACGACCGCGACGAGCGCAACCCCGGGTTCAAGTTCAACGAGTGGGAGTTGAAGGGCGTGCCCGTCCGATTCGAAATCGGCCCACACGAAGTCGACGACGAGACGGTGACCGTCGTCCACCGCCCCGACGGCGAGTCGACCGTCGAAGCGCGAGACGGAATCGCAGACGCCGTGGCAGACCACTTCGACGAGGTGTACGCGAAACTGTACGCGGCCGCCGAAGCGAACCTCGAGACCAACGTTCGCGACGCGGACGAGCGCAACGAAATCCTCGGGACCATCGGCCAACACGGTGGCTACGTTCGGGCACCGTGGTGTGGTGAGGAGACCTGTGAGACCGAGATCAAAGAGCAAATCGCCGCCGAAATCGTCATGGTCCCGTTCGAAGACGACGAGGAGAAGCAGTTGGACCTCGACGGTGCAACGTGTGCGATGTGCGGCGACACGGCGAACGAAACCGCGTACTTCGCGAAGTCGTACTGAAAATCGAGCGACGTCCTGATTCGAGGACAGACGCCGACTGTCGATCGCCTTCACTGCCCGGCCTGTCGCACGTGAATGTGAGTGACCCAGACCCAGCCGAGAGTTCGACGACCAATACTACGTATATTAGGATGGTGAGTTATCCTTATATTCCTTTAGATGTTGTTATTACACCCTTATGCTATCAGGAGTACGCTCTTATGTCTAACGTCCGTTTGGATACGCATGACCAAGCCACACGAAGATACCCATACCCACGGGGTTGGGCTCGCGGACCCGGACGACGAGCGGTCCAACTGCGGCGTAGGCGCGATTGTAGACCTCGACGGAGAGGCCACTCACGACACCGTCGCTGACGGGCTGGAGCTGCTCATCAACCTCGAACACCGGGGTACGACGGGTGCCGAAGAGAACACGGGAGACGGCGCGGGAATACTCATTCAGCGTCCAGATGACTTCTTCGACGCAGTCGTCGGTGTCGACCTCCCCGAGACGTATGCCGTGGGGTCGGTGTTCATGCCGCAGGACGAGGACGCACAGGCGGGGCTTCGCCCCGTCGTCGAGACGACGCTCGCCGACCGCGGCGTGGAGGTGTTCCACTGGCGCGACGTCCCGACCGACAACGCCGACCTCGGGAAGACTGCACTGGACTCGGAACCCGACATCTGGCAGGCGTTCGTCCGACCCGGAGCCGACATGGACGAAGACGCGTTCGACCGCGCGCTGTACGTCGGTCGACGTGCCGTCGAGACCGAACTCGAATCGCTCGATTTGCCCGGAACCGACCGATTCTACGTCTGCTCGCTCGATCGCAAGACGCTCGTCTACAAGGGCCTCCTCAAGGGCGAGCAGCTCCCCGACTACTACCCGGACCTGCGAGACGAGCGCATGAAGACGGCGCTCACGCTCGTCCACGCGCGATTCTCGACGAACACGCTGGGCGCGTGGCACCTCGCGCATCCGTACCGTCAGATCATCCACAACGGCGAAATCAACACCATCCGGGGCAACATCAACTGGATGCGGAGTCGTGAGACGGACCTCGAACACCCGGACTTCGGCGAGGACATCGAGACGCTCAAACCCATCATCAACGACCCCAACCAGAGTGATACCGCCTCGGTCGACAACGCGGTCGAACTGTTGCTGAAGACGGGGCGAGACCTGCCGCACGTCCTCCGAATGCTCATCCCCGAGGCCTACCGGAACGACGAGGCGATGGTCGACGAGAGGCGCGACTGGTACGACTTCCACGCCAGCCTCGTCGAGCCGTGGGACGGGCCCGCACTGGTCGTCGGCACCGACGGCGACCGCATCGCCGGCGTCCTCGACCGCAACGGACTGCGGCCGTGCCGATACGACCTGACTCACGACGACAGACTCATCATGTCGAGCGAGGTCGGTGCGCTCGAGATCGACCCGTCGAACATCAAAGAGCGCGGCCGCCTCGCGCCGGGTCAACTGTTCGTGGCCGACCCCGAGGAGGGTCGCGTCATCCCCGACGAAGAGGTGTTCCAGCGGTTGACCGATGGACCGTACGGTGAGTGGGTCGCCGAACAGCAGTCGCACGTCGACGCACACGCGGACGCGGACGACTACCTCCCACGACAGGATGTCGAGTTTCTCCGTGCCCAGCAAGTCGCCTTCGGCTACACGCACGACCAGCTCAATCACCTCATCGAGCCGATGGCGATAGACGGCAAGGACCCCATCGGTGCGATGGGAGACGACACGCCGCTGTCGGTGCTGTCGGAGTTCAACCGGCCGCTGTTCACCTACTTCAAGCAGCTGTTCGCGCAGGTGTCGAACCCGCCTATCGACTACATCCGGGAGAAGCTGGTGACGAGTCTGGAGAGTCGCCTCGGCTACCAGCGAAACCTGCTCGACGAATCACCCGAACACGCGAGACAACTCGTACTCGACTCGCCGGTGTTGACCGACGCACAGACCGCCGCGATAAAGGACCTGTCACAGAGCTTCGAATCGGCAGTCGTCGACATGACCTACGAGCGAGGGACGGACCTCGAAACCGCGGTCGAAGACCTCCGAGAGGCCACCCGCGAGGCCATCACCGACGGTGCCGAAATCGTCGTCCTCTCGGATCGGAATACCGGTCCCGACCGCGTTCCGATTCCGAGCCTGCTGGCGGTTGGTGGCGTCCACCACTCACTCGTTCGCAACGGTTTGCGTAACCACGTCGGCCTCGTCCTCGAATCCGGAGACCCCCGAGAGGTTCACCACCTCGCGACGCTCGTCGGCTACGGAGCAGACGCGGTCAACCCCTACCTCGCCTACCAGACCATCTGTGACCTCGTCGCCGGACCGGACGGGGCCGACGAGAGCGAGGCCATCGCCGCCTACATCAAGGCACTCGAAGACGGCCTACTGAAGACGATGGCCAAGATGGGCATCTCCACGGTTGAGAGCTATCAGGGGGCCCAGATTTTCGAGGCGGTCGGGCTCTCTTCGGACCTCATCAACGAGTACTTCGAGGGGACCGAAATCCGCACGGAAGGCATCGGCATCCCGCAGATAGAGTCCGACCTGCTTACTCGTCACGCGGTCGGGTTCGGGTCGGATCCCGAACTCGAGCGGCAGGGAGAGTTCGAACACCGCTCGAGCGGCATCCACCATCAGTGGAACCCGAAAACGGTCGGAACGCTACAGCGGGCGGTCAGAAGCGGCGATTACGAGACCTACAAGGAGTTCGCCCACCTCATCAACGACCAGTCCGAAGAGTTACAGACGCTCCGCGGATTGCTCGAGTTCGACTCCGACCGCGACCCCATCCCCATCGAATCGGTCGAACCCGTCTCGGACATCGTCACGCGCTTTTCGACGGCGGCGATGTCGCTCGGGTCGCTCTCACCGGAAGCCCACGAGAACAACTCTATGGCGATGAACCGCCTCGGCGGCAAGTCCAACTCCGGAGAGGGTGGCGAACCGCCAGAGCGCTTCGGCACCGAGAAGGAGTGCAACGTCAAACAGGTCGCATCCGGTCGATTCGGCGTGACGAGCCACTACCTCACGTCCGCGGACGAGTTGCAGATAAAGATGGCGCAGGGCTCGAAACCCGGAGAGGGCGGCCACCTTCCGGGCAAGAAGGTAAACGAGATGATCGCCCACGTCCGATATGCGACCCCGGGCGTCGGCCTCATCTCGCCGCCGCCGCTGCACGACATCTACTCCATCGAGGACCTCAAACAGCTCATTCACGACCTGAAGGTCGGCAACCCGGAGGCCGACATCAACGTGAAGTTGGTGTCGGAGGCAGGCATCGGAACCATCGCGGCGGGAGTCGCCAAGGCCAACGCCGACGTCGTCCACATCTCGGGCGACGCCGGCGGGACCGGTGCCTCGCCGAAGACCTCCATCAAGAACGCGGGATTGCCGTGGGAACTGGGCCTCGCAGAGGCCAACCAGATGCTCCGGGCGACGGGGCTGCGCGACCGAATCCGCGTCTCGACCGACGGCGGCATGAAGACGGGGCGAGACATCGCCGTCGCCGCGCTGCTCGGGGCCGAAGAGTACGTCTTCGGCACGGCGTCGCTCGTCACCTCTGGCTGCGTGATGGCTCGCATCTGCCACACAAACAACTGCCCGGTCGGGGTCGCCACGCAGAACGAGGACCTGCGCGAGCGCTTCCCGGGGCAACCCGACCACGTCATCAACTACATGACGTTCATGGCCGAAGAACTCCGCGAGATAATGGCCGAACTCGGCTTCCGAACGCTCGACGAGATGATCGGGCGACCCGAACTGTTGGCCCAGCGTGAAACCGACCACGAGAAGGCGAAGTACCTCGACCTCTCGGAGGTCATCGCAAAGCCGGCAGGTGACCAGCGCATCAAGACTCGAGAGCAGTTACACGCCGACGTCGAGACCCAACTGGACCACGCCCTCATCGACCAGGCCACGGGAGCCCTCGAAGAGGGGACGCCGGTCCACCTCGTCTCGGACATCTCGAACGGCGACCGCGCGGTGGGTGCGATGCTCTCGAACCACATCTCGAAACGGTACGGCGGTGAGGGCCTCGCCGACGACACCATCTCTTGTGAGTTCCACGGCATCGCCGGGCAGAGCTTCGGTGCGTTCCTCGCGAACGGCGTGACGATGGAACTGACGGGTGCGTCGAACGACTACCTCGGCAAGGGGCTCTCGGGCGGGAAAATCGTCGTCAAGACGCCGGAAGCGGCGGCCTACCAACCCGACGAGAACATCCTCATCGGCAACGTCGCCCTCTACGGCGCGACGCAGGGAGAGGTGTACATCAACGGTCTCGCCGGCGAGCGCTTCGGTGTGCGTAACAGCGGCGTCAAGGCCGTCGTCGAGGGCGTCGGCGACCACGGCTGTGAGTACATGACCGGCGGCGTCGTCGCCGTCCTCGGTGAGACGGGCCGAAACTTCGCCGCGGGCATGTCCGGCGGCGTGGCCTACGTCTACGACCCCGACGGCGATTTCGCAGGCAGAGCCAACACCGAGATGGTGACACTCCACGACGAACTCGAAGACCTAGACGAGCGCATGCTGCAGCGACTCGTCGAGAACCACGCAGAGTACACCGAAAGCGGTCGAGCGTCGTCCCTGCTCGACGACTGGGCGAACGAAGTCGGCAACTTCGTGAAAGTGATGCCCGACGCCTACGCGGAGGTCATCGAGAAACACGGCCGAAAGGACGTGCGAGAGGACGTCCCCGAGGCCGCGACTCCGATTTCGCGGCTCTCTGCGAGAGGGGAAGTCACCAGCGACGACTGAGACGACTCGGCACGTCGCCAGTCTGGTGTTTTGTTTATCCACGAGGACAGTAGGTATTCACTAGAGTAGCCACTCGATGGGGGAACCGAGAGGCCACTGGATGAGAGAGCCTAGAGGCCACTAAAAGCGTGCCGAGGGCACAGCAGCGGGGCTAACGGAGGTCGATGCCACCAGCAACGCAGGGGAGTCGACGGGGTCGTCCGAAGCGACTCCGCTACCGCCGGAAGTCGTGGTCCATTCCGGGCACTTCCTCTTCGAGCCACTCGCGGAACCACTTGACCCGTTTGAGTCGCTGGTGAGCGATGCTCTCGGCGGTTCGACTCTCGATGCGGTGGGCGTGATCGAGGCCACGCTGGAGGACGCGGTCGACCATCTCTGCGGCGTCCATGTGCGTCCGGGCCTCGTAGCCCATGCGGAGCAACATCAGGGCGGTCCCGTTCGCACCGACCTTGTCGAGAACGTCGGCCTCGATGAGACACTGGGTTTCGAGTGACACGTCCGAGAGAGGGCCCTGATAGGAGTGGTCCTCGATGGATTGACACACCCGGTCGATGAACGACTGCGGGAAGTCGCCGTGAGTGGAGAGGTACTGCTGTGCGATACGAGCGCCCTCTTCGGCGTGAACATCCTGGTCGGCGTCGAGTTTAGCGATGTCGTGAAACAGCCCGGCGACACGAACCACGTCGATGTCTGCTCCTTCCCGTTCGGCGATGTGGGTTGCGATGTCGACGACGTTGAGGATGTGGTTGTACCGGTAATCCGCACTGTGCCACGGGTACCACCGCATTCGGCCACCGCCGTCCTCGTTCTCGACGCTGGCGGAGAGATAGTCGTATACGAACCGCTTCATCTCCTCGAATTCTTCGTCGGAGACCGAGGACTCCTTTATCTCAACGCCCACGGTTCCACCTCCCGCGGGAGACGCGAATAGTCATTATCAGGAAAAACGTTCGATTCGCTCTTAGGCGTTACGACCATCTGAGACGACTCGGCGGGAGAATTTGACCGATGTCTGCCGAGAAAGTGAATCAAATACCCGGTTTCTGACAGCGTAGTCGAACACCGCATTCGACCACGGGATTCGGTCCACCGGACGAACACCCCCACTCCCGCTCGTCGAGAGGCGCAGAGTCGACGACACAGGGTGATGACCGTGAGCCGACTGCACCTGACTCCGTTGGGGCGCGAACGGTCAGTGACCTGCCGAGACGAACTGGAGTCCGACGATACCGAAGACGATGAGCGAGATGAACCCGAAACGGGCCAGCGTCGCCGGTTCGTCGAACAGGGCGATTCCAAGGACGGCAGTACCGACTGCACCGATACCCGTCCAGACCGCGTAGGCCGTCCCGATGGGGAGGTCCCGCACCGCGCGGGCGAGCAAGAGCATGCTGAGGAGTAAGGCGACGCCCGTCGCGAGCGCCGGAATGGGCTTCGTGAGTCCGTCGGAGTACTCGAGTCCAATTGCCCACGCGACTTCGAACAGGCCGGCCACGAAGAGTGTCCACCACGACATGGCTACGGAGTGGGGGTTTCGACGGATTTCGGTGGAGTCGACACACAGTGCATGTATCACCGTGTAGCTCACGGCGAGCTATTATGCTCGTCGGGTCGCAACGACGGGCGTGACAACGTATACCACGACGGTGTTCGGGCTATCGGAACAGCAGCGTTCGGTTAGAGATGGCACCCGAACCTTCGTCGAGGAGGAAGTCGACTCCGTTGACCTGGCCGAGCGGGAGTAGCGAACGCAGTAGACCAGCGAGCATTCACATCTCGGGGGGTCCACCGTCGGTGGGGGGTATCCGTTTCGCCGACTCCTCCGCAAGTCCCGCTGCCCGAAGCGTTTAGGTGTCGAGACGCCCATCCGTATGAGCATGCCAGACCAGATGCGTTGCCTGCAACTCACCGAGTGGAGGGGTGGATTGTCGGTGAGTCAGACGGCGGTTCCCGACGTGGGCGTCGACGACGTTCTCGTCGAAGTCGAGGCGGCGAGCGTCGGTCGAACCGTCGCCAACGTCGTCGACGGCAATCTCGGTGACGAGGCGGCGAATCTCCCGCGAATACCCGGTCACGAGTTCGTGGGCCGCGTGGTCGAGACGGGCCCGGCGGTGACCAACGTCGAGCGTGGAGACCGCGTCGCCTCCTACACGTACCTCGTGTGTGACCACTGCGAGGCGTGCCTCCGGGGCGACCACTCCCTGTGTGAAAACCTCGCGGGGTACCTGAGCGTCGACATCGACGGCGGATACGCGGAGTACGCCCGGTTGCCCGCGGGAAACGCCATCAAACTGCCCGCGGGAATCGACCCGCTGGAGGCGACAGTCGTTCCCGACGCGGTGGCGACGCCGTATCACGTGATGAACCAGCGGGCGAACGCCGGACCCGGTGACGACGTGATGGTTCTCGGCGCGGGCGGCGGCGTCGGCGTCCACCTCGTGCAGATGGCCAAGCACTTCGGCGCACGCGTCACGGCCGTCGACATCGTCGCCAGCAAGTTGGAGACGTGTCGTGACCTGGGTGCCGCACACACCATCGACGCGAGTCAGCACGCGCTCACAGACCGAGTCGCGGAAATCGGCGTCGGGTACGACGCAATCGTCGACCTCACGGGGTCGATGTCACTCGTCGAGGAGGCGTTGTCGGCGCTGGCGCTGGGTGGACGACTCGTCAGCCTGACGACGTTCCCCGGGCAGTCGTTTCAGGTCCCGACCCGGCGACTGGTGCGGTCAGAACTGGACGTCGTCGGCAGTCGATCCTTCTCGAAACAGGAACTGAAACACGCCGGAGAGTTAGTCGCCGACGGAACTATCGAACCGATCATCTCGGAAGTCGTCGACATGGAGGGGGTTCCGGAACTACTGGAGACGATAACGGAAGACGAACTGCTCGGTCGCGGTGCGATGGTTCCGTAAGACGCCGATTCGACGCCGGGGTCGAGAGGGGCCCCAGAGATCACCGTGGCCCTTCGGGGCGGTCGCCCTCGGAGCGAAAGCGCGGAGTCGAAGAATCAGTGCCAGAAGTCCACAAAATCGGCGATTGTCCGCGAGAACTCCTCCGGGTGTTCGAGGAAAATCATGTGACCGCAGTCGTTGATGATCTTCATCCGAACGGCCGTATTCGCCTGGGCAATCATGTCGTAGGCGGCCATCGCCATCTCCAGGGGGACCGTGAGGTCGTTGCGACCGAAGACGTAGAGCGTGGGAACCGTGAGGAGACCGGCCTTGATTCGCTGGTGAGCCTCGTTCATGTTCGCTTCGAGTGACTCCTGCCACACCGCCAACTGACCCTGGTCGTCCATGACCCGGTCTGTGCGCCGGGCCTTCGGAAGCGTCTGCATGTACGCGGCGGTTCGACACCGTTCGTCGCTGATGTACTCCGTCTCGTGAGAGTACTGCCAGTACCAGTACCGGATGAACTCCGGGTCGGTCTTCTCGAGTCCGTGGGCCTCCTCCTCGAAGATGCGCTCCCAGCGGTGGGCGCTGTCGCCCGCGGGTGGGCCGAGCGTCGCACTGTTGGCGATGACGAGGGTCTCGAACCGCTCGGGTTCCTCGACGGCGATACGGGTGGCGAGTCCCCCACCGCGAGACCACCCGGCCAGATGGCACGATTCGACCTCCAGCGCGTCGAGAAATCCGAGCGCGTGGTCGATGTCGGAGCGGTAGACGAACGCTTCCACCTCGTCGGGGTTGTCGGTCATTCCACAGCCGATTCTGTCGAAGGCGAGGACGCGGAAGTCGTCACTCAGGTACTCGAACGTCGCAGACCACGAATTGGCACTGCTGTACCCGTTCCAGTTTCCGCCGTGGATGAGGACGAGCGGGTCGCCCGTGCCCACGTCGTAGTAGCGCGTTCGAACGCCGCCGACGTCGACGAACTTTGGTTCGTACCCCCCGATGCCACCGTCGTCGTTCACGTCTGTGCCGTTGGCCACGCTCATCGGGTCACGCTCCGAGCGCAAATCGTCCAACCGGGTTTCCCACATTCGTACAACATTCTGCCAAAAGGTCCAGTGTGACACATATAATTCTTCCGTGAAAGCGATACAATCACGGGATGATCCCTTATACAATTCTGTTTGTAACAACACAGTTGGCGGCCTCCGCGAAGCGGTTCACCCCCGTTAGAGCCCACATCCCCACCCTGTGCTGGCTCACCTATCGCAACTAGAGCACTAACACATAATATACAGAGTAACACATAGAATATTCAGTATTCTCTAGATTTATCTAATGTTTGTGCAGTTTTTGCGAGAATAGATTGTATTATGTTCACACAAGGGACCAGTGTAGTCGATGTCCGACCAATTCGCAGAAGCGTACGTTCCGAGTCAGGTACCCGACGAAGACCTCGCGTACTTCGGGAAAACCTCCATGGGGGTTCGCCGAGAGTGGGGAGGCAGTCCGGCGCTGCTCGTCGTGGACATGACGAACGCCTTCGTCAGCGACGACTACCCGTTCGGCCGGTCCGACACCGGCCAGCCAGCAATCGAGGCGAACAAGAAGCTAATCGAAGCGGCCCGAGAGACGGATCTCCCGGTCTTTTACACGCGAGGGAACGACGCGGATCACTTCCCGCCAGCGTACCAGACGACGACCAAGTCGTCGACCGCTCGTGACGAAGAGTTCGCGGAGATGTGGGAGACGGGCAACCAGATTCACGAGGACCTCGCACCGGAGCCCGACGAGGTAGTCATCCAGAAACCTCGGGCCAGTGCGTTCTTCGATACGCACCTCGCGAATCTGCTGCACTACTACGACATCGGCACCCTCATCGTGACCGGGATGACGACCAGCGGTTGCGTTCGAGCCTCGGTCGTGGACGCCCACTCGGCAAACTTCTGGTGGTAGTTCCCATCGAAGCGGCGGCGGA
>JBNJGG010000094.1:0-10843 GCA_051747545.1 Halobacteriota archaeon | reverse complement strand
CGTTGGGATCATCTTCTACAACGTGAACGAACTGATCAAAGGCTGGATGGAAGTGACCAAGAGTAATCAGTAAGTGGGTAGTCACTTTCGACGGGCCCGCAACCCGTTTGTTATTCCACTTCGGGGGTAAGTTCGTTACTCCATTGTCGATAGAGTGCGATGGTAAAGACGAGGAGGATAACCGCAATAGCGAAGTAGCGGAGTACGGATCCGACTGGCTCTTTCAGGTATACTCGCAGAATCCCGGTTCCGACGAGGAGTCCGATAACGAGAAGCGATAGCGCCAGCATAGCCGTCGGTGTGTCGAACTGAGTTCTGTTACTCATTGGTCACATCGTATCGAACAAGATAACGAAAGCTTCCACTGTTTGGCAATGGATACCCCATAACAAGACAGACGGAATGAATGGAGTTGAATCTACCGCATCAACGGGTCACCGAGAGTGATCTCACCACTGTCTTTCGGAATCAATTCACGACGCCCGCGCGAACACGATGAACAACGCCAAGCCGACACCAGCCAGGAGGGCGAGCATCGAATGCTCTTTCTCGTAGGACTGGGCCTCCGGGAGCAGATGGGCTGCGGAGACGTAGATCAACACTCCTGAGACGAACCCAAGCATAAGACCCAGATGGCTTTGGCCCAGCCGACTTACCAGCGGATAGGCGACGAAGGCGCCGATCGGCGTCGTCAATGCGGCGATGAAGAACGCATACGTTGCCGCCGTTCGTTCCGTCACGTCTCCCTTCAGCAAGACAAGATAGGTGATGACTCCCTCGGCGAATTCGTGGACGACCAGCCCGGTTCCGGCTAGCACACCGGTCAGCAAGGAAATCTTGAACGTGATAGTGTAGATTACTCCATCGACAAGCGAGTGGATCCCGATTCCCTCCGCAGCAGTTACCCCGAACGCGAGCGTCTCCTCGCCGGTGCGCTGTTTGATCACCTGGTTGGATAGATACATAAAGAGGAACCCGCCCAGGGCAGTGAAGCCCGCATCAGCGTTGTTCGCGATCGCATTCGGTAGTGCGTTGATCAACGGTGTTGTGATGAGAACTCCCGCAGCAAAGCACATCAGGTAGGGAAGCGATCGTTCCGCCCACTCTCGGTGTTGAAAGATCGCCAGGATGCCTGCGCTGTTCACCACCGCGGCGACGATGGCGAACGCCGCAATCCAGTAGAACTCCCCTGGAGACGAAATCATAGCTGATTCCCGCCTCCCTTCGAGAGCGTCAACCGCTCGCTTTCGCCTACAGAAAGGACCCTCCGACTCGTCACTTCGGGACGCTCCAGCCGTCTCATACCGGGAACTACCGCATTGTAATGCTAAATAATAGTGGTCGTGTTGCACGGCCGTCTAGACCTTCCCTCTGGTTGTCGCGACTGAGAGGCCAACTTTTGGCAGTATTGGTCGCTCGCTCGAGCAACTCGTCGAGGAACGATTGATGATGCTCTGGATCAGCGTACTTTCCCAGCCGAAGCTGAAACAACACCCCGAACCCGCGGTCGCAGGCCCTGTTCGCTTCGGATAGGATATTTAGGAGGGATGTAGGGTCAGGAGGGGAGGTGGCCCACGGTCAGTCCGCAGTCGCGTTCGTCACGGGACGCGCCTCGTCGCGAAGTTCGCGGACCGCACTGTAAGAGACGGCCCCGCTGACCAGCAGTGCGGCTCCGAGAATAATCGCGAGGCTCACCGTATCGAGAATGGGCACCTCGATCGCGTTACCAAGCTCGCGGATGGCCACCGCGACGGCACCCAGCAACAGCATGACGCCGAAGTAGACCTTGATGTCGTCCTCCTCGACCAGACTCGTCGCGGCTGCTCCCAAGCGCGCACCTAGGGCGCTCCCGGCTAGCAGCGGCACGACGATGCTCAGGTCGACCGCACCAGACTGGGCGTAGAGGAACGACCCGATCCCGCCCGAGAAAACGATCTCGAACAAATCGGTCCCGACCGCGACCGGCACCGGCACGCCGATCAGGTAAAACAGCGCGGGCATACGGATGAACCCACCGCCGACGCCCAGAAAGCCCGACAGCAGGCCTGTGGCAAAGGCGACGGCAAGGATCATCCATAGTGAGACGGTGAATCCGCCCCGCAGTGACATCATCGGTGGGATGCGGTAGGACTGGATTTTCTGGGCGATGTCGGGGATGTCGGCGTCTTCGAGGTCGGCGTCCTCGTCGACGTCGTGTTCCGGTCCGCCGTCGTCGTCGCCGCCCTTCAACGCCTCGTACGTGACGAACGCCCCGATGCCACCGAGCAGGAGGACGTAGGCAACGCTGACGACCGAGCCGGCAAGCCCGATTTCCTGGAGGTACTCCAGTCCGAGCTTGCCGACCTCAATTCCGGCGGTCGTCCCGGCGATCATCAACACGCCGAGTTTGTAGTCGACCTGACCCAGATTCCGGTGTTTCAGCGTCGCGATCACCGAGGTCCCGAACACGAATGCCAGCCCGGACCCGACCGCCACGTTGGGGTCGTAGCCCATCACCAGCAGCGCCGGCGTCACCAGGAACGACCCACCCATCCCGAAGAACCCGAACAGGATGCCGATCAGCAGGCCAAATCCCGTGAAGGTTCCGAGGAGGACGACACTCATACCGAACAGTTCCATCGTCATTCACCTCGCAGTAGTCCGACGACGTACTCTCCGAGCGCCTGTTCGAGCGCGCCATATCCGGCGTAGAGGACGATCGCTTCGATCAACACGATTCCGATGAGGGCCCCTGCCTGCACGTTTCCGGACAGGGATTCGATTCCGAACATAGTGGGAGAGTGAACGGTTTCAGTCGTCAGCGACGGCGCTGTCGGACGTGGCGGCACAACGGTTCGGACCGAGTTCGAGTTCCGTCTCCTCGTCGTCGTCTTCGGGCTCGTACTCGCCGGCGTTGGTCGCGATGACGTCCTCGTAGTTCGGCGGCTTCGACGGGAGGTTATCGAACATATGCTCGACGAACTCGTCTTCGTCCAGCCGGAGGATTTCGTTGTTCTCCCAGATGTAGCCGACCGTCGAGAACATCGGTTGACCGGGCGTCACGTCGATGTACTGACCGTCGTCGGTGACCGAGAAGTGCCCGGGCAGGATCTTCACGTCGTTAGCCTCGGTCATAATGACCTTGTGGAGCGTCTCGTACTGGACGCGCGCGCCGTCGCGGGCGTCCTGGTCCGCGAACTGGAGTTCCGTGCGGCCGATGGACTCGACGAAGAGGGTGTCGCCGGTGAGCAGTGCCTCGTCGTCGACGAGATACGAGGTCATACCCGTGGTATGGCCGGGGGTGTGGACGGCCTTGATCTCCACGTTGCCGAGTTCGACGACGTCGTTGGGCTCGATGGGATCGAACTCGAAATTCGGGTCTCGCGTCTCGGCGGGTGCACCGAGGTGATACGGCACGCCGAGTCTGTCGGCGAGTTCCCGACCTTTCGAGATGTGATCGGCGTGGATGTGCGTGTCGAGAACGTGCGTGACCTTCAGCCCGTGTTCGGTGGCAGCGTCGAGGAACTCGTCGGTGGCACGGGTCACGTCCACGAGCGCGGCCTCGCCGGCATCCTTCGAGCCGACGAGATAGCCCAGACAACCCTTCGAGCGCCGCTGCAGTTGGAGCACGACGAGGTCGTCGTTCCGTGTCGCGATGGGCACGATGTCGTACACTGTGCTCCAGGCCTCCATACCCCCCTCGACGGTCTTGACGTCGTGGGCGTGGCCCTCGCGTTCGAGGTACTCGGCAAAACTGCTTGCGGAGTTGCCCGTCGCACAGATCGTGACGACGGTGTCGCCTGCGTCCAGATCGTCAGCGTCGAACTCGCCGACGAGTTCGTCGTCCCCTGAATACTCCACGTTCTCTGCACCGGCGATGTGCCAGTCCTCGAAACTGTCAGGAGACCTAGTGTCGAAGAGGACGAACTCCTCGTCGGTGTCGATCATATCTCTCAGCTGTTCTGCCGTAATTGTCTCGACCATCGTCGCCATATTGTACTGATAGCCCACGTAAAACGATTCGAGCGAGGAGAATAATTTCCAGTATATATCTGAAACAAAAGGAGTATCCGGGGAAGTACCCCACATAATTTCCGGGACTTTATTCGGATACTGAGATGTGATACCCTGTGTCTCAGCGTACAATAGGAGCACCCACAGACCGCGCCAGTAGTGACACCGAACCTGATCGTACCAATAACGTCATTACGCGCTAACCGCTAGATAGTATTGTAAAAACAATGCAAACCTCAGACGTCGAGGAGGCCCTGATGGAACTCCCTCCGAGTTCGAAGTTCATTTATAAGACGTTGTCTCGAGAGGGATCGATGACGTTAAAACAGATCACGGAGGAAACACTTCTCTGTTCTCGAACGGCACGGTACGGTCTCTCACAGTTAGAAGAGGAGAACCTTATCGAGTCAGCACCGGCGCTGCACGACGGGCGACAGACCTGCTACAGCATCAGTTTCAGGTCGATCGGACAGGACCGAACCGGGTATCCAGAGCAGGTGCTGGTCAAGCCTGACAACGCGTACAAGCGGCTGGCAGAGTTTAAAACGGACGATCCTGGCCTCCGCCTCGTGGAGATCTCGACGGAGTACGACGACGGTCACATTCCGGGTGCTATCGAACTCGATCCGCGAGCGGACTTCTTGGAGGCCGGCACACGGACGATTCCGAGCGCCGACCGACTGGAGACGATGCTGGGCGAGCGGGGCATCGCCCCTGACAGTACAGTCGTGCTCTACAGCGACGAGTTCAACGAGTTCGCGGCGTTCGTCTACTGGACGCTCAAATACTACCGCCACCGCGACGTCCGACTGCTCAACGGCGGGAAACACTACTGGACCGAAAACGGCTTCCCGACGACGGAAACAACGCCACCGGTCACGCCCGTGGAGTACGAGGGGCAACCGCCGAACGACCACGTCCGAGCGTACCGACAGGACGTTCAGGACGCCCTCTCTGAGGACGTCGCGATCGTCGATGTCCGATCACGCGAAGAGTACTGCGGACAGATGGACGCACCCGCACGCGCAAGCGGCCATATCCCGCGGACGGTCAATATCGAATGGACGTCCGTCGTCCGGGAGTGCGGGCGATTCGAACATCCGCGGGCTCTCGAATACCCGTTCGCCGAAGCCGACATCGACGAAGACGACGAGATCATCGTCTACTGCAACGTCGGCGAGCGCTCGGCACTGGTCTGGTTCGCGCTCTCGGAGCTGCTCGGCTACCCGAACGTCGCGAACTACGACGGGTCCTGGACCGAGTGGGGTAACCTCGTCGAAGTCCCGATCGAAACCTGCGATTCAACCGAGGAGTGAAACCGGTCCGACCGTACGCACCGTCACACCGGACTCGTCCTCCGAGTCCGAACGACGGCTCGCTGTGCGTCCGTCTCCGTGCGTTTCTCTCGACCGTACTCGAATTTTTCCAGACAGTTTCGAACCGCCGCGGCCGCGTCGCGTCGGGGACTGCCGAGAGCCCGCGAGTCGAGCCGCGGTGCGGGCACGTCTGATTCGTTCGATCCCTCACTGGGAACGCGAGAGGCGAATGGCATCCCCGACTGGGAGTCGGCTGGCGCGAGCGAGTTTCAGAAATTATTTCTGCAAGTTCGCGGGTTCGTCGAGGTCGGCAACATTGTCTCAGCTACCTCAGCGTTCAGGTACAGCACTGTCCAATACAGAATGCCTATGGACCACATAGTGGTGCTCGGTGCCGGCGTCGGCGGCACGATGACCGCAAATATGCTTCGCCGCCGGTTGGATCCTACCGACGCCGAGATCACCGTCGTCGACAAGAGCACAGAACACGCGTATCAACCCTCGTTTTACCTGCTGCCGTTCGGGTATATGGAGCCAGGAGATCAGTTCCGGGACGTACGCGGACTCCTTCGGAACGGTGTCGAGTTCGTCCACGACGAGGTCACGGGCGTCGATCCCGAGGAAAAGACCGTAGAACTCGGCGACGGCAACCTCTCGTACGACTACCTCGTCGTCGCGTTGGGTCACAGGCTCGCACCCGAGTCCACGCCCGGGATGCTGGAAGGCTGGGAGGAGACCGATTCAGTATACCCGTTCTATCACTTCGAGGCCGCGATGGGGCTACGGGATGCACTCGCCGACTTCGACGGCGGCACCTTCGTCGTCTCGGTCCCCGACACGTCGATCAAGTGCGGGGGCGCGCCGCTGAAGATGACAATGCTCGCCGAGGATTACTTCCGCCGCCAGGGGATCCGCGACGACGTCGAGGTCGTTATGACCAAGGGCAGCGACGCGGTGTTCGGTGTCTCGCCCTATCGCGAGAAACTCGAAGAGATTTGGGCCGACCGCGGCATCGAAGCCACCCTGAATTTCACCGTCGACGAGATCGACCACGAACAGGGGGTCATTCACTCCGAAGACGGCGACACGCAGGAGTACGACCTCTACGCGCCGGTTCCGCCCCAGTACGGGCAGCCGGCGCTCACCGACAACTCGCCGCTTACCGAAGACGACGTCGAAAACGACGGCGAGTACGTCAGCGTTGACGAGCACACGCTCCAGCACACCGAGTACGACGACGTGTTCGGGCTCGGTGACGGCTGCAGCACGCCGAATGCCAAGACGGCTGCAGCGGCGCGCAAGCAGGCTCACATCGTCCTCGATAACCTCACTGCACACATCGAGGGCCGTCGAATGACCGCCGAGTACGAGGGGTACGCCGCCTGTCCGCTGTTGACGAAGAAAGGCAAGGCGATGGTCGCAGAGTTCGACTACGAAGAGAGCATCTCCGCACCCGTCGAGAGCCGGATGAACTGGATTATGGACATCAACGTCCTGCCCAGTTTCTACTGGAACTCCTGGCTTCGCGGGTACGATCCCCTCCCATAACGATGGCGAGCAACGATCACTCGCTCGACGGGGACGTACCGGCCGACGATCAGACGGAACTGGCACGTGCCCTCGAGGAAAACGACGAGGAACTCGCAGAACTGCTCCGAATGCTCGCGACGACAGAGGAACTCGCAGCAGACCTCGCGCCCGAACTCCGCGAGGCTGTGCGGGAGAACCGCGAACCTATCCGCGAGCTTCGACTCGCGTTCGAGCGCGAAGAGACGCTGGTCCTCCTCGGGAAAGTCGGCGACGAGGCCGACACACTCGTCGAACTGCTCGACGTGCTGGTGGCTGCGAAAGATCTCTCTGATGGTCTCGTCCCGGAGCTGCGGGTCGCCATCCAAGAGAACCGCGAGGTAATCGAACGGCTCCGCAACGTTCTAGAGAGCAAAGAGACCCTCGCGCTGCTCGAACAGCTGGGAGAGAACGCCGAGACGCTCGGTGAGATGCTCGAGTTGCTCGATGCGGCCAACGACCTGGCGATGGATCTCACTCCCGAGTTGCGGACCGTCGCCCAAGAGAACCGGAACGTCATTCGTGACCTCCGGATGGCCGCGGCGGGCTTTGCCGACGCCCACGCCGAGAACGATGTCGAGATGTACGAACTGGGTCGGAACGCTGGGAATATGGTCGCGCTCGTCCAGACCCTCGGCGATCCGAAGTTTACCGACGCCCTGGAGGCGACCGTCGGCGGTCTCGCGCAGGAAGACCCCAAACCGGTCGGGTTCTTCGGCCTCTTGAGGGCGCTGTTCGACGCCGATGTCCGGCGCGCACTCGGGCGGTTACTCGCCGCTGTGCGGGGCTTGGGGAGCGTGTCGTTCGAGGAATCTGACTGAGGACGGGGCGAACTCGCGGTACCGAACTGTCACAGCCCAGCCAGCGACACACGCCAACCGCAACTGCAAACGGGATACCGGAAATAATGTTTGCTAGTTCCAAAGTAGTAGATATCTTTCGGAAAGTATAGTTCTCAGAAGTCCGGTTTAATAGTTCACGTGCCAAGTCGGAAGTGAGATGACACAGGAAGCATCCGCGGACGATCCGACGGTTGAAACGCCCGGTATCGGCGATCAGTTCCCCAAACTACCAGTCGAGACGAGTATGGGAGAACGGACGCTCCCGGACGATTACGAGGGGTCGTGGCTCGTGCTGTTCAGTCACCCCGGCGATTTCACACCCGTCTGTACCTCGGAGTTCGTCGCCTTCGAACAGCGCCGAGAGGAGTTCGAGGAGCTAGATGCAGAACTGCTTGGCCTCTCGGTCGACCGCGTCCACTCGCACATTAAGTGGACGGAGTGGATACGCGAAAACCTGGACGTCGACATCCAGTTTCCGATCATCGCCGACGATCAGGGATCGGTCGCCCAGCGTCTTGGGATGCTCCATCCGGGCGCGGGTACCGCGACTGTCCGTACCGTCTTCATCCTCGATCCGGAGGGGGCCGTCCGGCTACGTATGACCTATCCGATGGAAATCGGGCGCAACATCGACGAGATCCTGCGCTCGCTGCGCGCGCTCCAGAAGAGCGACGCCAGCGACGTCGCCGCACCGGCCGACTGGCCGAACAACGAGACGTTCGACGACCGCGTGCTGCTACCACCGCCGAGTACCGAGGCCGACGCCGAGGCCCGCAAGGCGGAGGCTGAAGCTGACGACAGCACCGAATACTACGACTGGTGGTTCGTCACCCGCGAGCGATAATCCGGCGCTAACCGGACAGCACGCCCGGGAAGTTCAGTCGCGGCACCGGCCCCCGAAACAGACACTCTTTCACCAGAAACACGAATATGATCGATCCAGTCATCGCCAGTAGACTCCAGTTTGCGGTGACGACGATAGTCCACATCATCTTCCCGGTGATGAGTATGGGGCTCGCGCCCTTTCTCATCTACTTCACGTGGAAGGAGATACGGACCGAAGAGCAGGTGTACGAACAACTCCGGGCCTTCTGGACGAAGATCTTCGCGATCTCGTTCGTCGTCGGAACCGTCACGGGTATCGTCCTCGAGTTCGAGTTCGGGACGAACTTCGCCGCGTTCTCGACGGCTGCCGGGGAGCTGTTCGGCGGGCCCCTCGCCATCGAAGGGATGATGGCGTTTATGCTGGAGGCGACGTTCCTCGGCATCTTCGTGTTCGGTCGGGAACGGGTCAGCGACCGGCTCTATATGATATCGAGCGTCTTCGTGGGGCTCGGCACGTGGCTGTCGGCCGTCTGGATCCTGATCGCCAACTCGTGGATGCAAACGCCCCGCGGCTACGAGGTGGTGACCGAGAGTGGACAGCCGATCATCTCGCTTGTCGACCCGATCGCCGCCTACGCCAACCCGCGGTTTCCGTGGATGTACGTCCACATGCAAAACGCCGCCGTGCTGTCTGTTGCGCTGTTTATGACCGGCGTTGCGGCGTACTACGTCTGGACCAAGCGGGACACGGAGTTCTGGAGGAAGACGATGAAAATCGGGCTTGCGGTGTTGCTCATCACGGCCCCGTTCCAGGCCATCCACGGCGACGCGTACGGCCGCCACGTCGCGGACACTCAGCCCCAGAAGTTCGCCGCTATGGAGGCACAGTACGAGACGGACTCCTCGGTCGGACTGAAGGTGCTCGCGTTCCCGACGAGCCTGGAAGACGTCACCGACCCGCACGCGGAAGACCTGTTCGTCGTCGAGATCCCGTTCGTCGCGTCGCTGCTGGCAAGCGGCGAGGACCCCGGTGCGACCATCACGGGACTGAACGACTTCGACGCCGAGGGTCCGCCCGTCGCTATCGTGTTCTGGGCGTTTCGGGCAATGGTCGGGCTCGGTATGTGGTTCATCTTGCTTGCGTTCTGGGGTGGGTACCGATGGTATCAGGGCAAGCTGTTCGAAGACGACCTGCTGGCGAAGGCACTGTTCGGTTCGTCCGTCCTCGGGATTCTCACGGTCGAGTTGGGCTGGATCGTGACCGAAGTAGGCCGCCAGCCGTGGGTCATCCAGGACGTGATGAAAACCCACGCCGGCGTCTCACCGGGGTTGACCGGCATCGAGGCGCTCGCCACGCTTACCGGCTTCGTCGGCGTGTACTCGGCGTTGCTGGTCCTCTACTGGTACGTCGTCGTCCGCCTCATTCGTGAGGAGACTCCGACGCACCCACACACGTCGAACCGGGACGTGAGCGGACCAGAGGAGGTCGTTCCAAGCGATGACTGATCTCGTCGTCTGGTCACCGCTTTCCCTCGCTGACGGACCGCTGTTGGGCTTGCCGCTCACCGAACTCTGGTTCGCGCTGGTGTTTGCGGTGCTGGCGACCTTCCTGTTTCTCGACGGGTTCGACTTCGGCGTCGGCGCGCTGTTCGCGACGCGACGGACGGACGCCGAGCGCGAGCAGTTGCTGGCCGCCATCGGACCGTTCTGGGACGGCAACGAGGTGTGGCTGGTCGTCTTCGGCGGTATGCTGTTCGCCGTCTTCCCGGAAGTGTACGCCGACCTGTTCAGTCGGCACTACCTGCTGATGTTCGCCATCCTCGGCTCGCTTATCCTCCGCGGTCTCGCCCCGGAGATGTACGAACAGCGCCACGACGACGCCTGGCAGCGCCGCTGGGGACAGGCGTTCGTCGTCGGGAGCGTGGCATCTCCCTTCTTCCTCGGCGTGTTCGTCGGCAACTGGATGGTCGGCGTCGACGGCGTCGCGTCGGTCGCCAGCGTACTCGTCGGCCTCGCCGTCGTCGCACTCACCGTCGTCGACGGAGCCGCCTACCTCGGAGTGAAAACGCGCGGCGACGTTCGACTCGAAACCCGGCTACTGGGCCACCTCACACAGGTCGCCTACCTCATCCTGGCGGTCGCCGCGCTGGTTGTTGCCAGTCGTTCGGCATCCCACGTCACGCTCTTTTCGTTGCCGACGCTGGGGCTGCTCGGTCTGACGGTCCTTCTGGCCGGTGTCCACGTACTCGCCGGCTGGGCCGACCGGTACTACCTCGCGTTCGCGGCGGTCGCAACCCAGGT
>JBNJGG010000093.1:0-10881 GCA_051747545.1 Halobacteriota archaeon | reverse complement strand
GTCATCGCGTTCTCGACCGCGGCTTCGACCGCCTCACTGCCGTCAGTTGGGACCAGTATGGTATCGTACATCTCGCTCACCACTGCCCTATACGCCGGCCAGCAGGATGAATACCCGAGCCGATTTCCCCGCAGTGAGAATCGGCGTCCGTGTGCTCGAGCACCGCCTCCTGCGTCGACGGTCAGGCGAAGTCGCCGACCCTTGGCGCGTCTCTGTCGCCGGGGAAGTCCTCGACGGGAGCGGTCGTCTGCTCGCCGGAGGCCATGTCCTTGATGGTCACCTCGCCCTGTTCGAGGTCGCGCTCGCCGACGATGACGACGGCGTCGGCGGCGATGGAGTCGGCGTAGGACATCTGCGACCCGAAGCTCCGGTTCGAGATATCGGTCTCGACGACGTTTCCGGTCGCGCGCAGGTCGCGGGCGATTCGGCTGGCGACGCGCCGGGTGTCGCCGACCGAGAGGACGTAGTAGTCCGTCGAGAGCGATTCCTCGGGCCAGACGTCCGCGCGCCGAAGCAGCAGTTCCAACGGCGCGTGTCCCGGTGCGACGCCGACCGCCGGGGTCGGCTGGCCGCCGAAGCTCTCGATGAGGTCGTCGTACCGACCACCGCCGAAGACGGCACGGCTGACCTCGCCGGTCGAGTCGAAGCACTCGAAGACGACGCCCGTGTAGTAGTCGAGACCCCGCGCCGTCTCCAGCGAGAGCGTACAGTACTCGCGAGCGCCGAGGTCCTCCGCGGCCTCTAGTACCGCCCGCAGATTTTCGACCGCGTCGGCGACTCGGTCGGTCCCGGCGAAGTCGGTGAGTTCGTCGAGGTCCCCGGTGGCGAGCAGTCCGTCGAACTCGGCGGCGTCGTCGTACGTGAGTCCGGCGTCGACCAGCAGGTCGTAGTACTCCGCGTCGTCGATTTTCTCGCTCTTGTCGACCGCCCGGATGGCCGCCCGCGTGTCCACGTCGGCCTCCAGAGACGCCAGGAGCCCACCGAGGATGTCGCGGTGGGAGACGCGAAATTCGAACGCCTCGCCCGTGAGTCCCAGTTCCGTCATGGCGTCGGCCGCGAAGGCGAGGATTTCGGCGTCGGCTTCCGGTTCGGCCGACCCGAAGATGTCGACGTTCGTCTGGTAGAACTCTCGGAATCGCCCCTGCTGGACCTGCTCGTACCGCCAGAACGGCCGCGACGAGAACCACTTGATGGGCTTGGACATCGCCTGCTGCTTGGCGACGACCATCCGGGCGACTGTCGGCGTCAGTTCCGGGGTGAGTGCTATCTCTCGCCCGCCCTGGTCGGTGAAGGCGTACAGCTCGTCGACGATGTCCTCGCCGCTCTTGTCGACGTACATCTGGACTCGCTCCAGCGCGGGCGTCCCGATTTCTCGGAACCCGTACCTTCGAGCGACGCGCTCTACGTCGTCGATGACCTCGCGTCGAGCGGCCATCTCGTCGGGGTAGATGTCACGGAACCCCTTGAGTCGGTCGTACATGCCCTCTCGTTTGCGAAGCGGTCGCTTCAAAGCTGTCCTTTCCGGGTCGAAGACCGGTCGGTCGACCTGCTCGCCGATGTCACTCGCAACCGATACCGTCGTCCCGACGGGCGAGTGTCGCCCAGCCGATGTGTTCGGTACCCACCGTCCACTCGGCGGTGATTTCTCAGTCGTGACGACTCTCAGCGCGCGCACTACGCTGCCCACGCGTCCCGTCGGCGCGCCCTAACACGTACGTCTGTTCGTGGGCCGGGAACACGTCGTCGACGGCTCTGTCGCCGTATTTCGCCGTCAGCAGGGTCCGGAGCTCGCCCTCGTAGTCGCCCTTTCGCACGTCCTCGCTCGGGCCGACCTCCACGTCGAGGGTCGCGGCCGCGAGACGGTCGACGGCCCCGCGACCGAATCCCGACAACGGCGCGAGGTAGTCGACGCCGTGGCGGTCTTCGAGGCTCTGGGCCTGTGCGCGCGAGACGGTCGGCACCCGGTCGTCTCGGCGGGTGCCGTCGGCGACCACGCTCACGTCCAGTTGGGCGACCGCTTCGAGGGCGTGCTCGTGGACGCGCTGAATGCCGTTGCGTGGGTAGCCGTCCTCGTACATCTCGTCGACGGCCGCCTCGGCCACGTCGTCGTCAAGTTCGACGGTACGAAAGTCGAATCCGAGTGCGACGGCGGCGTCGCGGGCGTGGGACCACCCGTCGGTCACGTCGAAGTGGGCGGTGACGAGCGTCACGTCGTAGAACGAGTCGAGGAGTAACGCGGCCAGCGAGGAGTCCTTCCCGCCGCTGTAGAGCAGGGCCAGCTGCATCAACGACGACGGATGTCGAAGCTCTTCTTCTCGGGTTTCAGTTCTTTGAGCAGGCTCATCATCTTCTCCTCGTCGATGCGCTCTTGCAGTCGGCCGCTCTGGGCCAGTGCGACCAGTTGCTGTTCGACCTGCTCTGCGAACTCGGGTTTCGACATCTGGACGGCGTTCAATCGCTGCCGTGCGCCGTCGGTCAGATACTGCCGAAGCAACGCGTCCTTCTGAGCGTCGGCGCGTTCCTGGGCCGCCTGTTGTGCCTCGGCCTGCTGTTCTCCTTCCGCCTGGTCCTGCAACTCCTGCATTCGCTGTCTGCGGAGTTCTTCGAGGCGTTCGTCGTCAGGGTTCCCACTCATAGGTGTAAAATTCGGGGCGCGTCAGAAAACGATTACGGAGGAAACTCAGGCGTAGCGCTGCAGTTCCGGTCGGTCGAGTTGCTCGAAGACCTCTTTTGCGGTTTCGTCGACGAAGCTCTGGCCCTCGGCGGTGATGCGTCGACCCTCGCCCTTGGCCGTCTCGACCAGCCCTTCCTCTTCGAGTTGCTGGAGGATGGTTCGAATGATATTTTTCGAGCCGTTCTCGTGGCTCGCTTTGGCGACGCGGTACCGGTTCGAACCGCGCTTCCGTCCACCGTACTCCGTCGCGAGGCGGTCGACACCGATTGGGCCGTTCATCGAGAGCTTGCGAAGGAGGCTCCCCGCTCGGACGTACCAGAAGTCGTCCTGCTGGGGTGGCAGTTCGCGGCTCGCGCCCGTCTTCGTGTACGCTGCCCAGTCGGGTTCCTCGAGTCGGTCTTCCAGTGCCGCGGCGAGCCCGGAGATGAGCTCGTCGGCCGGAACGTCGTAGAGGGTTACCATAGCTACGAATTCATGATTCCGGCGTTTAAAGGCATCGTATTGGCCGCGTCTGTCCGTTTTGAGACACGTACTCACGGGGTTTGAACCCTCGGCGAACTCACTCTACTCAGATGTGCTGACCGCCCGGCAGCTCACTCCGCTCAGATTCCCCGCCCCGCCCCGATCAGGCTGGTCGTGACCCCGCCGATGAGTGTCGGCGTCCAGTAGACGGCTCCTCGGAAGATGACCACTCCTGCGGTGGCGACGTCGAATCCGACCGCCGGACTGGCCGCCGCGATGAGGACCACGAGGACGCTCTCGATGCCCCCGACTCCACCCGGGAGGGGTGTCACGCCCGCGATGGCCCCGATGGGAACGACGAACAGCGCGATGGAGAAGGCGATGGGGTGACCGATCGCGTAAAAAGAGAGCCAGAGGCCGAGCATCTGGAGAAACCATCCGAACGCCGACAGCCCCAGCGCGAGCGTGAGCCCGCGCGGGCTGGTCGCGACGCGTTCGATGGCGCTGAAGAAGCCGGTAATCCGGCGTTCGATGCCGTCGGGACTCGGGGCCGTGACGCGCGGGAGTCGGCGGCCGAGTCGTCGAATGAGCGGGGTGAGCGCTTCGATGACCCTCCGTTCGAGTTCGTAGCGGTGTTGCCACCCGACGTAGACCACCGACGGCACGATGACGGCCAACCCGACGACGGCCCCGATTGCGATTTCGAGGTTTCGTCCGAGTGTCACTTCCGTGGTGTAGTATCCCGCTCCGATGAGCGCGAAGATTATCGACGGCACGAAGTTGAGCGTGTCGACGCTGGCGATTGCCGCCAGCGACGTCTCGTACTCGGCGTCCGACACTTCCGTGATGAGGAGTGCGGTCACGGGCTCGCCACCCGCCTGTCCGAAGGGGGTGATGTTGTTCGAGAATGTCGCGCCCGCGAAGACGAAGAACGACCGAATCGCCGACAGGTCGACGCCCAGCACCGAGAGCACCGTTCGAAGCGAGCCTCCCCACGACGCCAGCCACGCCAGCGTCGCGACGATGACGAGCCCGACGATTGCAGGCTCTGCCATCGAGAGGGTCTGAACCAGGTCGTCGACGCCAGCGACGTAGAAGAGGACGGTGAACACCGCCGCCGCGGCGAGAAAACCCAGAACGGTGGCTCGGAGTCTCTCGCCGGCCATACCGTCTCCGTCGTGTACTGACGGCTTTAACCCACCGGAACTGTCCGCCATCAGACCTGACGGTGCAGACGCCGAACGCGACACGATGCGTGCGGACGCCGTCGCGTGACTCCGGGACGCACCCCCGACAACGGGTTTTTTCTCGCCCCCTGTCCAACCGCGAGCATGGACGAGCGGACGGCGTTACGGATGCTCGCTGCGGAGTTGCCGGGGGCAGGCGACGACGCCGCCGTCGTCGACGGTCACGTGCTGACGACGGACATGCTCCACGAGACGACCGACTTCCCCGAGGGGACGACCCGCTACACCGCCGGGTGGCGAGCGGTCGGCGCGTCGCTCTCAGACGTTGCGGCGATGGGTGCCGAGGCCGTCGCCGCCGTCGCGGTCTACGCAGTCCCCGAGTTCGACGCCGACGAACTCCGCGCGTTCGTTCGGGGTGCGAGCGAGGTGTGCGAAGCCGTCGACGCCGAGTACGTCGGTGGCGACCTCGACGGCCACGAGGAGTTCACCGTGGCGACGACCGTCCTCGGTCGCACCGACGACCCGGTGTATCGCTCCGGTGCGCGACCGGGCGATGTCGTCTGCGTGACCGGCACGCTCGGTCGAAGCGCCGCGGCGCTTCGGGAGTTCGAGCGTGGGCACACCGAGCGCGGCAACGAGCTCTTTCGGTTCACCCCGCGCGTCGACGCCGGACGGGCACTCGCCGATCGCGCGACCGCCATGATGGATTCGAGCGACGGCCTCGGTCGGTCGCTTCACCAGTTGGCCGAGGCGAGCGACTGCGGCTTTACCGTCGACTTCGACCGACTCCCCGTCGACCCGGGCGTCGACGCCGTCGCCGCCGACGAAGAGGACCGACGTGCGTTGGCGACGTACTTCGGCGAGGACTTCGAACTCGTGTTCACCCTTCCCCCCGGCTCGATCGACGACGTTCGTTCGACGGTGTCGACGAGGGTGACGGCTATCGGGGACGTGACCGACTCGGGAGTCGAAGCCGACGGCGAACCGCTCCCGGATCGAGGGTACACGCACGGGACCGACGCGTAGCGGATGCGGGACGCGATGTCGAGACGGTGACCCGACCCGAGATTACACGCTCATGAGTTGAATCGGCACCAGCAGGAAGCAGAGCGCGCCGAGCGTGAACGTGAACGCGCCGACCAGTTGTCGCTTCCACCCGAGCGGCGTCTCGTCGACGGGGTGTGCCGGGCCGTTGAACGCGATCACGATGGCGAACATGCCCCAGAAGGCCCACAACCCCACCGATTCGTTGAGACCCAGGTCACGGACGTAGTAGAGGTAGCCAGCCAACCCGAACAGTGCGAGAGGGACGACGGCGGCGACCGACTCCTGTCGTTCGCCCAGCATCGCACGAACCATGTGGCCACCGTCGAGTTGTCCGACTGGCAGGAGGTTGAGGACGGTGAAGAACATCCCGACCCACCCGCCGATGATTATCGGGTGGACGGTCTGGGTCGGGTCGGCGTAGCTCGTCGGTTGGCCCAGAATCGCCGCGATGCCGTCCAGCAACGGCGGGTTGTTGAAGATGATGACCTCGCCGCTCTGGGAGATGACCTCCGGTGGGACGGTCATCGGCGGAAGCGACAGGCCGACGACGGTGACGACAACCGTGGCCGCCAGTCCGGCGAGCGGTCCCGCGACGCCGATGTCGAACAGCACCTTCCTGCTCGGCATCTGTCCCCGCATCCGGATAATGGCTCCGAGCGTCCCGAACGGGAGGATGAACGGTATCACGTACGGGAGCGACACGTCGACGCCGTGGTAGCGACCCATCGCGTAGTGTCCGAGTTCGTGGGCCAGCAGGACGCCGAGCACCGCGGCGGTGAAGGGCCACGCCTGCAGGACGACGAACGGGTCCGTCCGAATCGTCGACACCGGAATGTAGTACCAGCCGAACGCGCCGACGAGCAACGTCGACACCACGGTCGCCAGCAGGAGAGCGATGTTCTTCCAGGGGACGCCCGAGGAACTGGTAGTCACTGGTTCGGCGACGACCACGTCCTCTCCGCGCTGTCGACTATCGGCCACGTGAATTTCGTACCCGGCCTCACGGAACGCCGGCCACACCTCGCGGACCAGCATTCGTCGAGGAACCAGCGACTCGCCGTAGAACAGCAACCTCTCGTCTTCGGTGCGCGTCTCCCGGAGGAAGAAGACGGACCGAAGCGCATCGACCGGTGCCGAATCCGCGGACGAGTCGGCAGAATCCATTGGACGAGGATATGGGGTACGTCTGTATAAATCCCGTGACGTGACACGAGCGTGGCTACTTTCGTGACTGAAAGCAGGAGTGGCTACTTCTTGGCCAGTGCGTGTCACTGCCAGAACGGTGCGGGGAAAGGACGGATGGCGGCCACGGAGACGACGAGGGGGACAGCCGTCGACGGGGCCGCCCATCACCGAAGTGTGTCGCGGGGACGCTGGAGCGGTGGAACGCGTCTCGTGTACCCGTTTAGGCTGACTGTTCGATTCGCCACGTCGTCGCACTCGTGTACGACCACTTCTCGATGGTGAGTTCCTGCGCCGAGTCGCGGAGTTTCACCATCAACGCGCCGATCTCTTTCGGCGAGAGTCCGACTTCGTCTGCGATGAACTTGCTCTTGAAGTAGAGTTCTCCGTCCTGTGCTTTCTCAAACAGGTACTGCTTGAGTCGTTCTTCCTTCGAGAGTCCGTCAGTGGAGGGGTTTACTGTGGCGCTCATAGCTGACTTCGATACACTGGTAGGACTGGATGGCTGTTATAAAGGTGGGAACGTTAGGGGGTGTTCGGGCTCTTTCACTGTAAAATCGTGAAAAGAGTACGTTTCATAACTGTTCTATTGGAGACGAGATGTTTTATAATCCGTTTAGAATGAATATTGCAGATTCAATAGAACAGATATTATGTCGCCGAACCCGGCCGTTTTACCGGAGATATTTTCCTATTAATCGCGGTCGTGGACAGAAAAAAAAGAAGAAATGGCTCCCCGATGGCATTTCAGGACCGGTCGTGGACCCAAAATTGCGAGTCGAGCGTCGTCTCCTTCTTGAAGATGGGTACCTCGTCTTTCAGGCGGTTGATGCCGTCTCGGACGGTTCGAAACGCCTCTTCGCGGTGACCGGCGAGGACGACGACGAAGACGATGTCCTCGCCGTCTTCGATGCGCCCCGTCCGGTGGTGCATCACCACGTCTTGAACGCCGTCTCTGTCGGCGAGTTCGCGACTGATGGCCTCCATCCGCTCGTCGGCGACTTCGTCGTACTTTTCGAATTCGAGGTGTATCGTCTTCGAGTCATCTGCATCCTCTTTGGCCCTGACGCGGCCGGTGAACGTCGCGATGGCACCGGCTCGATCTGCGCGCGGCGACCGTTTGACGCGGGCGACGAGCGACTGCAGCGATTCGTGGGGTTCGACCGTCTCGACGAGTTCGACCACCTCGTCGGCGTCGACCCCGGCCGCCTCGTCCGCCGAGAGCGCGACGTCGCCAGCCACTTCGACGTCTCCGACCGCTACCGTCGGGACGCTCGCTGCGGACACGTCGACCAGCAGTGCGTACTCGTTGTCGACGGCGAGTCGGTCGAGCAGTTCCGACAGCGATAGCTCACTGCCGGCCCCGACCCACGATCCGTCGTCGGCGACGCCGTAGGTGGTCGAGGCACTCGTCTGATCGAGACCGGCCCGTTCTGGAAGCGGTTCGACCACGGCGACACGTCCGTCGAGTCTGGACGAGAGCGTCTCCGCGAGCGCGGTGGACCCGGGGCCTGCGAGGCCGAGTACCTTCATACCTCGACGGCGGGGATGAACGGGCTTTAGTGTTGCTCCGACTGGAACGCGAACCGACACCCCAGACGGCCGCCAGTCGTTGTCACGCAGCGCTGTCCCGAGGTGGCAACCCTTAAGACCGAATCCCGGCAACCCCGGTGCAATGAGAGTGGTGATTTCCATCGGCGGGAGCGTACTCGCGCCGGACCTCGACGCAGGCCGCGTCGAGGAGCACGCTTCGGTCGTCCGGTCGCTTGCGACCGAGGGAGTCGAACTCGGCGTCGTCGTCGGCGGCGGTGGCGTCGCACGCGACTACATAATGGCGGCCCGCGGTCTCGGAGCCAACGAAGTTCAACTCGATCACATCGGTATCGACGTGACTCGAATCAACGCCCGTCTCCTGATTGCTGCGCTCGGGTCGGCCGTCGACCCGACGCCCGCCCACACCTACGAGGAGGCGTGGAAGTCGGTTCGGCGTGGCGACGTCTCCGTGATGGGCGGGGTGATGCCCGGCCAGACGACCGACGCGGTCGCGGCGGCACTCGCCCCGTACAACCACGCCGACCGGCTCGGCTACGCCACGAGCGTCGACGGGGTGTTCGACGCCGACCCCGCCGAGGACGAGAGCGCCCAGCAGCTCGCCGAACTCACGGCCGCCGAACTGGTCGACGTCGTCGCACCGATGAGCCGCGATGCGGGGGCATCAGCACCGGTCGACCTGCTGGCGGCGAAACTCATCGAGCGCTCGGAGATGCGCACCATCGTCCTCGACGGGACCGACCCCGGTGCCGTCGAAACCGCCGTTCTGACGGGCGAACACACCGGAACCGACATCGTTCCCGTCGAGACGGGTGACGAACCGACGTACTGGGCGCAACGATGAGTGACGACGACGCGACCGGACACGTGGACGACCGGGCGTCCGACGAGGGATCCGAGTCCTCCTATCACGCCTTCTGGGCCGACGAAATCGCCGACGAAGTCGAGGCTCGTGACCCCGCCGACCCCATCGTCGTCAAGGGCGGCGTCTCTCCCTCGGGGGTTCCGCACCTCGGCCACTTCAACGAAATCATGCGCGGGTACTTCGTCGCAGCCGTTCTCCGCGAACGCGGCCACGAGGTCCGGCAGGTGTTCACCAGCGACGACAGGGACGCTCTCCGAAAGCTCCCCCGGACGCTCGCCGACGCCGACTGGAACCTCGTGGACCTCGGTGACGTGAACGCGGGCGCACTCGGGCGCAACCTCGGAAAGCCCTACACGGACATCCCGGACCCCTTCGGCGAAGCCGACTCCTACGGCGCACACTTCACCGACCTCCTACGCAAGAGCGCCGAGCGCATCGGCGTCCCCATCGAAGTCGTCTCGAACACCGAGATGTACGAGACGGGCGCGTTCGAGGCGGTGACCCGGGAGGTCCTGGAGAAAGCGGACACCGCCCGGGAGGTGCTCGCTGCGTATCAGGCGAAAGTCGACGACGAGTACGTCCCGTTCATGGCCCAGTGCGCCGAATGCGGCATGCTCACACAGAACATCACCGGCGTCGACCTCGACTCCGGCACCGTCGAATACGTCTGCTCGGGCCTCGAAGCCGGGGGCCGTCACATCGACGGATGCGGCCACGAGGGGACCGCCACGCTCCGGGAGGGTAAACTCCCGTGGCGCTTCGAGTGGCCCGCCCAGTGGAAGGTTCTCGGAGTCGACTTCGAACCCTTCGGCAAGGACCACGCCGAGGGGTCCTGGCCGAGCGGACAGGACATCGCCCGCCGCGTCCTCGACATCGACCCCCCGGTGCCGATGACATACGAGTGGTTCACGCTCAACGGCGAACCGCTCTCGTCGTCTGCGGGCAACATCGTCACCGTCGACGAAATCCTCCAGTACCTCGAACCCGAGGTGCTCCGGTACTTCTTCGTCCTGACCCCGAAGAAGGCGCGCGACCTGGACCTCTCTCGACTCGACCAGCTCGTCGACGACTTCGACCGCTTCGAGCGCCTCTACTTCGGCGAGGAAGACGACGAGACGCTCGACGAACTGGCCGAGCGTGCCTACCCGTTCGTCGTCGACGAGGTGCGCGAGCGACGCGTCCGGATTCCCTACACGTTCGCGGCGGTGCTGGGCATGACCGACGACCCGGCGCTTCGAGAGCAGATGGCGCGCAACGAAGGCCACATCACCGAGGAGACGCCCGAGTGGGCCGTCGAAGCGGCTCTCGCCCGGGTCGAGCGCGCTCGCACCTGGGCCGAGCGCATGGACAACCAGTACAACTACCGGCTGCAAGCCGAGTTACCAGACGTCGAGTTCGACGCGAAGACGGCGGCCGCACTCGACGACCTCGCGGACTTCGTCGTCGGTGGTCGAACCGGCGAGGAGATTCAGGGCGAAATCTACGAGACCGCCCGGTGTCACGAGGTCGACGTGGGCGACTTCTTCCAGGCGGGGTATCGCCTCTTCTTCGACTCCACGGACGGACCACGACTCGGCGAGTTTCTCGGTGAACTCGACGACTCGTTCGTCGTAAGTCGACTCCGGCGGGAAGCCTGACCGCCCGACACCATCTCTGCGCCGCGACGTGAACCAGCGTCACCACCCGTAAGATTAACACCAGTGGCTACACCAGATTTCGTATGGACCGTCAACGATTGATGGCACTCGTCCTCGCGTTTCTCATGGTCTTCTCGTCGATTGCGTACGCTGTCGCGGCGCTCTAGCCGGATGACGCCCTGTGTCGTGATGTCGCGTGACTCCGGTGGCTCGCTCGGCGTCGGTAGCGTGATATGATTCACCACTGCGACAGTGTACTTTATCGTCCCTTCTGAC